>JAEWFH010000126.1 GCA_023388955.1 Pseudomonadota bacterium
GCAGCCGATCTGGCCGGCCGAGATCGAGCAGGCCAACCAGGTCGACCCCGACGACCCGTATACCCTCGACTGGCGCGACAATGGGCCGCTGGGCTGGTGGGAGCTGTACTGGCCGCTGCTGTGCACCGTTCTTGGCACCGGCATTTTCTTTGGAGCGATCGGCTCAATTCTGGTCAAGTTCTGGGAATAGTAGAGCGCCTTTACCCGGATTTCTTACGTCACAACGGAGCTATGCGAAATGGATATTCGAATGATCCTCGGGCTGGCCATCCATGGCCTGATCGTGTGGTCGCTGACCACCAACCCGGATATGAAGGCGATCGTGCCGTTCTTGGTGCCGTTCGTGCTGCTCAACGTGATCGGCACGGTATTGGTCGCGCTGGGCAAGGTCCGCGCCGGCTGCATCACCTATATGGTGGGCGCGGTGGTGTTCGTGCCGATAGGCCTGGTCGGCTTCTTGGGCGCCCGCGCCATGCTAGACAAGCGGCGCCGGCACCTATTTGCGAAGGGCGCTTGAGGTGAAGCTCGACTACGCGTTCGACTTCAATAGCACCCTGGCTGGCATGCAGGTTTTCGGTGGCATCTGCGCGGCGCTGGCCGGTACCTTTCTACTAGTGAACGGAGGCACGGGCCTGCCGCTGGGCATCGGGGTCCTCTTATTCGTCGTGGGCATGTGGAACATGAAGCACCAGCCGGTGCGGCTGTATCAGGACCACCTGGAGTTGAAGCTCGCCCCCGCCGCGGGCCTTAAGATGATTCGCTATCGTGACCTGGTTCGCATGGAAGGCGACTCCGACAAAGTGCGGGACTTGTTCTTCATGGACGGTGGCAAGGAAAAAAAGCTGAAGCTTCGCTTGGACGTGATCAATGCCGAAGACCGGCCGCGTCTGATCGAGGTGCTCCATCAAAAGATTCAGGCGAACACTCGGACGTGATCCCGATGAGCTAGGACAAGCCCGACCGGCACAGGGACAATGGGTGGACCCTGTTACCGCCCCTCGCCTATGACGCCCTCGCAGCTCCCCGACTACCCCTTCACCCCCCACCGCCTCGAAGTCCGCCCAGGCATCCACCTGAGCTACCTCGACGAAGGCCCGCGCGATGGCGAGGTCGTCGTCATGGTCCACGGCAACCCGTCGTGGAGCTTCTACTGGCGGCATCTGGTGCTGGGCCTGCGCGACCGTTACCGCTGCATCGTGCCCGATCACGTCGGCATGGGCCTGTCGGACCGGCCGGACGACGCGCCCTCGGCGCAGCCGCGCTACGACTACACGCTGCAGTCGCGGGTGGAGGACCTGGGCACGCTGCTCGACTCGCTGGGCATCGCCGGGCCGGTCACGCTGGCGGTGCACGACTGGGGCGGGATGATCGGCTTCGGCTGGGCGCTGCGGCACATGCCCCGGGTGAAGCGGCTGGTGATCCTCAACACGGCGGCGTTCCCGCTGCCGGACGTGAAGCCGATGCCGTGGCAGCTGTCGATGGGACGGGATTCGTGGCTGGGGGGCTGGTTGATCCGGCGCTTCAACCTGTTCGCGCGCGGGGCGGCGTGGCTGGGGACGGAGCGCTCGCTGCCGGCGCAGGTGCGCCGTGGCTACATCGGGCCCTACCAGGGCTGGCAGAACGCGATCAGCACGCTGCGCTTCATGCAGGACATTCCGCTGTCGGAGGGCGACCGGGCCTGGCCGCTGTTGCAGGAGGTCGCGCGGCGATTGCCGGAGTACGCGGACCGGCCGGCGTTCCTGGGCTGGGGGCTGAAGGACTTCGTGTTCGACCACCACTTCCTGTCCGGCTTCCGCAAGGCGCTGCCGCAGGCGGAGGTCCACGCCTTCGAGGACGCCGGCCACTACGTGCTGGAAGACAAGCACGAGGTGCTGGTGCCGGCGATCCGCGACTTCCTCGACCGTCATCCGTTGGCGGGCTGAGCGGGCGCCGCGACGCCTACAATTGCGGGCATGACCGAACCGTGCAACATCGCCGCGGCGCTGCCGCGGCTGGCGGCGCTGCAGCCGGACGTAATCGCGATGCATTGCCCCGGCAGCCGGGGCCGCGACGGGTTGGCGCGCTATGACGTCTCGCTGAGCTACCGCGAGCTGGACTCGCGCAGTGATGCGATCGCGGCCGGGCTGGCCAAGCACGGCATCACCCGCGGCACGCGCACGGTGGTGATGGTGCGGCCTTCGCCGGAGTTCTTCCTGCTGATGTTCGCGCTGTTCAAGGCCGGTGCGGTGCCGGTGCTGGTGGACCCGGGCATCAACAAGGCGGCGCTGCGGCAGTGCCTGGCGGAGGCGGAGGCCGACGCCTTCATCGGCATTCCCTTGGCGCAGCTGGCGCGGCGCGTGCTGGGTTGGGCGCGCCAGGCGCGGGTGCTGGTGACCACGGGGCGGCGGGCGATCCTGGCCGGGGTGACGCTGGCCCGGGTCGAGGCCGATGGCGCCGGTGCCGGGCCGCAGCTGGCCGACACCGCGCCCGACGACGTGGCGGCGATCCTGTTCACCAGTGGCTCGACCGGGGTGCCCAAGGGCGTGGTCTACCGCCACCGGCATTTCGTGGCCCAGGTGGCGATGCTGCGCGAGGCCTTCGGGATCCAGCCCGGCAGCGTGAACCTGCCGACCTTCCCGCCGTTCGCGCTGTTCGATCCGGCGCTGGGCACCACTTCGGTGATCCCGGACATGGATCCCACGCGCCCGGCCAAGGCGGATCCGCGGCGGCTGCACGATGCGATCCGGCGCTTCGGGGTCGACATGTTGTTCGGCTCGCCGGCGCTGGTCGCGGTGCTGGCGCGCCACGGCGAGCCGCTGCCGACGATCCGGCGGGTGATGTCCGCCGGTGCGCCGGTCCCGGCCGATACGGTGGCGCAACTGCGCGGGCTGCTTCCGGAGGACGCCGGCTTCTGGACGCCGTACGGCGCCACCGAGTGCCTGCCGGTCGCGATCGTCGAGGGGCGCGAATTGCAATCCACCCGCGAGGCGACGGAGAA
This sequence comes from Pseudomonadota bacterium, assembly GCA_023388955.1. Taxonomy (GTDB): domain Bacteria; phylum Pseudomonadota; class Gammaproteobacteria; order Xanthomonadales; family Xanthomonadaceae; genus Novilysobacter. Next base: position 2,978 of record JAEWFH010000126.1, read on the forward strand.
CGGTGCCGGCACCTGCGTCGGCCGCCCGGTGCCGCCCAACGAGGTGCGCATCATTGCCATCACCGACGAGGCGATCGCGGACTGGAGCGCGGCCACGCTGCTCCCG
>JAEWFH010000080.1 GCA_023388955.1 Pseudomonadota bacterium
GCCATGACCGACATCTCCTCCATCCTCAGCCAGATCCGCGCCCATGAAATGCGCATGGGTGCGATGGGCCGTGATGCCGCGCCGACCAAGGCCATCGACCCCTCGCTCCTCAACCCCGGGGCCCAGCGCCCCGGCGAGGTCGGGCGCAACGAGGGGCCAGGGTTCATGGAAACCCTCAACAAGGCCATCGACGGGGTCAGCGGGGCGCAGAACCACGCCGGCGCGATGCAGAAGGCCTTCGAGATGGGCGATCCCAACGCCGACCTGGCTCGGGTGATGGTGGCCATGCAGCAGTCGCAGGTGGCGTTCCGGGCCACGGTGGAGGTGCGCAACCGCATGGTCCAGGCGTACCAGGACGTGATGAACATGCCGGTGTAAGGCCCTGCGCCACACCGTCCCTTCCGCCCCTTTTGACCGGCAGATCCGATGAGCGTCATCCCCTTCCCGAAGAACGCCGCTGAAAGCCTCAAGGAACTCGGCCCGCTGCAGGAGATCCCCGTGGTCCGGCAGCTGGGGGTGTTCGCCCTGGTGGCGGCGGCGATCGCGCTGGGCCTGTGGCTGTTTTTCTGGACCCAGGAGCCGGACTACGTGCCGGTGTTCGCCGGCCCCGATGCCGCCAGTTCGGCGGAGGCGTCCGAGCTGCTGCGCGGTGCCAACATCCCGTTCCGGATCGAGTCCGGCAGCGGGGCACTGTCGGTCCCCACCGACCAGATCGGCCCGGCCCGGCTGGCACTGGCGGCCGCGGGGCTGCCGGGCGAGTTGAGCGGCAACGGTTTCGAGTCCTTCCAGGGCGACCAGGGCTTCGGCACCAGCCAGTTCGTCGAGAGCGCGCGCTACCAGCACGCCATGGAAGTCGAGCTGGCCCGCACCATCGCCACCCTGCGCCCGGTGCGCGAGGCGCGGGTGCACCTGGCCATTCCCAAGCCCAGCGCGTTCACCCGCGAGCGCCAGCCGGCTTCGGCTTCGGTGGTGCTGAACATGGCCGGCGGGGCGGCGCTGGAGCGCGGCCAGGTCAACGCGATCGTGCACCTGGTCGCCAATTCCATCCCCATGCTGGCGCCGGAACGGGTCACGGTGGTCGACCACCTCGGCCGGATGCTGTCGGACTCCGACCCCGACAGCGAGGACGCCCAGGGCGCCCGCCGCTTCGAGCAGCAGCGCCGGCTGGAAAACGTCTACGTCCAGCGCATCCAGGAACTGTTGGCGCCGATGACCGGACCGGGCCGGGTCAGCGCCCAGGTCAGCGTGGACATGGACTTCGCCGAGACCGAGCAGGCGCGCGAGCAGTACGGCCCCGACGCCGGCATCGTGCGCAGCGAGCAGACCTCCGAATCCAGCCAGGGCGGGCCGGCCCCGCCTTCCGGCGTCCCCGGCAGTGCCAGCAACACGCCCGAAGGCACCGCCGTCGCGGAAGACGCCGCCGCCCAGGCAGGCCAGGACGAGGCCGCGACTGCAGCTGCGACGGGCGCCCTGCCCGATCCCGTCGCCACCGGCCCCAGTGCCCGGACCGCCGTACGCAACTACGAGATCGACCGCACCCTCACCCACACCCGACAGGCGCCCGGGCGCATCAACCGGGTGACGGCGGCGGTGCTGGTCGACCACCTTCCCGGCCCGCCCGGCGAGGACGGCGTCCCCACCCAGCGCCCGCTCACCCCCGAGCAGCTGGCGCGCATCGAGACCCTGGTCCAGCAGGCGATCGGCTTCGACGCCCGCCGCGGCGACAACGTTTCGGTGGTCAACGCGCCCTTCGCCCCGGTCGATCAGACCGAGCCGGCCGGCCTGCCGTTCTGGGAGAACCCGCGCACCCGCGAGCTGCTGCGCGTCGCCCTGGGCGGCATCGCGCTGCTGGTGCTGATCCTGGCCGTGCTGCGTCCCGCCTTCCGCCAGATGCTGGGGCCGCGCGCGCCGCGCAAGCCGGCCCCGCCGGTCGCCACGCTGGTGGAGGAGGACGAGGAGATCCCGGTGACCCTGTCCGTCCCGCGCGAGGAAGCGCCGGCACGACTGGCCGGCGACGGTCCGGACGCACCGATGGATTTCGACGAGAAGCTGCAGGTGGCCCGCACTGCGGTCGGCAACGACCCGCGCCGGGTGGCCAACGTGGTACGCAACTGGATGGAAAGCGATGAGTGACCCCCGCTCCACACGCGAATCGCTGACCGGCGCCCAACGCGCCGCGCTGGTGCTGCTGTCGCTGGGCGAGGCCCAGGCCGCCGAGGTGCTCAAGCACATGGGCCCGCGCGAGGTGCAGAAGCTGGGCATGGCGATGACCACGGTCAGCTCGGTCCATCGCGAAACCGTGGCGCAGGTGTTCGATGATTTCGTCGACTCCCTGGCCCAGCCGGCGGCCATCGGCGCCGGCGCCGACGACTACATCCGCGCCGTGCTCACCCAGGCCCTGGGCGAAGAACGCGCCAGCGGCCTGATCGACCGCATCCTGGCCGGGCGCAACACCTCCGGGCTGGACACGCTCAAGTGGATGGAGCCGCGCGCGGTGGCGGAGCTGGTGCGCAACGAGCACCCGCAGATCATCGCCATCGTGCTGGCCCACCTGGACGAGGACCAGGCTGCGGAGGTGCTCAAGTGCCTGGCCGAGCGGGTGCGCTCGGACGTGCTGCTGCGCATCGCCACCCTCGACGGCATCCCGCCCAACGCGCTCAACGAGCTCAACGAGGTGATGGCGCGCCAGTTTTCCGGCAACCAGAACCTGAAGTCCTCGACGATCGGCGGGGTGCGGATGGCGGCGAACATCCTCAACTTCATGGACTCCGGGCAGGACGAGGAGATCCTGGGCAACATCAACCGCATCGACGAGCCGCTGGGCGCGCAGATCCGCGACTTGATGTTCGTCTTCGACAACATCGCCGACCTGGACGACCGCGCCATCCAGACTGTGCTCCGCGAGGTTGCCAGCGACAAGCTGGCCGTCGCCCTGCGCGGCGCCGAGGCCAGCGTGCGCGAGAAGATCACCGCCAACATGTCCCAGCGCGCCGCGCAGATCCTGCTGGAGGACATGGAGGCCCGCGGGCCGATCCGGCTCGCCGAGGTAGAGGCGGCGCAGAAGGAGATCCTCGCCGAGGTCCGCCGCATGGCCGACGCCGGCACCATCCAGCTCGCCGCCAAGCAGGAGGCCTTCGTATGAGCGCGGCCGCCGCCCCGCAGCTGCAGGTGGTGCGCTGGACCGCGCCGGACCTGGAAATCCGCCCGGCACCGCCGCCGGAGCCGGAGTACGAGCCCGAGCCGCTGCCCCAGCCGCCGAGCGTCGAGGAGCTGCAGGCGCTGGAAGAGGCCGCCCGCGAGGAGGGCTACCGTGCCGGCTACGACGCCGGCCACGCCGAGGGCCTGGCCACGGGCGAATCCGAGGTCCGCCGGACCGTCGCCCAGATGCGCGGCATCCTGGACGGCTTCACCCGTCCGCTGGCCCGTCTCGAAGGCGAGGTGGCCGAGGCGCTGGGCGACCTGGCGGTACGCATCGCCGGCACCCTGCTCGGCCGCACCTACAAGGCCGACCCGACCCTGCTCGCCGACCTGGTGCGCGAAGCACTGGACGCGGTCGGCAGCACCTCGCGCGAGATCGAGCTGCGCCTGCATCCCGATGACCTGGGCGTGCTCGCTCCGCACCTGGCCGGCCTGAGCGGCGTGCGCCTGACCGCCGACACCGGCCTGACCCGCGGCGAGCTGCGCCTGCACAGCGAAAGCGTGCGCGTGGACGGTACCCTGGCCGCGCGCCTGCAGGCCTGCCTGGACGCACTGGCCGAGGCCCAGCCCGACGACGGGGAACCCGAATGAGCAACGTCGCCGCCGAGCACTGGGAAGAATTGCGCAACCTGCGCCTGGCCGCGCGCCTGTCGCAGGCCCGGCCGCAGCCACCGTCCCTGGGCCTGGCCCGCGAAGGCGTGCTGCGGCGCGCGGTCGGCCTGACCCTGGAGGCGTCGGGCTGCAGCGCCCCGCTGGGCTCGCACGTGCGGGTGGAAACCGCCGGTGGACGCTGGATCGACGCCGAAGTGGTCGGCTTCTCCGGCGAGCGCACCTTCCTGATGCCCACCGATGACGTCGCCGGCCTGCTGCCCAACGCCCGGGTGATCAGCAGCCGCCAGCGTGGCGAGGTTGCCGTCGGCGAGGGCCTGCTGGGCCGGGTGATCGACAGCGACGGCGTGCCGCTGGACGGGCGCGGCCCGATCCGCCCGGACCGCTGGATGGGCCTGGGCGGCAAGAGCATCAATCCGCTGATGCGCGAACCGATCACCCAGTCGCTGGACGTGGGCGTGCGCGCCATCAACGCCCTGCTGCCGATCGGCCGTGGCCAGCGCATCGGCCTGTTCGCCGGCTCCGGCGTCGGCAAATCGACGCTGCTGGGGATGATGACCCGCTACACCAAGGCCGACGTGATCGTGGTCGGGCTGGTCGGCGAACGTGGCCGCGAAGTGCGCGACTTCGTCGAGGCCACCCTGGGCGAGGAAGGCATGCAGCGCGCGGTGGTGGTCGCCGCCCCGGCCGACCGGCCGCCGCTGGCCCGCCTGCACGGCGCCCTGCGCGCCACCGCCATCGCCGAGTACTACCGCGACCAGGGCTTGGACGTGCTGCTGCTGATGGACTCGCTGACCCGCTTCGCCCACGCCCAGCGCGAGATCGGGCTGTCGGTGGGCGAGCCGCCGACCACCCGCGGCTACCCGCCCAGCGTGTTCGCCCGCCTGCCGGCGCTGGTGGAACGGGCCGGCAACGGCGCCGACGGCCGCGGGTCGATCACCGCCTTCTACACCGTGCTGACCGAGGGCGACGACCAGCAGGAGCCGATCGCCGACGCGGCGCGCGCGATCCTCGACGGCCACATCGTGCTGACCCGGCGCATCGCCGACTCCGGCCAGTACCCGGCGATCGACGTCGAGGTCTCGGTCAGCCGGGTGACGCAGGACATCACCGACGCCCCGTGGCGCGCCCGCATCCGCAAGCTCAAGCAGCTCATGGCCGCCTACAACACGCAGCGCGACCTGATCGCCATCGGTGCCTACCAGCGTGGCAGCGACCCGGTGGTGGACGAGGCGCTGGCGCGCTGGCCGAAGATCCAGGCCTTCCTCGGCCAGGACGTGACCGAGGCCGCCGACGTGGCCTCCAGCCGCGACGCGCTGGCCGCGTTGCTCGATGACGTACCCGCCCGCCCGGATGCCCCGGCGGCGGCGCAGGAGATGACCACCCCATGACCCGATCGCAACGGCTGCAGCCGCTGTTGAAGGTGAAGCAGCAGCACCAGGACGACGCCGCCCGCCAGCTGGCGGCGCAGGAACAGGCGCTGGCCGAGCAGCAGGCGCGGCTGGACGCGCTGCGCCAGTACGCCGAGGAGTACGCCCTGGCCGGCAGCGGCAGCGTCACCAATCCGGCGTTGCTGGCCAACCGGCTGGCCTTCCGGGCCCGGCTCGACCAGGCGATCACCCAGCAGAGCCGCGTGGTCGACGCCAGCCGCGAGCGCAGCGGGGTGGAGCGCGCCCGGCTGATGCTGGCCAGCCGCGAAACCCATGTGCTGGAAAAACTCTCGGCCAGCTACCAGGCCGACGAGGTGCGCGCGGAAGAGCAGCGCACCCAGCGCGAGCTCGATGACCTCGGCGCCCGCCGCCTGGCCCGCGCCGGGGAGGAGCCGGCGTCGTGATGGCCGGCGTTTCCCCCGGTACCCCTGCATCCCCGCCGGGACCGGCCGCCGGCCGGGCGCCGGCCGCCACCGAAGGCAACGCCGCGGGCACGGGCTTCGCTGCACTGCTTGGCGAAGCGGCCCCTTCCCCGCTGGCCGCCGATGGACCCGGAGCTGGCGTGACGGAAACGCCTGCCGATCCCGCAGGCGGACTGGCGTTGCCCGGCCCCGGGCAGGAGCCGGACGCTGCGCCGGCGCCCGCTTCCACGGAAGATCTGCCGCAGCAGCTGCTCGCCCTGCTCGGCCTGGCCCTGCCCGCGGCACCCGGCTCCGGGACGCCGGTTCCCATGGCCGGCGCGGACAGCCAGGCCGCCCGCGCTACCGGCACGGGACCGGCGATCCTTCCGTCGCTGCCGCAACCCACCACCACGCTGCACCCGGATGCCGCCACCCGGGCCGCGGGCGACCCGGCACAGTTGCAGGCTGCACTGGCGCCCGCGACGGGCACGGGCCTGGACGGCCTCCCGGGTTCCGTTGCGTCCGAGGGGGCCGCCCTGGCCGCGGACACCCTCGATACCGCCCCGTCCAGCCTGCTGTCCCCGCAAGCGCCGGCGCCGGTGCGCAGCGCGCCGGCCACGTTCCCGGCGGCGCTGGCGGCTCCGTTGCCGATGCCGGCCGATCCCGAGGGCGGCTTCGATGACGGCCTCGGGGCCCGCATCGGCTGGCTGGCCGGGCAGCAGCTTGGCCGCGCCGAGATCCGGCTCAACCCCGAGCAGCTCGGGGTGGTCGACATCCGCCTGGACCTGGACGGCAACCGGGTCAGCGTCGAGCTGGCCTCGGCCAGCCAGGATGTCCGCCAGGCACTGGAGGCGAGCCTGGTCCGGCTGCGTGACATGCTCGGCCAGCAGGGCCTGGAGCTGGCCCGGGCCGACGTGGGCGCCGGTCACGGGGACGGCCGTTCCGGTAACCCGGCAGCCGCCCCGGCAGGGGATGCAGACGACGTAGATGCCGGCACCACCGGCACGACCAGCGAAGCCAGGGTGACGCTCCGCCGCCACGGCCTGCTCGACGAGTACGCCTGACGTCAAAGCATCGGCGCCGCCCGCGACGGCGCCGCTGTCAAAGCCCCGACACTCCCCTGCCCGCCGGCCGCGCACAGGCCCGGCGATTCCGGCACGCAGCTTGCAGGACACCGGCACACCTGATCCACCGGAGTCGTCGTGTCCAAGCAGGCCCCCGCCACCCCCGCCCCCAAGGCCAGCAAACTGCCCTGGATCCTCGTCGCCGTGCTGCTGGTCGCCCTGGCCAGCAGCGGCATCTGGATCTGGCTGTCCAGCGCCGATGCCCATCCCGCGCCCGAGGGCGCCGAAACCACCGCGGATGGCGCACCGGCCACCAGCGGCAAGCGCGGCCCGGCGATCTACTTCGCGCTGGACCCGGCCTTCGTGGTCAACCTGGCCGACCCGGAGATGGTCCGCTACCTGCAGGCCGACGTGCAGCTGATGACCCGCGATGCGGCCACCGCCGCGGCTATCGAGCTGCATGCGCCCGCCATCCGCAACCGCCTGCTGCTGATGTTCGGCGACCAGACCGTCGCCCAGCTGTCCCAGCGCGCGGCCAAGGAGCGCCTGCAGGAGACCGGGCGCGACGAGGTGCGGGCACTGCTCGAAGCCGAGGGCGCCCCGGCGGCGGTCGAGGCCATGTACTTCACCAGCTTCGTCACCCAGTAAGGCGCGCGCGATGAGTTCCGACCTGCTTTCCCAGGACGAGATCGACGCCCTGTTGCACGGCGTCGATTCCGGCGCCGTGGAAGTCGAGGATGACGAGCCGGCTCCCGGCGAGGCGCGCGAGTACGACTTCGCCAGCCAGGACCGGATCATCCGCGGCCGGATGCCGACCCTGGAGATGATCAACGAGCGCTTCGCCCGCACCTGGCGGGTGGGGCTGTTCAACCTGCTGCGCCGCTCGGCCGACCTGTCGGTACGCGGCGTCGACCTGGTGCGCTTCGGCGAGTACATCCACTCCCTGCAGGTGCCGACCAACATCAACCTGGTGAAGATGAAGCCGCTGCGCGGCACCGGGCTGGTGCTGTTCGAACCGCGGCTGGTGTTCACCGTGGTGGACAACTTCTTCGGCGGCTCGGGCAAGTACCACACCCGCATCGAGGGCCGCGAGTTCACGCCCACCGAGATGCGCGTGATCCAGCTGCTGCTCAAGCAGACCTTCGCCGACCTGACCGAAGCCTGGGCGCCGGTGATGCCGGTCGAGTACGAGTACCTCAATTCCGAGGTCAACCCGCACTTCGCCAACATCATCAGCCCGCGCGAATACATCGTGGTCAGCCGCTTCCACGTCGAGCTGGAGGGCGGCGGCGGCGAGTTCCACATCTCGCTGCCCTACTCGATGCTCGAACCGATCCGCGAGCAGCTCGACGCCGGTCTGCAAAGTGACCGGGTGGAGCGCGACGAGGGCTGGACCCGCGCCATGCGCCAGCAGCTACTGGAGGCTCCGGTCGAGCTGACCAGCGCCCTCGCCCGCCGCGAGATCACCCTGGGCGAACTGTGCCGGCTGAAGGTCGGCGACGTGATCCCGATCGACCTGCCCGAAACGGTGAGCCTGGAGGTGGAACGCACCCCGGTGTTCACCGGCCGCTTCGGCACCCACAACGGCATGAACGCGGTGAAGGTCACCGCCGTCCGCCCGCCGCGCACCGTTCCCGACCTCAAGGAGCTCGTCAACACATGAGCCAGACCGACCCGCACTACCAGGAGATGGAAGCGGCCATGGCCGAAGCCACCGCCGCCGAAGCCGCCCCGGCCTTGCCTCCCGCCGCGCCGGACCCGACCCCACGGGCCTCCTTCGACGACCTGACCGCCGACGCCACCGGCGCCCCCGAACTGAACCTGGACGTGATCCTCGATGTCCCGGTCTCGCTGTCGCTGGAGGTGGGCCGGGCGAAGATCCCGATCCGCAACCTGCTGCAGCTCAACCAGGGCTCGGTGGTGGAACTCGAGCGCGGTGCCGGCGACCCGCTGGACGTCTACGTCAACGGCACCCTGATCGCCCAAGGCGAGGTGGTCGTCGTCAACGACCGCTTCGGCGTGCGCCTGACCGACGTGGTCAGCCCGTCGGAGCGGATCAAGCGACTGCGGTGAGCGCGATGGCCGGAACCGACCGTCATCCCCGCGAAAGCTCCGACCGTCATCCCCGCGAAAACTCCGCCCGTCATCCCCGCGAAAGCGGGGATCCAGATGCGGCGGCGACGTCCACGGCAACGTCCATGGATTCCCGCGTGCGCGGGAATGACGAGGTTGGCGTTGGCGGGGATGACGGCGCCGCTGCGACCACGACGACCGCGACCATCGGCGTCCCCGCCGCCCCGGCATTCCAGCCGGACGGTTCGGGTGCCGGTTCCCTCGGCGGCGCGCTGGTCGCGCTGCTGCTGGTGGTCGGGCTGATCCTCGGCCTGGCCTGGCTGGCCAAACGCATGCCGGGCATGGGCGCCGCGGCCGGCAACCGCAACCTCAAGCTGGTCGGCTCGCTGTCGATCGGCCCGCGCGAGCGGGTGGTGGTGGTCGATGTCGGTGGCACCCAGCTGCTGCTGTCCACCGGGCCGGGCGGCACCCGCACCCTGCACACGCTGGAACAGCCGCTTCCGGAACAGGAAGCCGGCCCCCCCTCCCCCTTCGCGCAGGTGCTTGCGCAGCATTTCGGAAAGAAGAAGTGATGGACACCCGTGCACCGAGGCTGCTGGCGCTGATCGCCGGGCTCGCCCTCGCACTGCTGGTTGCCGGCCCGGCCTTCGCCCAGGCCGCGCCCGACGCGGTCGCGCCGGCGACCGCGGCCGCCCAGCCAATGCCCGAACTGCCGGACGTGACCGTCGGCAACATCGGCGGCGAGCCGGTCAGCCTGCCGCTGCAGGTGCTGCTGCTGATGACCGGCATCACCCTGCTGCCGGCCGCGCTGCTGGGCCTGACCGCCTTCACCCGCATCATCATCGTGCTCGGGCTGCTGCGGCAGGCCCTGGGCACCGGCCAGACGCCCTCCAACCAGGTGCTGCTGGCGCTGGCGCTGTTCCTGACGGTGATGGTGATGATGCCGGTGTTCGACAGCGCCTGGGTCTCGGGCATCTCGCCCTACCTCAACGACCAGATGGAATTCCGCCAGGCCTGGACGGCGACGCTGGAGCCGTTCCGCGGCTTCATGCTGGCGCAGGTGCGCGAGAACGACCTGATGACCTTCGCCAACCTGTCCGGCACCGGGCCGTATGCGACCGGGCAGGACGTGCCCTTCGGCGTGCTGGCGGCCTCGTTCCTGACCAGCGAGCTCAAGACCGCCTTCGAGATCGCGTTCCTGGTCTACATCCCGTTCGTGATCATCGACCTGGTGGTGGCCAGCGTGCTGATGTCGATGGGCATGATGATGCTCTCGCCGATGCTGATCTCGGCGCCCTTCAAGATCCTGCTGTTCGTGCTGGTGGACGGCTGGATGCTGGTGGTCGGCTCGCTCGCCGCCAGCTTCAACCTGGTGTAGCGCCATGAGCCCGGAAACCGCCGTAACCGAGATCGGCCGTGGCCTGCAGATGGCGTTGATGCTGGCTGCCCCGCCGCTGCTGGCGGTGCTGGTGATCGGCGTGGTGGTCGGCATCATCCAGGCCGCCACCCAGGTCAACGAGCAGACCATTGGCTTCGTCGCCAAGGCCATCGCGCTGGCCGCGGTGCTGGCACTGACCGGGCATTTCCTGCTCGGGCGCATGGTCGCCTTCACCACCGAGCTGTTCCACCGGATCCCGCACCTGATCGGCTGAGCCAGCGTGGATCCGGTAACCGCCGCCACCATCGACGGGCTCGACCTGTTCGGCATGCTCGGCACGGTGCTGTGGCACCTGCTGCGCATCGGTGCCGCGCTGCAGGTGCTGCCGGTGATCGGGGGCCAGGGCATGCCGATGCGGGCGCGGCTGATCGTGGCGGTGGCGCTGGCGGCGGCGATGTCCTCGGTGCTGCCGGCACCGCCGGTGGCCGCGCTGGACGCGGCCACGGTGCTCAGCGTGATGCGCGAAATGGCCGTCGGCATCGCCATCGGGCTGGTGTTGCGGCTGGCCTTCGAGGCCGGCCGGCTGGCCGGCGAACTGATCAGCCAGGGCATGGCGCTGTCGATGGCAACCCTGGCCGACCCGCTCAGCGGCGCCTCCTCCAACGTGCTGTCGCAGTGGTTCTACCTGATGTTCGCGCTGCTGTTCTTCGCCGTGGACGGGCACCTGGCGCTGGTGCAGCTGCTGGCCGACAGCTACCGGACCCTGCCCATCGGCACCGCGCTGCCCGACCCGATGCACCTGGCCTCGGCGCTGCCGGTGTTCTTCTCCACCGTACTGCGCACCGGGGTGCTGCTGGCGCTGCCGGTGATGATGGCGCTGCTGGCCTCCAACCTCGCCTTCGGCGTGCTCTCGCGCGCGGCCGCGGCGCTGAACCCGATCGTGATCGGCATCCCGGTCGCATTGCTGGTCGGGCTGGTGCTGATCACCTTCGCGGCACGGGAAATGCAGGCACCGGTGGAAGCGCTGTTCCAGGAGGCATTCCTGGCAGCGCGCGCGCTCACCGCCTGACGCCCGCCCCGCGGGCGCAATGCCCGACCCGGAGGCCGGCAGATGTCGCAGGACAGCGGCCAGGACCGCACCGAAGAACCTACCGAAAAACGCCTGCGCGAAGCCCGCGAGAAGGGCGACGTCCCGCGCTCGCGCGAGCTTGCCAACCTCGCCGTGCTGGGGATGACCGCGCTGGCGATGCTGGGCATGGCGTCCTCGATCGGGCGCGCGGCGCAGGGGTGGCTGAAGGGGGCGCTGTCGTTTGAACCCGGACTGCTGGGCCATCCCGAGCTGCTGGCCGGCCATTTCGCCCGGCTGCTGGCGGGCCTGATGCTGCCGGTGCTGCCGGTGCTGGGCGTGGCCCTGCTGGCCTGCCTGGTCTCGCCGGCGGTAATGGGCGGGCTGCGCTGGGCGAACAAGTCGCTGCAGCCGGACTTCAAGCGCCTGAACCCCGCCAGCGGCCTCAAGCGCATCTACGGCAAGGAAGGCTTCGCCGAGCTGCTGCGCTCGCTGCTGCGGGTGGTGCTGGTGGCCGGCGTCGGCGCGCTGGTGATCACCGGTGCGATGTCGAAGCTGCTGGCGATCCCCAGGATGAGCCTGGAGGGCGCGATCGGCACCGGCCTGCACGTCGCTTCGATGACCCTGGTGTCGATCGTCGGTTCGCTGGCGCTGCTGGCGGCCATCGACGTGCCGTGGCAGAAGTTCCAGCACCGCAGCAAGCTGAAGATGACCAAGCAGGAGATCCGCGACGAGCTCAAGCAGACCGAGGGCAACCCCGAGCTCAAGGCGCGGATGCGCCAGGTCGCGCGGCAGATGTCGCAGCGCCGGATGATGGAGGCCGTCCCCACCGCCGACGTGGTGGTGATGAACCCGACCCA
>JAEWFH010000113.1 GCA_023388955.1 Pseudomonadota bacterium
CGCTCGGAGTGCATGGTCAGGCCGTACAGCTGGCGCGAGAGGCCGACGGCGAAGTCGCCGATGTCGATCATCTCCTGCACCTCGCCGTCGCCCTCGGGCTTGGACTTGCCCATTTCCAGCGCCACCAGCGAGCCCAGCGCGTCCTTGTGCTCGCGCAGCGCATTGGCGCACAGGCGCACGGCCTCGCCACGCAGCGGCGCCGGGGTGGTGCGCCAGACCTTGAAGGCGGCCTGGGCGCGCTCGATGACCTTTTCGTAGTCCTCCTGGCTGGTCGCGCCGACCCGTGCCAGGACTTCGCCATCGGTCGGGTTCTTCGGCTCCAGGACGCCGGCGCCGGTGCCCTGGGCCCATTCGCCGTTGCCGAGGTAGGTGCCCGATTCGGTGTCGTTGAGGCCGAGCGCGGTGAGGACGGGGTGGGTCATTGAGTACTCCTGCGGTTCAGGGTGTCTGGCGACCCCGGCACGATTCGAACGTGCGACCTTTCCCTTAGGAGGGGAACGCTCTATCCAGCTGAGCTACGGGGCCGTGAAGCGGGGCATTCTCGCACGAACGGCCGTGGGCCCGAAACGCCGCGGGAGCGCCGGCGCGGCCCCCGGTTGCCGGCCCCGGAAACAAAAACGCCGGCCAGTGGCCGGCGTTCCCGATTTGGTGGAGCGGAGGAGGATCGAACTCCCGACCTTCGCATTGCGAACGCGACGCTCTCCCAGCTGAGCTACCGCCCCATCGAAGGCGGCAATTCTACCGGTGCACCGCGCGTCGCGCTAGTCCCCCGTGGCGGTTCCGGCGAGGAGCGGGGCCAGCGCCGGTTCCAGCTGTTCGCGGCGCCAGCCCTCAAGGGCTTCGGGCCAGTGGCCGGGCTCCAGCAGGAGCGCCTCCAGGTGTTTGCGCGAAGCCAGCACGCCCTCGGGCAGGCCGAGCTCGGCGGCGCGGGTGGCGACGGCGGCCTTGAGTGCCTTCAGGCGCTGCTTGTCGAGGCGCTCGATGCGCGAGGCGTCGGGGAGGTCGGCCTCGTCGGGCAGCGGTTCGTTGAGCACCCGCCACACCAGTCCGGCGAGCTTGCGCGGGGCCTTGGGGTGGGCATCCAGCCGCGACTGCAGTTCGGCCTCGTCGCGCGGAGGCTGCCGGGCGAGGGCATTGGCCAGCTCGTTGTCGAGGATCCAGGTCCGCGGCCGGTCGGTTTCCCGGGCGCGGGCCTCGCGCCAGCGCAGCAGGCGCAACAGGCGCCGTTGGGCTTCCGGGTCGAGGAACTGCGCCGCGCGCAGGGACAGGTGCGGCCAGCGCTCGGCGCCGCCATTGCCAGCGCGCTCCACGGTGCGGGCGGCATCGCCGGTGAGCCAGTCCAGGCGCCCGAGGCCGCGCAGGCGTCCTTCGAGTTCGTCGTGGATCGCGAACAGGTGGCGCACGTCATCGGCTGCGTAGCCCAGCTGCGCGGGTGACAGCGGCCTGCGCATCCAGTCCGAGCGGGTCTCGCCCTTGGGCAGGAGCACGCCGGTGACCTGCTCGACCAGGCGCTGGTAGCCCATGCCGGCATCCATCCCGGCCAGCGCGGCCGCGGCCTGGGTGTCGAACAGCGGCGCCGGCAGCGTGTCGCAGTAATGGGAGAAGGCGACCAGGTCCTCGCTGGGACTGTGCATCACCTTGAGCACGGCGGGGTCGCGCAGCAGCTGCGCAAGCACCACGTCCATACCGGGGACCAGCGTGTCGACCAGCAGGATGCGGACCGCTCCTTCGACCTCCAGCGCCACCTGCACCAGGGCCAGCTTCGGCCAGTACGTGCGTTCGCGTATGAACTCGGTGTCCAGGCCCACCCGTGCCGGGCGTACCGCCAGCTCGGTCGCGAGCAGGGCGGGGGTGTCGATCCAGGCCGGGGCGGCGGGGGGAAGGTTGCCGGATGTGTTGCTTGAGTGGGGCACGTGCGGGGCGTGGACGCGAAGTTGCCGGGGCAGGCGACAATAGCCTACTTTCCAGTACAGCCCCGGGGATGCGCCCCGCCAGGCGGCGCTGCGGGGCAGGAGGACGACCACCGGATGCCATCGCCAGCACACCCGCGTAGATCCGGCATCCGCTGCCATGGCGTGCTGGCCGCCTGCCTCGCCGCCACCGTGTTGGCGGGCTGCGGCGGCGGCAATGGCGAGGCCCCGGTCACACAGGAAGAAGAAGCGGTACGGCCGGCCGTCGACGGCGGCCTGCTCCCCGCCGGTGCCGGGCAGGAACCGGCGCCGCCGCCGCAGTGGCAGCGCCCGGACCTCGACGTGGATCCGGCCCAGACCGAAGCGCTGCGCCTGCAGGCCGCGCAGGCCCTGGAGGCGGGCGAACTGCTGGATCCGCAGGCCGGTGCGATCGCGCTGTATCTCGCGCTGGACGAACTGGTTCCCGGCGACGGGGAAGCCGCCACCGGGCTGGCCCAGGCGCTGGATGCGCTTGCCACGCGCCTGGATGCCTCGCTGCAGGCGCTGGACCGGGACCCCGCGGCACTGGAACCTGCCCAGCAGGCCGGTGCGGTGCTCGCCGAGATGCGCCCCGACGACGAAGCGACCCGGGCCCTGCTGGAGCGCCTGGAACAGGCCCGCCTCTCGCATCACCAGAGCGCGCTGGGCGAGCGTGCGCTGGCGACCGGAGGCGTCGCGCTGGAGGGCGCGATCCCCGCCGAAGGCCGGTTCCGTCGTGCCCTGGAGCTGCGTCCCGGGGACGCCCGGGCCCTGCAGGGCCTGGCCGCGGTGGAAAGTGCGCTGATCCGCGAGGCCGAGGGGGCCGCCCGGGAGGACCGGTACGCACTCGCCGGGCAGTGGCTCGACCGCGCCGCGAAGGTACGCCCGGACGCCGGCACGGTGGAGGACGCGCGCCAGCGCCTGGTCGCCCACCGCAGCGCCCGGATCCGTGGCCTGCGCGCCTCCGGCATCGCCGCGCTGGCCGACCCGGAAGGCATCGAGGAGGCCCGCCGCGACCTGGAGGTGATGCTGCGCATCGCCCCCGAGGGCGAGCCGGCGGTCACCGAGCTGCGCGAACGCATCGAGCTTGCCACCCATTACGGGCTGTTCCGGCCCGGCCAGTCGTTCACCGAGGCCCTTTCCAGCGGCGGGCGCGGGCCGGAAATGGTGGTCATCCCGCATGGGGCCTTCCGCATGGGTGCACCGGCAGGCGAGGCCGGCTCCGGCGATGCCGAGCGTCCGGTGCGCGAGGTCCGGTTCGACCGCGGCCTGGCGGTTTCGCGGACCGAGGTCACCGTCGGCGAGTTCCGGCGCTTCATCAACGCCACCGGCTACAGGACGCGCGCGGTCCGGCGCGGGTACTCGGTGGTGTACGACGAGCGCAGCGGCAACATGGTCCGTCGCAGCGGAGTGGACTGGAGCAGCGACTACGTCGGCGAGCCGGCCTCCGACGACCTGCCGGTTGTCCATGTCAGCGCCCAGGATGCGGTGGCCTATGCCGAGTGGCTGGCCGGACAGACCGGGCGCAACTACCGCCTGCCCAGCGAGGCCGAGTTCGAGTACATGCTCCGTGCCGGGAGCAACTCTAGCTTCCCCTGGGGCGACGGCGCGCCGCCGCCGGACAGCGGCAACTTCACCGGCGGTGGCGACCGCTCGCCGGGAGGGCGCGAGTGGCGCAACGCCTTCGACGGCTATTCCGACGATGCCTGGGGGCCGGCGCCGGTCGCCAGCTACGCGCCCAATGCATTCGGTCTTCACGACCTCGCCGGCAACGTCAGCGAATGGGTGGCCGACTGCTGGCATGACAGCTACCGGCGGGCACCCTCCGACGGCCGGGCGTGGATCAACCCGGGCTGCCGGGACAAGGTGGTGCGGGGCGGTTCCTGGGCCAGCTCGCCGGCGCAGACGCGCTCGGCCTGGCGCCTGGGCAGCCCCACCACCACGACCAACGCGCGCGTCGGCTTCCGGGTCGTCCGCGAGATCTGACGCCCGGATCGCCGGGCCTGGAGCACGCATGGCAATCCGGTTCGGACGACGTGGGCAGGCACCGCAGGGGCAGCCGCGGCGCCGCGGTGGCGGGATCAAGTGGTGGGTACTCATCGCCTTCGCTGCGTTCGCGGCCTGGCGCTGGTTCGGCAGCGCCGAAACCGATCCGTACACCGGCGAGACCGCCCATTACGCCGCCACCCCTGCCGAGGAAGTGCAGCTGGGAGCGCAGGCGTACCAGCAGGTACTGGGGGATGCCAGCGCCCAGGGCGCGCTGGTGGATCCGGGCGCGCCGGTCAGCCGCCAGGTACGCGAGGTCGCCGCGCGGCTGATCGAGCGGATCCCGCAGGTCAGTGCGGACCTGGCGCGCCAGAACCAGCAGCAGGTTCCCGACAGCTGGCACGGCTTCCAGTGGGACGTCAGCGTGATCGACTCCGATCAGGCCAACGCCTTCTGCCTACCCGGCGGCAAGATGGCGGTCTACACCGGCCTGCTGCCGGTGACGCAGAGCGAGGATGCGCTGGCGGTGGTGATGGGCCACGAGATCGCCCACGCGCTGCTGCGCCACGGCTCGCAGCGGCTGGCCCAGCAGGAGCTGGTGCAACTGGGGCAGGTGGCCGCTGCGGTGGCGGTGAGCGATGCCGACCCCCAGCAGCAGCGCATGGTGCTGGGTGCACTCGGTGCCGGGGCCCAGTACGGCCTGATCCTCCCGTACGGGCGCAACCACGAAAGCCAGGCCGACGAGGTCGGGCTGATGCTCGCCGCGGCAGCCTGTTACGACCCGCGCGAGTCGATCGGGTTGTGGGAGCGGATGTCCGCCGGCGCCGGCGCGAGCCCGCCCGAGTTCGCCTCCACCCACCCCGACCCCGCCAACCGCATTGCCCGCCTGCAGCAACTGATGCCCGAAGCGCTGGAATTCCACGCCCGCTATTGCGGCCCCGACGCCCCACGCCCGTAGGGTGCGATAGCCGCCAAAGGCGGCGTATCGCACCAAGGGGCTGCGGATTTTCTGGTCAGCCGCCGCGGCGGCGCGGGGGAACCTGGCCGAAGGTGCCGGTGAGGTTGCCGGCGCCGGGGGCGGGTGGGCGCGGGGCGGGATTGCGGGAGACGGCGGGCGGGCGCGGGGGCGCTGCGCCACCTGTTGGCGCAGGCGGAACCCCCAGCCTGTCCAGGGCCTGCTCCAGGCTGGCGGAAACCTCGCCCTGGCACGGAGCCCCGTACAGGGTCACCAGGCGCATCAGCAGCGCGGGACTGAGCAGGGCCTCCCCGTCCTGTTCGTGCTCGGCGATGACCTGCAGCAACACCTGGCGGGTCAAGTCCTCGCCGCTGCGGGCGTCGCAAACCTGGAACGCCACCGCGTCGAGGATCAGCTGGCGCACGTCCTCCAGCGTGATGTAGCTCGAGATCCCCGTGCAGTAAAGCCGGCGATTCGGGTACTTCTTGATCAAACGCATGCAGCTCCCCGGCGCATCCAACCTGGACCCCGAGGATCGCCGATGCGCGAGGAGCGACGCAAACCCCCCCGGAGAGGGGTTCAGCCGCCTGCCCGGGGGAGCGAGCGGGGGATCTGGCGCGGCTCGAAATGGCGGGACCCCGAGGCCAGGAACGCGGCCACGCCGGCATCCAGCGGCAGCACCAGCGGGCGCTGCCCGAGCTGCGACCAGGCCCGCTGCAGGGACGGCAGAGGATCGAGGGGGTCGATCGGCAGGTCGGCATCGGACTTCGACAGCTTGCGCCCGGTCCCGTCCCGCAGCAGCGGCAAGTGCAGGTAGGCCGGCGTCGGCAGTCCGAGTGCGCGCTGCAGCAGCAGCTGGCGCGGGGTGGAATCGAGCAGGTCGGCACCGCGCACGACCTCGGTGATGCCTTGCGCGGCGTCGTCGACCACCACGGCCAGCTGGTAGGCCCAGCACCCGTCCGCGCGCAGCAGCACGAAGTCGCCCACCTCGCTCGACAGGTCCTGCTCGAACCAGCCCTGCAGCTGGTCGTGGAAACCGACCCGCGTGCCCGGTCGGACCCGGAACCGCACCGCGGGGTCCGGGCGCTGCCGGCCGTCGACGCAGCGCAGGTGGATGCCGCCGCTGGCGACCAGGTCGCTGCGGCTGCAGTGGCAGGTGAAGGCATCGCCCCGGGCGAGCAGACGGTCCAGCGCGGCCCGATAGGCGTCGCCGCGCGCGGACTGGCGCAGGACCGGACCGTCGCCGTCGAGGCCGCAGGCACGCAGGGCCGCCAGCTGGCGCTCCGCGGCCCCGGGGACTTCGCGCGTGCGGTCGACGTCCTCGACCCGGACGAGCCATTCGCCACCGGCGCTGCGTGCGCGCAACCAGCTGCCCAGCGCCGCCAGCAGCGAACCTGCGTGCAGGTCGCCGGTGGGCGAGGGAGCGAAACGGCCCCGGTAACGCCTCGCGGGGGAGGGTGGATCTGAAGGCACGATGCGGAATCGGGCGGCGGGCGCCCCTTTAGGTTGAATTCGGCGCCAAACTGCCACACTTCCCAGTCATCGTGAATGCGCCTTCCCGCGCGAAGAGGTAGACCCGATGTTCAAGCGCGCAGCGCTCTTCATTGCAACCAACCTGGCGGTGGTCGTGCTGCTGGGCATCGTCCTGAGCATCCTGCAAGGCGTGTTCGGCATCAGCCTGGGCAACAACGGCGGCCTGCTGGTGATGGCCCTGGTGTTCGGCTTCGGCGGCTCGTTCCTCTCGTTGATGATGTCGAAGTGGGTCGCCAAGCGCGGCACCGGCGCGCAGGTCATCGAGCAGCCGCGCAACGAGGCCGAGCAGTGGCTGGTGTCCACCGTGCGCCGGCAGGCCGAGGCGGCCGGCATCGACATGCCCGAGGTCGCCATCTACGACGCCCCGGAGATCAATGCCTTCGCCACCGGCCCCAGCCGCAACAACTCGCTGGTTGCGGTGTCCACCGGCCTGCTGCGGGCGATGAGCCGCGACGAGGCGGAGGCCGTGCTGGCCCACGAGGTCAGCCACGTGGCCAACGGCGACATGGTGACCATGGCGCTGGTCCAGGGGGTGCTCAACACCTTCGTGATCGTGCTTTCGCGCGTGGTCGGCCGGGTCATCGACGGCTACCTCAGCGGCAACCGCGAGGGCGGCGGCGGGGGCATCGGCTACTTCGTCACCGTGTTCGTGCTGGACATGATCTTCGGGCTGTTCGCCAGCATCATCGCGATGTGGTTCTCGCGCCGGCGCGAGTTCCGCGCCGACGCCGGCGGCGCCCAGCTCGCCGGCCGCGACAAGATGGTCGCCGCACTGCAGCGCCTGTCGCAGACTTACGGCGAGAACACCCTGCCACGCCAGGTGCAGGCCTTCGGCATCAGCGGCGCGGTCGGCCACGGCCTGCGCCGGCTGTTCATGAGCCACCCGCCGCTGGAGGAGCGCATCGCCGCCCTGCAGCGCCGCGACGACCGGGTACGCACCGCGGCCTGAGCCGCGGTATCCCCGCGACCGGCGCCTCAGCCGAAGTCGTAGTCCATCTCCGGACCCGGGGCGGCAAGGAAGTCGCCCTGGGCATAGCTGATGCCGCTGCTGAACAGCGCGGTCATGGTCGGGGCGTCCTCGACCGAATCGACGATCACGTCCTTGCCCATTGCCTGCGCCTGTGAGGCCAGTTCCGCCAGGCGCTGCTGGTTGTCCCGGTTGCCCGCGAGCTCCTCGCCGAAGGCGCGGTCGACGCGGACCAGGTCGGCATCGAAATGGCCCAGCAGCTGCAGCGAGTTGAGTCCGCTGCCGAACTGCTCCAGCACCATGCGTACGTCCATTTCCGCCAGCTGGCTGCGGAACTCCTGCGCTGCGCGCAGCTGGGTGGAGACCTTGGACTCGGACAGCTGCAGGATGAGCTGGCGCCCGTCGACACCGTGGCGCGAGAGCTGTTCGCGGACCAGGTCGACCAGGCTGCCATCCTGCAGCGAGGCGTCGGTGATGCGCGCCATCAGGATCACCTGGCGCCCGGCCAGGCGCATGGCGCCCAGGCGGGTGATCGCCTCGCGCACCACCCAGCGGTCGATCTCCCACAGCAGGCCGTGCTGCTCGGCGATCGGCAGGAAGTCCATCGGCCGGGTCAGCCCGCCGTCCTCGGCGCGCAGGCGCAGGAAGGCGTCGTAGCACTCGCCGGGCTGCCCGTGCAGCGCGATCAGCGGCTGGTAATGCAGGACGAACCCGTCGGAGTCCAGGGCGTTGCGGATGCGATCGACCCAGGCCGCGATGCGTTCCTCCTCGGCACGGTCCACCGCGCCGGGGTCGAAGACCTGGGCCCGGTTGCCGCCGACGCTGCCGGCGTTCTGCAGCGACTGCTGGGCCTTGGCCAGTACTTCGTTGAGGCTGGCGATCTTCTCGCCTACCTGCACACCGCCGATGCTGACGGTGGCGTTCAGCGAACTCTCGCCGGCCTCCAGCACGGTGTCGGCGAAGCAGGCGCGGATCTTCTCGGTCAACTGCACGGTGGCGTGGTAGTCGCTGCCCCGGCGCAGCACGCCGAACTGGTGTTCGCCCAGCCGCCCGCACAGGTCGCCCTCGGCCAGCGCGCTCTCCAGCCGGCGCGCGAAGGCCGCAAGCAGCGAGTCGGCCGCGTCCAGGCCGATCTCCTCCAGCAGCCTGGCGTAGTGGTCCGGTTCGACCATCAGCACCGCGTGCGAGCCGCCACGGGCCGCGTCCTTGACCAGTTCCTCCAGCGAGCGCAGGAAGGTCGGACGGTTGAGCAGGCCGGTGACCACGTCGCGGTGGCGGAGTTCCTCCACCTCGCGTGCCAGCTCCGGGTCGACCTCCTGGCGCCGCAGCACCAGCTGCAGGCAGCTCTCGCCCTCCCAGGTCGCGGGGGTGAACTCCATCACCGCCGGGAAACTCTCCCCGTCCAGGGTGCGTGCCTCGACCTCGTAACGGGGCGGTGGCGGCTCGCCGCGGCCCAGGTCGCGCAGCAGCTGGCGGAAGCCGTCCACGTGCTGCGGTGCCACCAGGTCCAGCAGCGACATGCCCTCGATGTCCTCGAAGGTGTCGAAGCCGAACATCTCCAGGTACGCCTCGTTGGCGCGGATGTGCATGCCTTCGTGGACGTAGGCGATCGGGTCGCGGGAGGACTCGATCAGCGCGTCGCAGCGCCGCTCCGTCTCGCGCAGCTGCGCCTCCAGCCGTCGCAGCGAACGGCGGGTGTGCAGGTCGCCACAGGTTTCGCGCACCTTCCAGGCCGCCTGCTCGCGGTCGCCGCGCATCACCACCCCGCGTGCACCGAACTCCATCGCCTTGCGCACCACCGTGTCGTCGGCGTGTTCCACCACCAGCAACAACGGCAGGTCCTTGCCGCTGGCGGAAATCTGCTCGATCACCTGGGCCGGCGGGATGGTGGTTGCGTCGATCGAGGCCAGGACCAGGTCGAGCGGTGCGCCCGACAGCAGCTCCGACAGTTCCCCGGCGTCGCCCGGCCGGCTGGGGCGGGCGGCCAGTCCGCTGTTGCGCAGGCCACTGACGATCGCCTCGGCCGCCTCGACGCTGTCATCGACGATCAGCAGGCGGAGAGTGGCTTCCTCGACTGGCGGCATAAGAACGGCTCCTCCGGGGGCAAGGCGCGGTGGACGGTTATGACAGATGCGCCGGGCAGCGTCCATCGCCACTGCCGGCGCCGGTGCGCGGCGTCACGTCAAAGCGGACGCTTGCCGGTGTCGCCGGCGACCTCGCGCACCAGGCGAGGGACCAGGTAACCCGACAACCGGGCCGCCAGCCGCGCGTGCAGTGTGCGTGCGCGCGCATCGTCGACCTCGAAGTGGGCGGCGCCCTGGACCCGGTCCAGCTGGTGCAGGTAGTAGGGCAGCACCCCGGCGGCGAATCCGCGCTCGCTGAGCGCGGCCAGTGCCTCCACCGAGTCGTTGACCCCGCGCAGCAGCACGGCCTGGTTGAGCAGGCTGGCGCCGGTCCCGCGCAGGCGGGCGAGGGCGGCGTCCACGGCGGAGTCGAACTCGTTGGCATGGTTGGCATGCAGCACCACCGCCACCGGCCAGGGCAGCGACCCCAGCCACTCGACGAAGCCGTCGTCGACGCGCTCGGGCAGCACCACCGGCAGGCGGGTGTGGATGCGCAGCCGGCGCAGATGGGGCACTTCGCGCAGGCGCTCGGTCAGCGCGGCGAGCTTGGCATCCGACAGCGACAGTGGATCACCGCCGGAAAGGATGACCTCCTCGATGCCGGCATCGGCGGCGATGCGCTCCAGCGCCGCCTCCCAGCCGGAAGCGGAGGCGGTCTGCTCGGCATACGGGAAATGACGGCGGAAACAGTAGCGGCAGTTGATCGCGCAGCTGCCGGTGGCGACCAGCAGGGCACGGCCGTTGTACTTGCGGATCACCCCGTCGCCGGCGGTGGCGGCGACGTCGCCCACGGCGTCCAGGCTGAAGCCCGGTGCCGGCTGCATCTCGGCATCGACCGGCAGGACCTGGCGCAGCAGCGGGTCGGCCGGGTCGCCATGGCGCATCCGGGCGACGAAGCCGCGCGGTACGCGCAACGGGAACTGCCGGGCGGCCTCCGGCGACAGCCCCAGCGCGGCCGGATCCAGTTCCAGGAGCGACAGCAGTTCGGCGCCGTCACGCACCGCCTCGCGCCACAGGCGTTGCCAGCGGGGCGCCTGCGGCGACTGCATCGTGGGAAGGGCAGCGGGTATCATTCCGGACCTGTATTGCCGCCGCGCGGGACGTGCGCGGCAGCCAGGCATTCTATCCGCCTTCACTACCAGGAGCTCCAGATGGCCACCTTCGGCATGAACGACGTCAAGAACGGGATGAAGATCCTGGTCAACAACGACCCGTGCATCATCACCGACACCGAGTACGTCAAGCCGGGCAAGGGCCAGGCCTTCACCCGCGTCAAGTACCGCAACATCAAGAGCGGCCGGGTGCAGGAAATCACCATGAAGTCGACCGATTCGGTCGAGGGCGCGGACGTCGTCGACACCGACATGCAGTACCTCTACAGCGACGGCGAGCACTGGCACTTCATGGACCCGTCCACCTTCGAGCAGGTGCAGGCCGACGAGGCTGGGATGGGCGATGCCGCCAAGTGGCTCAAGGGCGAGGAGGAGTGCGTGGTCACGCTGTGGAACGGCAGTCCGATCATGGTCCAGCCGCCGAACTTCGTGGAGCTGAAGATCACCGAGACCGACCCGGGCCTGCGTGGCGACACCTCCGGCGGCGGCGGCAAGCCGGCCACCCTGGAAACCGGCGCGGTGGTGCGCGTGCCGCTGTTCGTCAACCAGGAAGAGCTGATCAAGGTCGACACCCGCTCCGGCGAGTACGTCAGCCGCGTCAAGTGACGCCCCGGCGCGCCTGCGCCAGCGCAGGCGCCTTTGCCGGTGCGTCATCCCCGCGAAAGCCCGGTGCGTCATCCCCGCGGAAGCGGGGATCCACGGACGTCCCCGGCCGCACGCCCCAACCCCGATGGATTCCCGCTTTTGCGGGAATGACGATACGGATGGATTCCCGCTTTCGCGGGAATGACGATACGAACGAGTGAGCCGATGACCCAAGCCAGTACCGAGCCCTGCGACCTGTTGATCGAAGCCGGCTGGGTAGTCCCCATCGAGCCGCACGGCGTGGTCCTGGAAGGCCACGCCGTCGCCGTGCGTGACGGGGAGATCCTCGCCGTCCTCCCGGTTGCCGAGGCCCGCGCCCACTTCGCCCCGGCGGAGACGGTGTCGCGACCCGGTTCGGTGCTGATCCCGGGCCTGGTCAATGCCCACACCCACAACCCGATGAACCTGCTGCGCGGCATTGCCGACGACCTGCCACTGATGACCTGGCTGCAGGAGCACATCTGGCCGGTCGAAGGCGCGGTGATCGGGCCGGAGTTCATCGCCGACGGGGTGTCCCTGGCGGTGGCCGAGATGCTCCGCGGCGGCACCACCTGCGCCAACGAGAACTATTTCTTCCCCGACGTGGAGGCCGCCACCTACAAGCGGATGGGCTTCCGCGCCGTGGTCGGGCTGCCGGTGATCGGCTTCCCGACCGCCTGGGCGTCGAACTACGACGAGTACTTCGACCGCGCCATCGAGGTCCACGACCAGTGGCGCGACGATCCGCTGGTCTCGCTGGCCTTCGTGCCGCATGCGCCCTACACGGTGTCGGACGAGGCCTTCGAGCGCATCCGCACGCTGTCGGACCAGCTCGACCTGCAGGTCCACCTGCACACCCACGAGACCCAGCAGGAAGTCGTCGACTCCGAGCGCGACCACGGCCAGCGCCCGCTGGCGCGGCTGGACCGGCTGGGCCTGGTCAACGAGCGCCTGGTCGCGGTGCACATGACCGCCCTCACCGACGCGGAGATCGAGCTGTGCGCTCGGCGCGGGGTGAGCGTGGTGCACTGCCCGGAGTCCAACCTCAAGCTGGCCTCGGGCTTCTGCCCGGTGGCGAAGCTGGAGAAGGCCGGGGTCAACCTGGCGATCGGCACCGACGGGGCGGCCAGCAACAACGACCTGGACATGTTCGGCGAGACGCGCACCGCCGCGCAGCTGGCCAAGGCGGTGGCCGGGGATGCCGCGGTGTTCAGCGCCCCCAGCGCCCTGCGCGCGGCGACGCTGGGCGGTGCCCGGGCGATCGGCCTGGACGATCGCATCGGCTCCATCGAGCCGGGCAAGCGCGCCGACCTGGTGCTGGTGGACATGGATCCGCTGGAAACCCAGCCGCTGTTCAACGTCATCTCGCAGCTGGTCTACGCGACCGGCCGCCACCAGGTCACCGACGTCTGGGTGGACGGCCACGCACGGCTGCGTGGCCGCGAGCTGGTCGACCTTGATACGGCGGCCCTGGGAGCCACCGCGCGCCAGTGGCGCGAGCGGATCTCGACGATCCTGGAGCAGAAGCAATCATGAGCACGGCCACCGCCGACAACAACTTCAGCCAGGCCGAGCTCGACAAGTTCGGCGCCCTCGCGCAGCGCTGGTGGGACCCGGAAGGGCCGCAGAAGCCGCTGCACGCGCTCAACCCGGCACGGCTGGGGTACGTCAGCGCGCGGGCCACGCTTGCCGGTGCCCGCGTGCTTGATGTCGGCTGCGGCGGTGGCCTGCTGAGCGAGGCGATGGCCGCGGCCGGCGCCGAGGTCACCGCGCTCGACCTGTCCCCCGAGCTGGTGCGGGTGGCGCGGCTGCACGCGAAGGAGTCCGGCGTCCAGGTCGACTACCGCGAGCAGTCGGTGGAGTCGCTGGCGGCCGGGGCCGAGGGCAGCTTCGACGTGGTCACCTGCATGGAGATGCTCGAACACGTGCCGGACCCGGCCTCGATCATCACCGCCTGCGCGCGCCTGCTGCGGCCGGGCGGGCAGCTGTTCCTGTCCACGCTCAACCGCACCCCCGCTGCCTTCGCACTGGCGATCCTGGGCGCCGAATACGTGGCCCGCCTGCTGCCGCGCGGCACCCACCAGTACCGTCATTTCATCCGCCCCTCCGAGCTGGGCGCGATGCTGCGCGCGGCCGGGATGGAACTGGAGGACGTCAGTGGCCTGGCCTACGAGCCCTGGCGCAATGCGGCGCGGGTGATCCGCCGCCCGGACGTCAATTACCTGGCCTGCGCGCGCAAGCCGGACGCAAGCTGATGGCGGCGCGGTTCCCGGACGCGGTGCTGTTCGACCTGGACGGCACCCTGCTCGATAGCGCGCCGGACATGCTGGCCGCTGCCAACGCCATGCGCGCCCGCCGCGGCGCCGGCCCGATGGTGCTGGCGGAGCTGCGCCCGCACGTGTCCAAGGGCGCGCGGGCGATGATCTCGGCCGCCTTCCCGGGGCTGGACGAAGCCACCCGCGAGGCCTGGGTGCCCGAGTTCCTGGAGTCCTACCAGGCCGAGCTCGGGCGCCACTGCTCGGCCTTCGACGGCATCGAGCGCTTGCTGTCGACCCTGGAGGGCGCTGGCCGGCCGTGGGGGATCGTGACCAACAAACCGGAGTTCCTGGCCATCCCGCTGCTGCCGATGCTGGGCTGGCAGGAGCGCTGCGCGGTGCTGGTCGGCGGCGACACGCTGCCGGTCCGCAAGCCGGACCCGGCGCCGCTGCTGCATGCGGCGCAGGCGCTGGGCATCGAGCCCGGCCGGATCGCCTACGTGGGCGATGACGAGCGTGACATCGTCGCCGCCCGCGGGGCCGGGATGCCCTCGGTGGTCGCGCTGTGGGGCTACCGCCTCGGCACGGACGACCCGATCGCCTGGCAGGGGGACGTGCTGGTGGAGGAACCGGCGGACCTGTGTGCGGCGGCGGCCTGGCCGGTGGCGGAATGAGCCGGGATCCCGCGCAGGCCGACGCCCGCGAGGATGCGGAAGGGACGCTGCAGGCGTTCCTGGACAAGTGGCGCACGCGCTGGCCGGAGTGGAGCGTGGCCGAGGTGTTCGTGCCCGCGCCGGTGCGCCAGCGTGCACTGGCCTGGGCATCGCTGCTGCAGGAACTGGCCGATGCCGCCTGGGGCGGCACCGATCCGAGGCCGGGCCTGGCGAAGCTGGGCTGGTGGCAGGAGGAACTGCAGGGCTGGGGCCGCGGCGTCCGCCGGCATCCGCTCGGCATCGTGCTGCAGCCGGTGGACGCACCGTGGAAGGAACTCGCGCTGGCGCTGGACAGCCTGCCCGCAGCCCGTGAGCGTGCCGGCGACCCCGATGAGGCGGTGGCGCTGGTACTGCCGTTCGCCGGGGCTGCCGCGGACGTGGAGGCGGCGCTGTTCGGGACGGACGGGGCCGGGGCGACGGAGGACGAGGCGGCGCTGGTGGCCGGATGGCTGCTGCAGTCGCGTTTCTTCCACGACCAGGACGTGCATGTCCCGCTGAGCGTCGTTGCGGCCGCCGGCGAGGGTGACCCGGTCGCCGCCTGGGTGGCCGGGCTGCGGAATCGCTGGCCCGTGGCCGCGTCCGCCCACCGTCCGCGGCGGATATGGACGGCACTGGCCCTGGGGCGCCTGGAGGCAGGTGATCCGCGCCGGGCGCGTTCCGGCTGGAGTACCTTGTGGCGGACGTGGAGGGCTGCCAGGGGCTGAGAAGGCCGCGGGGCCCGGTACATTCGCCGGTTCCAGGGATGCAGGGGGGGCTTGCATGGGGCTGTCATGGGGTTCATCGCGCCCGCGCTGGTTCGCGTGGCGCCCGCTGGTCCGGCTCGTGGTCCCCTGGCTGTTGCTGCTGGCCGGCTGCGGGCTGGTGGCGGGTGTCGCCGCCCTGCTCACCGAAGACGCGCCGCTCGCCGAGGTCACCCTGTCGCGCATCGGGGGCGACCCGCTTCCGTTGCATGTGATCCAGGGCGACCTGGACGAGCGGTTCGAGCCGGTGGCTGGCACCGTGATCCACCAGCTGCCGCCAGGGCATGGCTGGTGGCGGATCCGCCTGCATGGCGACGCGGCGGCGGGGAAGCATCCAAGGCTGTTGCTGCTTTCACCGCGCGCCGCGCAGGCCGACGCCTGGCTGGTACCGCGCGCCGGTGCGCTGGATGGCTTCGGCGAGCGCATCACGGCCACGCCGTCGCCGCGCGCGCTGGTGCTGGCGCTGGACGCCGGGGTTCGCGACGGCGACACCGTGTACCTGCGCGTCAGGTCGCCACCCGGGCATCCGATGCGGGTCCGCCTTGATCCGCTTGCCGCCGTGCACCAGGCCGACCTGGTCCATATCGGCTGGCGCAGCGCGGGCCTGGCAGGGCTGGTATTGCTGGCCGTGCTTGCGCTGGGCATGTGGGGCGCGGTGGGCGAGGTGCGCTTCGGCCTGCTGGGCCTGGCGCTGGCTGCGCTGGCGCTGTACTTCGCCGGCAGTGGAGGGGAGGCGCGCCTGTGGCAGGCCACCGCGTGGCTGTCGGAGGACCTGCGGCTGGTGCACCTGGCCGGGGTCCTGGCACTGGTGGCGAACATCGCCTTCGCCGGACGCTACCTGCGGCTGGAAGTGCATTACCCGCGGCTGCGCCGGGTACTGGCCGCGATGGTCGCCGCGGTCGGCCTGGTCGCGCTGGCGATGCTGGTCGCCCCGCACGGCTGGATGATCGCCACCACCAGCACCCTGGCCGCGCTGATGATCGTCATCGTGCTATCCGCGGCCGTGGTCGACGGCATGCGGGGGCGCCGCGCCGCGCTGTTCCTGCTCGCCGGCTGGGTGCCGATGACGCTGCTGTTGCTCGGGCATCTGGCCGAACTCAGCGGTGCCTGGCTGGGGCCGCCGTGGATGGGGCACGCGTTGCCGGCGAGTTGCGCGCTGTCCGGGCTCGTGGTCACCGTGGGGCTGGGTGGCGTGGTGCGCACCCTGCGCCGGGAGCGTGACGATGCCAGCCACCGGGCATCCTACGACGTGCTCACCGGCGCGCTCTCGCGCTCGGCCATCGAGGGCAGGCTGGCCCACGCGGTCCGTTCCGCGCACGTGTCGGGAACGTCGCTGTCGGTGGTCTTCTTCGATATCGACCATTTCAAGCGTGTCAACGACGAGCATGGACACCTGGTGGGCGACGAGTGCATCCGCATCGTCGCCCTGCGCACGCGCAACCGCCTGCGTACCTACGACCTGTTCGGCCGCTGGGGCGGCGACGAGATCCTGGTGCTGCTGCCCGACACCACCCTGGACGAGGCCATCGGGGTGGCCGAGAACCTGCGCTCGGCGGTGAACGGCCGCGAGCTGGAGATCGACGGCCGGATGCTGGCGGTCACGATCAGCGCCGGGGTGGCGCAGCTGTCCTATGGCGAGCAGGCCAACGAACTGGTGCGGCGCGCCGACGGCGCGCTGTATGCCAGCAAGCAGGACGGCCGCGACCGGGTCAGTGCCAGCCGCTGGGCGACCCTGCAGCAGGCGGGCCAGGCCGGTGACTTCACGGGCGTTCGAGCACCAGCAGCGGATCGATCCTGACGTCGAACCAGTTCATGCCCCAGTGCAGGTGGGGCCCCGTGGCGCGGCCGGTGGCGCCGACCGCGCCGATCACCTCGCCCTGGCGCACGGTGTCTCCCGGGGCTACGTCCATCCGCGACAGGTGCAGGAAGTTGGAGCTGATGCCATGGCCGTGGTCCAGCACCACCGTGCCGCCGGTCAGGTAGAGGTCGTCGGCGAAGCTGACCACGCCGGAGGCGGGGGCCGCCACCGGGGTGCCATTGGCGGCGGCGATGTCCATGCCCGAGTGCGGCGCGCCCGGCGTGCCGTTGTACACGCGGTGGTTGCCGAAGCGGCCGCTGATGCGGCCCCGTACCGGCCACTGGAAGCGCTCGGCGAAGCCGGTACCGGCTTCGTCGCGGGTGCGTGCCGCGGCGACGCGGGCCTGTTCGCGGGCGATCCGCTCGGCGATCTCCTGCGGCGGGGAAACCGTCTTCGGGGGCACGCCGGAGACCCGTTCGACCGGCCAGTCCCGCGCCGTCACCTGGATGGCCGCTTCCTGGACGCTGCCATCCGGCCGCCGGACCGACACCGACACCGGGCCGGACTGGTCGCGCGCCACCCCGAACACGACGCTGCCATAGCCGGTGACCCGCAGTTGCCGGCCGCCATGGGTCACCGTGCTGCCCGCCGGCACCTTGCCGATCACCATCGCGCCCTGCTGCACCGAGGCCGGGAACACGACCCGCGGGTCCGGCACGGCCGCCGGTGCCGGGACTGTCGGGGCCTGCGCCCACGCGGGG
This sequence comes from Pseudomonadota bacterium, assembly GCA_023388955.1. Taxonomy (GTDB): domain Bacteria; phylum Pseudomonadota; class Gammaproteobacteria; order Xanthomonadales; family Xanthomonadaceae; genus Novilysobacter. The sequence continues at coordinate 17,496 of JAEWFH010000113.1, forward strand.
CCTGCCACCACGCCGGCAAGGGCCAGCGCGAGCGCCGCCACCCTCCGGCTCAACGGGCGAACTCCAGGCGCCGGCCGGCCGCCTCGCCGACCAGCTTCGCGCCATCCCAGGCCAGCTGCCCGTTGACCCAGGTCGAGGCGATCGCGCTGCGGAAGGTCCGGCCCTCGAATGGCGACCAGCCGCACTTGGACAGCACGTCCTCGCGGCGCACGGTGAACGGAGTGTCATCCACCAGCACCAGGTCGGCGGCGTAGCCCTCGCGCAGGAAGCCACGGTCCTTGACGTCGAACAGCTGCGCCGGCGCGTGGGCGAACTTCTGCACCACCTGCGCGGTGCTCAGCCGGCCCTCGTGGACCAGCTCCAGCGCGGCGACCAGGGCGTATTGCACCAGTGGCAGGCCGCTGGGCGCACGCACGTAGGGGTTCTGCTTTTCCTCCAGCAGGTGCGGGGCATGGTCGGTGGCCAGCACGTCGATCACGTCGTCGGCCAGGGCCTGGATGAGCGCCTCGCGGTCGGCCGGATCCTTGATCGCCGGGTTGCACTTGATCAGGTGCCCGAGCGCCTCGTAGTCGCGGCGGTCGAAGCGCAGGAAGTGGATGCAGGTCTCTGCGGTGATCTGCTTGCGGCTGCCGTCCGGGCGCACCAGCGGACCGCGTTCGAACAGCGCCAGCTCGTCGGCGGTGGAAATGTGCAGCACGTGCAGCCGCGTGCCGTGCCGGCGCGCCAGCGAGATCGCCAGCTGCGTGGACTTCATGCATGCCTCGCGCGAACGGATGTCGGGGTGGCAGGCCGCGGGGATGTCGTCGCCGTACTTTTCCCGGTAGCGGGCGGTGGCGGCCTCGATCATCGGGGTGTCTTCGCAGTGGGTGATGATCGGCGTGGGCACGTCGCGGAACACCGCGTCCAGCACCTCGGGGTCATCGACCAGCATGTTGCCGGTGGAGGCGCCCATGAACACCTTTACCCCGGGCGCGCTGCGCGGGTCCAGGCGTTGGATCGCCTCCAGGTTGGTGGTGCTGGTGCCCATGTAGAAGCCGTAGTTGGCCCGCACCCGGCCGGTGGCGCGGCGGTACTTGTCCTCCAGCGCGTCGGCGTCCAGCGTCGGCGGGCTGGTGTTGGGCATGTCCATGAAGCTGGTCAGCCCGCCGGCGACCGCGGCGCCGGACTCCACCTCCATGTCGGCCTTGTACTCCATCCCCGGCTCGCGGAAATGCACCTGGTCGTCGATCATGCCCGGCAGCAGGCGCCGGCCGGCGGCGTCGACCACCGCCTCCCCGTCGCGTGCGGACAGGCCGGCGCCGATCTGCGCGATGCGGCCGTCCTGGATGCGCAGGTCGCCTTCGAACTCGCGGCCCTCGCTGACCAGGCGGGCATTGACGATGAGCGTTGCGTTCGGGTTCGCGGCTGGATTCATGGAGTCCTCGTTGTCACTGGGCGGGCGGCACCGGGTCGTTGCCGCCGGGGTGGAGGGGGTGGCAGCGGGCGATGCGCCGGATCGCCAGCCAGCCACCACGCAGCGCGCCGAAGCGCGCGATGGCCTGCATCGCATACGTCGAACAGCTGGGGTGGAACCGGCAGCGGGGCCCCAGCAGCGGGCTGATGACGCGCTTGTAGCCTTTCAGCAGGGCGATGAGGACGCGGTCGATCACGGTGGGTCCGGGGCCGGGCACGCATTGCCGTGGCGGGGTAGGATGGGGCCTTGACCATCCGGTGCGCCCGCCGGACCGGAGAATCCGGAGGGCACCATGAATACGTGGCCGGGAGGCAGCGGGAAAACCCGCCGTGGCGCGGTTGCCGCCGCCTGCGGGGCAGGGTATAACAGCGCGCTTTCCCGTCACAAGGGACTGAAGGAAGGACACCCGAACGTGGCAGAGAAAAAGACCGTCAAGAAGGCCGCCAAGGCCACCGTGAAGAAGGCAGCCGCCAGCAAGGCGCCCGCGGCGAAGAAGGCCCCGGCTGCGAAGAAGGCGGCCGCCAAGGCGCCCGCGACCAAGGCTCCTACGCCCGCCAAGGCGGCCAAGGCGCCGGCCAGCAAGGCGGCGACGAAGGTTGCCAAGACGGCGGCCAAGGCCACCACGGCAACCGCGGCGCCGGCAAAGAAGGCCGCTGGCAGCGCCCCGCCGCGTCGCCCGGGCAAGGTCGCGGTCGCGGTCGCGGCCAAGCCACAGGCCCCCACCCCGCGGAGCAGGTACAAGACCGTGCAGTACAAGACCGATTCGACCAACGGCCGCCCGATCCTGCCCAAGGGCTATCGCCCGGAGCCGGACGAGGAATACATGAGCCCGCTGCAGCTGGAGTACTTCCGCCAGCGCCTGCTGCAGTGGCGCGAGGACCTGGTCGAGGAGTCCAAGCAGACCATCGAGAACCTCAAGGACGAAGTGCGCGATGTCGGCGACGAGGCCGAGCGCGCCACCCGCGAGACCGAGAACTCGCTGGAGCTGCGCACCCGCGACCGCTACCGCAAGCTGATCAGCAAGATCGACAGCACCCTGAAGCGCGTCGACTCCGGTGACTACGGCTACTGCGTCGACACCGGCGAGGAGATCGGCCTGGACCGCCTCGAGGCGCGCCTGACCGCCGAGCGCACCCTGGATGCCCAGGAGCGCTGGGAGCACCTGCAGAAGCAGATGGGCGACTGAGCCCGGCGTACCGCGGCAATGCAAGAAGGCCCCGCCTGCAAGCGGGGCCTTTTGCGTTGTCCTGGACCCGGTCCCCGCCGCGGCGGGACCGCGGCCGGCTAGGCGCGCCGGGCGGCCTCGTCGCGAATGAAACCCAGCAGCGCGGCCAGCCCGTTGCTGCGCGTGGGCGAGAGCTGCCGCGACAGGCCGATCTTGCCGACATAGTCCGGCTCGGTCGCCAGGATCTCTTCCGGTGTTCGACCCGAATAGACCCGCAGGGCCAGGTAGATGAGCCCGGACACGATCGTCGAGTCGCTGACGGCGTGGAAGCGCAGGCGGTCCCCGTCGGCTTCCGGCACGATCCAGACCATCGACTGGCAGCCGTGCAGGCGATGCTCCTCGGTCTTCCAGGCCTCCGGAAACACCGGCAGCTTGCGACCCAGGTCGATCAGGTACTGGTAGCGCTCGGACCAGTCGCTGAAGAAGCCGAACTCCTCGACGATGGCGTCCTGCGCCGCCTGCGGGGTGGGTTCGAGCGGGAAGGGGGATGCGGGGGAATCGGTCACGGATACCTCTTGTCTTTCAGCCCCGGCGCCAGCGCACGCCGGCCGGGGTGTCTTCCAGCAGCACGCCCTCGGCGGCCAGCTGGTCACGGATGGCGTCGGCGCGGGCGAAATCACGCGCCTTCCTGGCGTCGTTGCGCTCGTCGACCAGTGCCTGGATGCGGGCGTCGTCGTCGGCGCCGGCACTGCCGGGCGCGAACCACCGGGCCGGATCCTGCTGCAGCAATCCCAGCGCGAGGCCGGCGCCGAGCAGTTCGCCCTTGAGCCGGGCGCGCGCGTCGTCGTCGCCGGCCTTGCGTGCCTCGCCGGCGATGCGGGCAAGCTCCGCCAGTGCCTGCGGGGTATTGAGGTCGTCGTCCAGGGCGGCCTCGACGCTGGCCGGGATCACCGCGGTGGCATCGACACCGGCCAGGTCGCGCAGGGTGCCGTAGAGCCGGTCCAGGGTGCGCAGGCTCTGCTCGATCAGCGCGCCGGACCAGTCCAGCGGCTGCCGGTAGTGGGCGCTCAGCAGGGCATGGCGCAGCGCCTCTGGCGGATGCTCGCGGACCAGGTCGTGGACCTTTTCGATGTTGCCCACCGACTTGCTCATCTTGGCGCCGCCGAAGGTCAGCATGCCGTTGTGCAGCCAGAACCGGGCGAAGGTGCGGCCGCCGTGGGCGCACTCGCTCTGGGCGATCTCGTTCTCGTGGTGCGGGAACTGCAGGTCGACCCCGCCGGCGTGGATGTCGATGGTCTCGCCCAGGTGCGCGGCGGCCATCGCCGAGCACTCGATGTGCCAGCCCGGGCGGCCGACGCCCCAGGGCGACTCCCAGCCGGGCAGGTCGGGCGTGGACGGCTTCCACAGCACGAAGTCCCCGGGGTCGCGCTTGTACGGGGCGACCTCGACCCGGGCCCCGGCCAGCATCTCGCGCAGGTCGCGGCGGGCGAGCTTGCCGTAGCCGTCGAAGCTGGCCACCGAGAACAGCACGTGGCCCTCGGCGGCGTAGGCGTGGCCGCCCTCGACGAGCCGTTCGACCATCGCGATGATCTCGGCGACGTGGGCGGTGGCCTCCGGCTCGATGTCCGGCGGGACGACCCCGAGCGCGGCCATGTCCTCGCGGTAGGCGGCGGCGAAACGGTCGGTGATCGTCGAGATCGGCACCCCCTGCTCGCGGGCGGCGGCGTTGATCTTGTCGTCGATGTCGGTGATGTTGCGGGCGTAGGCGAGCCCGCCATGGCGGCGCCGCAGCAGCTCGGCGAGCACACCGAAGACCACCGGGCCACGCGCGTTGCCGATGTGGACGTAGTTGTAGACAGTGGGCCCGCACACGTACATGGTGGGGCGGGCCGGGTCGAGCGGCTGGAACGGTTCGACGCGCCGGGTCAGGCTGTTGTAGAGATGCAGGCTCATGGGCTGGTCAAGCGGGTTTGCGACATTCTACCCGTCGCCGCGGCGTGCCCGGCCCGTGGCCGCGGTGCAGGTTCTTGGGTTCAGCCCACGATCTGCCGTGCCTGCCTACACTTCCGCCGTTTCCAGAAGGGCCCGCCCGCCGATGAAGCCGTCCAGTCTTGCCACCCTCACGTTGCTGTTCGCCGTCGCGGCACCGCCGGCGTGGGGGCAGGAGACCCGGACGGTCATCCAGGCCGAGAACGTGCGCTTCGCCTACGCCCAGGTGCTGCAGGTGACCCCGGTCTACCAGACCCTCAACGCCACCGCGGTGGAGGAGCAGTGCGAACCGGGCAGCGAGGCAGCCGAAGCCGACGGGACCTCGCGGCTGCAGCGCGTGGTTGGCCGCGTGCGCGACGCGCTGGGTGGCCAGGACGAAGGGCGCGGGTCCGAGCCCGCCGAGGGGTGCCGGATGGTCCCGGTCGAGCGTGAATACCGCCGCCCGATCGCCTATGACGTCGACTACGACTACAAGGGCCTGAAGTTCCGCTCGCGCCTGCCGGACGACCCCGGCAACCGGTTGCGCATCCGGATCGGCGTCACCCCGGTGGTCGCGGGCGACCGCAGCGAATGAGTGCTTGCCGCGGCCCCGGCCGCGTGCGAAGATCCGCGACCTGATGAATGCGCCCCGCGCCAACGCCGAGATCCTGACCTCCGCCCGCATGGCGGCCGGTATGACCTCGCGCGCGCGCCGACGCCAGCCTGACTTCACGGCCGGGTAGCCGCTCGCACGCATTCGTTTCAAAAGAAGCCTGCACACGAAAGCCCAGCCACCGCGCTGGGCTTTGTCGTTTCATCGCCCGGCGACCGGTTTCCCCGCCTTCCCCCGGAGCCCCGCGATGACCCCCCGACACTTCCTCAACACCCAGGACTGGTCCCGTCCCGACCTCGACGCGCTGCTGGCCCGCGCGGCGCAGTTCAAGCGCAGCCCGCTGGGCGACCAGCTGCGCGGGCGCTCGATCGCGTTGGTGTTCTTCAACCCGTCCATGCGCACCCGCACCAGCTTCGAACTGGGCGCCTTCCAGCTTGGGGGCCACGCCGTGGTGCTGCAGCCGGGCAAGGACGCCTGGCCGATCGAGTTCGACACCGGCGTGGTGATGGACGGCGATGCCGAGGAGCACATCGCCGAGGTCGCCCGGGTGCTGGGCCGCTATGCCGACATGATCGGCGTGCGTGCGTTCCCGAAGTTCGCCGACTGGTCGGTGGACCGCGAGGACCGGGTGCTGAAGGCGTTCGCGAAGTACAGCCCGGTGCCGGTCATCAACATGGAGACCATCACCCATCCGTGCCAGGAGCTGGCCCACGCGATGGCGCTGCAGGAGCACTTCGGCGCCGCCGACCCCGGATCCAGCCCGGCGCAGGTCCTGCGCGGCAAGAAGTACGTGCTGACCTGGACCTACCACCCGAAGCCGCTCAACACCGCGGTGGCCAACTCCGCGCTGACCATCGCCACCCGCATGGGCATGGACGTGACCCTGCTGTGCCCCACGCCCGAGTACGTGCTCGACGAGCGCTACATGGGCTGGGCCCGCGACAACGTCGCCGCCCACGGTGGATCGCTGACCGTCAGCCACGACATCGACAGCGCCTACGCCGGTGCCGACGTGGTCTACGCCAAGAGCTGGGGCGCGATCCCGTACTTCGGCAACTGGGAGGCCGAGAAGGCCATCCGCGACCAGCACCGCCACTTCATCGTCGATGAACGCAAGATGGCGCTGACCAACCAGGCCGTCTTCAGCCACTGCCTGCCCCTGCGCCGCAACGTCAAGGCCACCGACGCGGTGATGGACTCGCCGGCGTGCATCGCCGTGGACGAGGCGGAGAACCGGCTGCACGTGCAGAAGGCGGTGATGGCGGCGCTGGCGGATGTAGAGCGAGGAACCAGAGGGGAGGAACCAGGAACCAGAGGGGAGCACCCGGAGCGTTCCTGACCCCGCTTTCACTGGTTCCCGACCTTCCTTCCCGACGCACTCCGAGCCCCCCATGACCACCACTGCCCCCCCTGCCTTCCCCACCATCGTCCTCGCCTTCTCCGGCGGCCTCGACACCAGCTTCTGCGTTCCCTGGCTCGCCGAGCGCGGCTGGCAGGTCCACACCGTGTTCGCCGATACCGGCGGCGTCGATGCCGGGGAGCGTGCCTACATCGAGCAGCGGGCCCACGAGCTGGGCGTCGCTTCGCACCTCACCGTCGATGGCGGACCGGCGATCTGGGACGGCTTCGTAAAGCCGTTCGTGTGGGCCGGCGAGGGCTACCAGGGGCAGTACCCGCTGCTGGTGTCGGACCGCTACCTGATCGTCGACGCGGCGCTGAAGCGCGCCGCCGAACTGGGGACCCGGGCGATCGCCCATGGTTGCACCGGCATGGGCAACGACCAGGTGCGCTTCGACCTGGCGGTGAAGGCGCGCGGGGACTACCGGATCGTCGCGCCGATCCGCGAGATCCAGAAGGAGCACACCCAGGTCCGCGCCTACGAGCAGGCCTACCTGCAGGAGCGGGGCTTCGAGGTGCGCGGCAAGCAGCAGGCCTACACCATCAACGAGAACCTGCTGGGGGTGACCCTGTCGGGCGGCGAGATCGACCAGTGGCAGGCCCCGGGCGAGGGCGCGGGTGGCTGGTGCCTGCCGCGCGCGCAGTGGCCGGCGCAGGC
>JAEWFH010000138.1 GCA_023388955.1 Pseudomonadota bacterium
GTCGGCTATGGCTGCACCACCTGCATCGGCAACTCCGGCCCGCTGCCCACCGAGGTCAGCGCCGGCATCGCCGCCGGCGACCTGGTGGTGGCCTCGGTGCTGTCGGGCAACCGCAATTTCGAGGGCCGCGTGCACCCGGAGGTCAAGACCAACTACCTGGCCTCGCCGCCGCTGGTGGTGGCCTACGCCATCGCCGGCACGGTCAACATCGACCTGACCCGCGAACCGCTGGGCAAGGACCGCGACGGCAACGACGTGTACCTGCGCGATATCTGGCCGAGCAACAAGGAGATCGGCGACGTGATCGCCGCCACCGTCGGCCCGGAGATGTTCAAGCAGAACTACGCCGACGTGTTCAAGGGCGACAGCCGCTGGGCGCGGATCGAATCGCCCGAAGGCCAGGCCTACCTGTGGAACGCGGACTCGACCTACATCAAGAACCCGCCCTACTTCGACGGCATGACCATGGCCGTGGGCAGCATCGCCGACATCCATGGCGCGCGCGTGCTGGGCCTGTTCGGCGATTCGATCACCACCGACCACATCTCCCCGGCCGGCAACATCAAGAAGGACTCGCCGGCCGGCCGCTTCCTGCAGTCGCGCGGCGTGCAGCCGGCCGACTTCAACAGCTACGGCAGCCGCCGCGGCAACGACGACGTGATGGTGCGCGGCACCTTCGCCAACATCCGCATCAAGAACCTGATGTTTGGCGGCGAGGAAGGCGGCAACACCCTGTACTTCGGCACGCAGCCGCCGGAGAAGATGTCCATCTACGACGCGGCGATGAAGTACAAGGCGACCGGCACGCCGCTGGTGGTGGTCGCCGGCAAGGAATACGGCACCGGCTCCTCGCGCGACTGGGCGGCCAAGGGCACCAACCTGCTCGGGGTCAAGGCGGTGATCGCCGAGAGCTTCGAGCGCATCCACCGCTCCAACCTGGTCGGCATGGGCGTGCTGCCGCTGCAGTTCATGGACGGCGAGAGCGCCACGACCCATGGCCTGGATGGCACCGAGACCTTCGACATCACCGGCCTGGACGATGGCAGCTCGAAGACCGCGCGGGTAACCGCGCGCAAGCCGGACGGGACCGAGAAGAGCTTCCAGGTCCACGTGATGCTGCTCACGCCCAAGGAAGTCGAGTACTTCCGCAACGGCGGCATCCTGCACTACGTGCTGCGCAAGCTGGCACGCAAGGCGGCCTGACGGACGGCGGGGCGTCCCGCCGCGCCGTGGCACCACGCAGGAGCGGCTTCGGCCGCTCCTTGCGTTTCCGGCGCCCGCCCGGCTCGGCCGCACCCGCGGCCGGGACCTTGGCGGGTCAGTCCCGGAAGTGCTCCGCGATCCGCAGCGCCAGCGGGTATGGCTCGGGGTGGTTGCGGTTGGTCAGCACCACCACGGTCAGTTCCTCGCCGGGCCAGCGCACCAGCACGTTGCGGAAGCCGATCGTCTCGCCGGAATGCCACAGGCGCTCGCCGGTGATCCGCCAGCCGAAGCCGTACTGCACCTCGGGGTCGTCGGTCGGCGTGGCCGCACTGAAGGCCAGCTCGCGCAACGCATCCGGAAGCAGGCGGTCGTCGTACAGCGACGCGTCCCAGCGGGCCAGGTCGTCGATCGAGGAGTACACCCCGCCATCGCCGAGGACCGCGCTGGTCGAGCTCTGGTCGGTGCGCACCCAGGCGCCGTCCACCCGGCTATGGCCGTAGGCACGGTTTGGAACGGCCGGCCCTTCCCGGGTGTAGGCCAGCGTGGCGTCCATGCCCAGCGGGCGGAAGATCCGCTCGGCGAGGAAGGCCGGGTAGTCCATCCCGGAGGCGCGTTCCACGATCAGCGCCAGGAGGGCATAACCGCTGTTGCTGTAGCGATAGTCGCTGCCGGCCGGGAAGTAGGCGTGGTCCACGCCGGCGAGGATGGCGAGCACGTCGGCATCGCGCAGTTGCCGCGGCGGGTCCGGGTCCATCACCTCCTCGTAGTCCACCAGGCCCGAGGTGTGGGTGAGCAGGTGGCGCACGGTCACCTGCCCGGCCACCGCCGGCAGTTCCGGCAGCCAGCGCCGCACCGGGGCGTCCAGGGTGACCGTGCCGTCCTGGACCAGCAACAGGACCGCCGCCGAGGTGAACTGCTTGCTGACCGAAGCCAGGCGGTAGTTGGTGGCCGGGGTGGCCGGGATCCCGGCCTCGAGGTCGGCCATGCCATAGCTGCGGCGGACCACCGGCTCCCCGTGCTTCAGTACCAGCACCGAAGCGCCCGGGACGTTGCCCGCATAGTCCGCCATCAGGGCATCGACCGCGGCCACGCCGGCCTCCGCTGCCCGTGGAGCCGGTGTCGAGGCACAACCGGCAAGCAGGATCGAAAGCATCATCGTCGCAGTCCGCATCACGGGCCTCCCACCGGACACGCGCCGGTGCGTGTGAATTCCAGGTCTTCGTAGTCGTAACTGAAGTCGGCATCCGGGTCGACCTTCGCCATCCGCAGCACCGGGCCGCCCTCGCCCTGCTCCAGCCGCAGCCAGGCCTCGGCGTCGACGCTGTCGGCATGCCAGTCCACCAGCCGCCCCAGCGCCGTGTCCATCACCATGCCGGACAGCCGCGGCGAGCGCGCCGAGCGGAACTCCACGCCCTCCTCCTGCGGGCAGACGGTGACTTCGCCGAACCACGGGTCGCTCCAGGTTCCCAGCCAGTCGGCCATGGCTTGGGGCGGGGCCGGTTCGCGGACCGAGACGTCCGGTGCGCGCCCGCTGGCGGTGCGTGCCGCCGCAGAGGCCGCCAGGGCGTCGGCGTAGTACATCGCATCACGTCCTGCCCCTTCGCCCAGCAGATACTCGGCCAGCACCTGGTCGAGCACGGTGCGCGCGGCATCACCGCTGCCGTTGGTCATCACCACGAAGCCGGCGTCACGGTCCGGCAGCAGGTGCAGGACCGAGTACATGCCGCCCAGGGTCCCGGTGTGGGAGACGCTCCACCGGCCGTGGAGATCCGCCAGCCGCCAGCCATAGCCATAGGCACGCAGGCGGGTGCGGCTCCAGTCGTGCTGGCGCGAGGGGACCGGCAGCGGCGTGTGCGCGGTCCACATCGCCTGGCGCTGGGTGGCGGACAGCCAGTCCGGCGCCGTGCCCGGGTCCAGCCAGGCCTTCGCCCAGCCGAGCATGTCCTCCAGGCCGCAGCGGATGCCGCCCGCGGCGGCGGAGGTGATCTCCGGCACCTGCGGCGGGTCCAGCGCATAGGCGACGTGCGTCCCGCCCTGGCGCATGTGCGGTTGGGCGATGTCACCGACCGCGTCGCGGTCGAAGGCACCCACCTGGCAGCGGTCCAGCCCGAGCGGCTCGAAGACCTCGCGGCGGACCAGTTCCTCGTAGCTGGCGCCGCCCGCGGCGGCGGCCACTTCGCCGGCAACCACGTACAGCAGGTTGTCGTAGGCGTAGCCGGAGCGGAAGCTGCGCTCGGGCCTGAGGTGGGCCAGTGCGTTGATGATGTCGGCGCGGGTGAAGTCGTTCGGCCCCGGCCACAGCATCAGGTCCCCCGCGCCCTGCGGCAGGCCGCTGTTGTGGATCAGCAGGTCGCGCACCTGCATGTGCCGGGTCACCCACGGGTCGTGCATGCGGAACTGCGGCAGGTGGCGGATGACCGGGTCGTCCCAGGCCAGCTTGCCGGCGTCGACCAGGCGGCCCAGCACGGCGGCGGTCATCGCCTTGCTGTTGGAGGCGATCTTGAACAGGCTGCGCGAGGTGACCGGTTCGCCCGAACCGGCCACCAGCTCACCGGAGGTATGCAGCAGGGTGGCCTCGCCGCCTTCGATCACGCCGACCGCGATCCCGGGCAGGCCGTATCGCTCGACGACCGCTTCGACCTGGTCGCGCAGCCAGGCGTGGTCCCGCTCGGGTGCCGCATCTGCTGCTGGTTCGGTTGCTTGCCCCCCGGCAAGGACGTGCCCACTGCCGGCAAGCATGGCCAGGGCCAGTGCCAGTGCCAGTGCAGGGGCACCCACCCTGGCCGGCCGCGCGCTCATTCCGCGGCCCTGGCGGCATGGCCCAGGATGTCATCCCAGACCCGCAGGAAGTTGCCGCTCCAGAGCTTCTCGATCTCCGCCTCGTCGAAGCCGCGCGCACGCAAAGCCGCGGTGACGTTCGCCGTCTGCGAGGCATCCTCCCAGCCGGTGATGCCGCCACCGCCATCGAAGTCCGAGGCCAGTCCGACGTGGTCGATCCCGGCCACCCGCACCACGTGCTCGATGTGGTCCATGTAGTCGTCCATGTCGGCCGGCGGATGCTCGACCTCGATGCGCGCCAGGCCGGCCTGGAATGCCGGATGGTCCTCGTGCAGGCGCCAGTCGAATTCGTCGTCCCCGGCCAGCCGGGCGACCTCCTGCTTCAATGCTTCCTCGGCCGCCTCGCGGCCGGGGTTGGCACGCAGGAAGTGGGTATAGGCCACCACCTGCACCACGCCGCCGCTGCCGGCGATCGCGCGCAGCAACGCATCATTGAGGTTGCGCGGGTGCTGCACCAGTTCGTGCGCGGCCGAATGACTGGCGATCACCGGGGCGCGCGACCACTCGACCACGTCGCGCACGCACTGGTCGGACGCATGCGAGACGTCGACCATCATCCCCAGCTGGTTCGAGCGCAGCACCACCGAACGCCCGAAGCCGGTGAGCCCGGCATCGGCCGGCGCCTCGCCGGTGGCCTCGTGCGGCGAGGAGCTGGTGCACAGCGCGTTGTGCCCCACGTGGGTCAGGCCCAGGTAACGCACCCCGCGCTCCCAGGCGTGGTCGACTGCGTCCAGGCTGCGGCCCAGCGAGTAGCCGTTCTCGATGCCGATCATCGCCGACAGCACGCCGTCGGCGTGGTTCTGCCGCACGTCGGCGGGCGTGCCGGCGAAACGGATGCGGTCCGGGTACCGTGCCAGCAGGGCTTCGATGCCGGCATAGCGGCCCTCGGCGGTGGCGATCGCCGCCTCGTAGCCCTCCGGGGTCAGCGGTCCCTGCTCGACATAGAGGATGAAGAACGCGGCGTCGAGCCCGCCCTGCTCCATCTTGCCCAGGTCGACCTTGAGCCCGGTGTCGGTGCCGGCGTCGTAGCGGTCCTCCTGCATGTAGGTGCGCGGGACGTCGACGTGCGAGTCGAGCGTGAGCGGCTCGGCCGCCCAGCCTGCCATCGGCAGGGCGAGCGCAAGCGCTGCGGAAAGTGTCCTGGTCATCGTGTTCCCCGGTTCATGGCCCCGGGTCATTGAAGCAGAACCGCGGGGCCAGCGGCAGGACACTGCCGTCCGCCAGGGCTACAGGCCAGAATGGGCACGGACCGATCCGACGGAGAAGACACCATGCGCTCGACCCTGCTTGCCCTGGCCCTTGGAAGTGTGCTGCTGCTGGGGCCGCCTGGCGTGGCGGCCGATGCGCCTGCGCCGGCGACCGTGGTGTTGCCCGGACTTGGTGTCACGCAAGCGCAGCTGGATCCGGGCTACTGGACGGCACGACTGCCGGACGCTGCCGGCGTGCTCGCTGGCAGCGCCGCGATCCAGGCCCAGAACGCACGGCTGTACGAGCTCGACTCCTCCATGCACCGTCTTGATGCCTTGCCGGACGTGCTGGAAGGCCGCCAGGTGCGCGAGCGGATCGAAAAGCTCGCGTCCTTCCCGCCCGCCGTGGAACGCTGGGACCTGGAAGGCCAGCCGGTGCCGCCGGAGGTCTTCGATGCGCTGCGGGAGGAGCTGGCGCTGGACGTGATCCCCGGGAGCGTGCCGGTCCGCTTCGGTCTGGTGGTCGAACGCGCCGACCTGCGCTCGCTGCCCACCGCGCAGCGGATGTTCAGCCGTCCGGGGGATACCGACATCGACCGGCTGCAGGAGAGCGCGCTGTTCCCGGGTACGCCGGTCGCGGTCGTGCATGCCAGCGCGACCGGCGACTGGCTGTTCGTCATCAGCCCGCGCTATGCCGCCTGGATCGACGCATCGGCGGTGGCCACCGGCCCGCGCGCGGACGTGCTCGGCTACCTCGACGCCCGCCCCTCCCGTGTCATTACCGGGGGCGTGGAGCACACCGTGTTCACGCGCGAGGAGCCGAGGGTTTCGGAGCTGCAGCTGGACATGGGCATCCGCCTGCCGCTGGCCACCGGCCTGCCGCCGGGGCCGGTGAACGGGCAGGCGCCCTATACCGCGCACGTGCTGCGCCTGCCCGTCCGCGAGCACGATGGCAGCCTGTCCTTCGCCCCAGCCCTGTTGCCGCGGCGGGCCGACAGCCGCGCCGGCTACCTGCCGCTGACCGCCGCCAACCTCATCGCCCAGTCGTTCAAGTTCCTCGGCGAGCGCTATGGCTGGGGCCACGCCTACGGCACCCGCGACTGCAGCGGTTTCGTGTCGGAGGTGTACCGCAGCATGGGGGTGCAGCTGCCGCGCAACACCAGCGCGCAGGCGGTGAGTCCGGCGCTGTCGCACTGGCGTTTCGACGAAGGCGACGGTCGCGCCGAGCGGATGCAGGCGCTGGCGCACCTGCAGGTCGGCGACCTGGTCTACATCCCCGGCCACGTGATGATGGTGATCGGCGAGGTCGACGGCGAGCCCTGGGTGATCCACGACATCCATGGCGGTGGCTACGTCGACGCTGCCGGCGAGCACCGGCCGTTGCTGCTCAACGGCGTTTCGGTCACCCCGCTGGTGGACCTGAAGTCGGACCGCGAGACCGGCTACGTCGACCGCATGACCAGCATCGTGCGGCCTGCCGGCGCGCTCGGGGAGCGGCCGTGAGCCCGTCTTGCCAGCTTTTGGGGCCTGTGCTCCAATCGAGCGAATCACCATGTGGTTGCGTACGGTCCCGCGCCGGCACCGCAGAGCCATGATCCAGAAGGGGAAGAACATGAGCATTGAGCGACCCTGGCTTGCCCAGTATCCAGCCGGCGTTCCGGAGCAGATCGACGTCGACGAGTTTTCTTCGGTGGTCGCGGTACTGGAGTCCGCCATCGAGCAGTACCGCGACCGCCCGGCGTTCTCCAGCTTCGGCAAGGTGCTGACCTACGGCGAAATCGACGAGCTCAGCCGCCAGTTCGCCGCCTACCTGCTGTGCGAGCTCAAGCTCAAGCGCGGCGACCGCGTCGCGATCATGATGCCCAACTGCCTGCAGAACCCGGTCGCGATCTTCGGCACCCTGCGCGCCGGGCTGACGGTGGTGAACACCAACCCGATGTACACTGCGCGCGAACTGCGCCACCAGCTGGCCGACTCCGGCGCGAAGGTGCTGGTGGTGGTCGACAACTTCGGCTCGACCGCGGAAAAGGTGGTCGGCGATACCCAGGTCGAGAAAGTCATCACCACCGGGCTTGGCGACATGCTGTCCCCGGTCAAGGGCGCGATCATCAACTTCGTGCTGCGGCACGTGAAGAAGATGGTGCCGGACTACCGCATCGGCGGCTCGATCCGTTTCCGCGACGCGCTCAGGGCCGGGGCTGCCCACGCGCTGCCCGAGGTGCGCATCGGGCACCAGGACATCGCCTTCCTGCAGTACACCGGCGGCACCACCGGCGTGGCCAAGGGCGCGATGCTCAGCCATCGCAACATGGTTGCCAACATGCAGCAGGCCTCGGCCTGGGTGGGCGCCAACCTGGAGCCGGGCAAGGAGGTGATCATCACCGCCCTGCCGCTGTACCACATCTTCGCCCTGACCGCGAACTGCCTGGTGTTCATGAAGTTCGGCGGGCTCAACCACTTGATCACCAACCCGCGCGACATGCCGGGCTTCGTCAAGGAGCTCAAGGGCGTGCGCTTCACCGCCATCACCGGCGTGAACACCCTGTTCAATGGCCTGCTCAACACGCCTGGCTTCGATGAACTGGACTTCTCCAGCCTGCGGCTGACCCTCGGCGGCGGCATGGCGGTGCAGCGTTCGGTGGCCGAACGCTGGAAGGAGCGCACCGGCTGCACCCTGGTCGAGGCCTATGGCCTGACCGAGACCTCGCCGGCGGCCTGCATCAACCCGATCGACCTGGCCGAGTACAACGGCTCGATCGGCCTGCCCATCCCGTCCACCGACGCGGCGATCCGCGACGACGAAGGCAACTTCGTGCCCTTGGGCGAGGTGGGCGAGCTGTGCATCCGAGGCCCGCAGGTGATGGAAGGCTACTGGCAGCGCCCGCGGGAAACCGCCGAGGTGCTCGACGCCAACGGCTGGCTGCGCACCGGCGACATGGCGAAGATGGACGAGAAGGGCTTCGTCTACATCGTCGACCGCAAGAAGGACATGATCCTGGTGTCGGGCTTCAACGTATACCCCAACGAGGTCGAGGACGTGATCGCCTCGATGCCGGGCGTGCTCGAGGTCGCCGCCATCGGTGCACCGGACGAGACGTCCGGCGAGGTGGTGAAGCTGGTCGTGGTGAAGAAGGATCCGTCACTGACCGCCGAGCAGATCAAGGCCTATGCCCGGGAGAACCTGACCGGCTACAAGCGCCCGAAGATCATCGAGTTCCGCGACGAGCTGCCCAAGACCAACGTCGGCAAGATCCTGCGCCGCGAGCTGCGCGACGAGCCGGCAAACGCGTAGCAGGCACGTTCCGTACGACGCCAACGGCCGACCGGTGCATTCCGGTCGGCCGTCGTGTTTTCAGGGCTGGTGGAAGACGATGCGGTCGGTTCCCGGCGGCACGTCCGACAGGGTGGCCGAGAGCGTGAAGACCCCGCCTCCGTTGCCGTAGGAACCGGCACGCACGGTGTACTCGCCCGGCTCGAGCACCGTTTCAATCAGGGCGTTGAGCCTCCCGCCGGAGTCGTCGTCCTCCAGCATCAGCCCTTCCCCTTCCAGCACCAGCATCGGGTCGATTTCGCTGCTGTCCATGGCGATCCTGGCCAGGCCCCGGACCGGGACGACCAGCCGGTAGTCCACCGCCGTGCCCTGGTAGAGCGCGGTGATCGGCGTGCCCGGGACCAGGGTTCCGGCCCGGGCCACTTCCGTGCCACGGGGAAGCTCGCGCGCGCTGACCTGCAACCGGTACTCGTCGCCCATCTGGTCGAGGAAGCCGCCGAGGGTGAGCTGGTACGTACCGGGCGCCAGGAGTGCGGTCACCCGGGAGTTGCTGCCGCCGCCGGAGTCGTCGTTGGACAGCGAGACGCCGTTCCCTTCCAGCATGAGCGTGGTGTCGAACCCGTCCGACTCCATCGAGATGGTGTAGACGCCCCGCTCCTCGATCCGAAGCGGGATCGTGCGCGGCGAGTCCGTCCAGTCGACAATCGAGGCGCCCACCCCGATATCGCCGCCGGCGTAGACCTGCTGCTCGCTGGACACCAGGTTGAACGGGCCGAAGGACGTCGCATCGCGACCGCTGACCGCGACCACGTAGCGGCCGTCGCGCGGGACGTGCAGCACCAGGCCCGCATCGCCATCCCGTCCCGCCGGGCCGGTGACCAGTTCGCCGTCCAGGAACACCGCCAGTGCGGCGTTGAGTGGACCGGTGACCGAGAAACGGACTGCCTGGCCCTGGTCGAGTTCGATGGAGAAGCGCTCGCTCCGGCTGCCATCGGACCAGTTCAGGGCGTCCGCGCTGGTGATCTCACCGCGCACCTGCTGCCCCACCCCGATCGACACCACTTCCGCCGCGTCCTGCGCGGACACGGCACCACCCATCGTCAGCCCCGCGGCAAGCGCGAGCGCCAGTCCTTTCCTGCGCATATGGATTTCCCCTGTTGGGCCCGCCACGGTGGCGGGACTGGCGGGATTATCCTATGGCGGGCGCGTGTGCGGTAGCGGTCGCCGAAGGCGGGCTCAAGCAGCGGTGGGCCGCATGTACGGGAACAGCAACACGTCCCGGATCGAGGCCGAGCCGGTCAGCAGCATCACCAGCCGGTCGATGCCCACGCCCAGGCCACCGGTCGGCGGCAGCCCCACCTCGAGCGCGCGGATATAGTCCGCGTCGTAGTGCATGGCCTCGTCGTCGCCCCCTTCCTTGGCCTCGACCTGGGCCTGGAACCGGGCGGCCTGTTCTTCCGGGTCATTGAGCTCGGAAAAGCCGTTGGCCATCTCCTTGCCACCGATGAACAGCTCGAAGCGGTCGGTGATCTCCGGATCCGCGTCGCTGGAGCGCGACAGCGGACTGACCTCGGCCGGATGCCCGGTGATGAAGGTCGGCTGCACCAGGGTGTGCTCGACGGTCTCCTCGAACACCTCAAGAAGCAGCTTGCCCCAGCCGTAGCCGGGCCTGGTCTTGATGCCCAGGCGCTCGCAATGGGCCCGCATCCGGTCCACGTCGCGCAGGTCGGCGGCGTCGATCTCCGGGTTGTGCTCGAGTACCGCGTCGGTCATCGACCAGCGCCGGAACGCCGGGGCCAGGTCGATGCGCGCACCGTCCCAGTCCACCTGCGCGGTGCCCAGCACCTGCAAAGCCACGTCGCGGATCATCCCCTCGGTCAGGCCCATGATCTCGTCCACCGAGACGTAGGCCTCGTAGAGCTCGAGCATGGTGAACTCGGGGTTGTGGCGGGTCGACACGCCCTCGTTGCGGAAGTTGCGGTTGATCTCGTAGACCCGCTCCAGCCCGCCGACCACCAGGCGCTTGAGGTACAGCTCCGGCGCCACCCGCAGGTACAGGTCCAGGTCCAGTGCGTTGTGGTGGGTCTGGAACGGCTTGGCCGTGGCGCCGCCGGGGATGTAATGCATCATCGGCGTTTCGACCTCGAGGAAATCGCGCTCGTCCAGCCAGGCCCGCATCGCACGGACGATCCGGCTGCGCTTGACGAAGACCTCGCGCGCCTCCGGGTTGACGATCAGGTCGACATAGCGCTGGCGGTACCGCTGCTCCACGTCGGCCAGGCCATGGAACTTGTCCGGCAGCGGGCGCAGCGATTTGGTCAGCAGGCGCAGTTCCGACACCTTCACCGACAGCTCGCCGGTGCGGGTGCGGGTCAGCACGCCGCGTGCGCCGATGATGTCGCCCACGTCCCAGCCCTTGAACGCGGCATAGGTGTCGCCCAGCGCGTTGGCCTGCAGGAACAGCTGGATCCGGCCGGACTGGTCCTGCACCTGCACGAAGCTGGCCTTTCCCATCACCCGCTTGAGCACGATGCGGCCGGCAATGGCCACCTCGTGCGCCTGCGCCTCCAGCGCCTCCGCATCCCAGCGCTCGGCGTCGGCGTACTGCTCCTGCAGCGCGCCGGCCAGCTCGCGGCGACGGAAGTCGTTCGGGAACGCGATGCCCTGGCCGCGCAGCTCGTCCAGCTTCGACCGGCGCTCGGCGATGAGCCTGTTCTCATCGACCCTGCTCTCGTCGGGGCTCTTCTGGTCGGGGGGCGTGGGCGCTTGGTCGGTCATGTCGTGGTCGTGTGGGATGGAAATGGGTCAGGTCGCGTCGGCGCGCTTGGCACCGACCGCGAGCCCGGCCTTCAGGCTGGCGGAAACGAACTCGTCGAGGTCGCCGTCGAGCACGTTCTGGGTGTCGGAGCGCTCGATGCCGGTACGCAGGTCCTTGATCCGGCTCTGGTCGAGCACGTAGTTGCGGATCTGGTTGCCCCAGCCGATGTCGGACTTGCCGGCCTCGACCGCGCTCTTCTCGGCGTTGCGCTTCTGCAGCTCCAGCTCGTAGAGCTTGGCGGCAAGCATCTTCATCGCACGGTCGCGGTTGGCGTGCTGGCTGCGCTCGGTCTGGCACGCGGCCACGGTGCCGGTGGGCACGTGGGTGATGCGTACCGCGGACTCGGTCTTGTTGACGTGCTGGCCGCCGGCGCCGGAGGAGCGGTAGACGTCGGTCTTCAGGTCCGCCGGGTTGATCACGATGTCGATGTCATCGTCGACCTCGGGGCTGACGAACACCGAGGTGAAGCTGGTGTGGCGGCGGTTGTCGGAGTCGAACGGCGACTTGCGCACCAGCCGATGGACGCCGGTCTCGGTCTTCAGCCAGCCATAGGCGAAGTCGCCTTCCACGCGGAAGGTCGCCGACTTCACGCCCGCCACGTCGCCGCCGGAGACTTCCATCAGCTCGGCCTTCCAGCCGCGCGACTCGGCCCAGCGCAGGTACATGCGCAGCAGGATCTCGGCCCAGTCCTGGGCCTCGGTGCCGCCGGCGCCGGCCTGGATGTCGACGAACGCGGCCGCGTCGTCCATCTCGCCGGAGAACATACGCTGGAACTCCAGGTCCTCCACGTGCCGCCGGTAGCCGTCGACGTCGTCCGCCACGGCCTGCGCGGTGTCGTCGTCGCCTTCCATCTCGGCCAGCTCCAGCAACTCGCCGGCACCGGCCAGGCCCTCGGTCAGCTGACGGATGCCGTTGACCACCTTGTCGAGCGAAGCCCGCTCACGGCCGAGGGACTGGGCCCGCTCCGGGTTGTCCCACACGTCGGGGCTTTCCAGCTCCCGCTCTACTTCCTCCAGGCGTTCGCGCTTGGAGTCGTAGTCAAAGATACCCCCTCAGCGCATCCAGCCGACCCTGCAGGTCGACGATGCACTGACGGACGGGATTGAGCTCGATCATGTCCGTTGTTCGCTGCCGGAAAATGACCGGCCATTCTAGCAGCGCGGCCGCTCCGGGGGCGTGCGGTCGGCGGGGATCAGGCCGCCTCGCGGTGCACGACCACCAGCTGGATCGCCTCGCCGCCCCGGTAGTCGTCAGGCTCCAGCCGGTAGGCGATGCGGACCCGGGACGGCGGTTCGCGACCGTCCCAGCCGCCGAAGTGGATCGCGGGCAGCCGGGCCGTCCCGGCGGCCAGCTCGAACCGGACATGCCGGTCGCCGACCTGGCGCCATCCCAGCACTTCGAACTCGCCATCGAACTGCGGCTCCGGGAAGCCCTGCCCCCACGGTCCGCCGTCGCGCAGCGCCAGTGCGCTGGCGTGGCACAGCTCCGCGGGCGAGAGCTCGCCGTCGCTCAGCAGTTCGGCCTGCAGCATTGCCGGGTCGACCCGCTCGTGCACGCAGGCGAGGAAGGCCTGTTCGAAGGCCTCCAGCCGCTCGCGTGCCAGCGACAGGCCCGCCGCCATGGCGTGGCCCCCGAAGCGGCCCATCAGGCCGGGATGGCGGGCCTCCACCATCGCCAACACGTCGCGGATGTGCAGGCCCGGGATCGAGCGCGCCGAGCCGCGCAGTTCGGCGCTGTCGGGCGCGGCGGGTGCGAACGCGATGACCGGGCGATGCAGCCGGTCCTTCATCCGCGAGGCGACCAGGCCGACCACGCCGGCGTGCCAGGACGCATCGAACAGGCAGGCCGCGACCGGTGGCGGGCCGGACAGTTGCAGGGTGGACAGGACCGCCTCGGCCTGGTCGGTCATCGCCTGCTGGACCGCGCGCCGTTCCCGGTTGATACGGTCCAGCGCGGTGGCCAGCTCGCGGGCGTGGGCCGGGTCGTCGCTGAGCAGGCATTCGATGCCGATCGCCATGTCCTCCATGCGCCCGGCGGCGTTCAGGCGCGGGGCCACGGCGAAGCCGATGTCGGCCGCGGTAAGCCGGTGCAGCTCGCGGCCCGAGACCGCGGCCAGGGCCGTGAGCCCGGGATTGCCGGCACCGGCACGCAGCCGCCGCAGTCCGGCGGCGACCAGGGCCCGGTTGTTCGCGTCCAGCGGGACCAGGTCGGCGACGGTACCGACCGCGACCAGGTCCAGCAGCCGGCCCAGGTCCGGTTCGGGCAGCGCCAGCTTCCCGCTCTCGCGCAGGTGGCGGCGCAAGGCGAGCAGCACGTAGAACACCACGCCCACCCCGGCCAGCGCCTTGCCGGGAAACCCGCAGCCGGGCTGGTTGGGATTCACGATCACGTCCGCGGCCGGCAGCGTCCCGCCCGGCAGGTGGTGGTCGGTCACCAGCACCTGCCAGCCCCGCGCACGGGCCGCCTCGACCCCGGCATGGCAGGCGATGCCGTGGTCGACGGTGACCAGCAGGTCCGGGGCCAGCGTGGCGAGTTCCCCGACCAGGGCGGCGGAAAGCCCGTAGCCATGGACCTGGCGGTTGGGCACCGCGTGGGACACCCGGCGGGCGCCCAGCATCCGCAGGCCGCGCACCGCCGTGGCGCAGGCAGTGGCACCGTCGCAGTCGAAATCCCCCACCACCACGATGTGCCGGTCGCGGTCGATGGCATCCGACAACAGCGCGGCAGCGGCATCCAGCCCCAGCATCGTTGGGGGGAGCAGCTGGGCCAGTTTCGGCCGGGCCTGCGCCAGGTCCGTCGCGCCCCTGGCCTGGTAGATCCGCCGCAACAGCGGCGGGACGGTTTCGGGCCACTCCCCTTCCACGCCGGCGTGGCGGCGCTTCAACGTCACTCCGGTGCTCATTCCGGCTGGCCGGTACCGGCCAGGTCATCGCCGATGAAGGAGTGCAACGGCCGGCGCCACATCCGCAGCGCGTGGCGGCGGCGGATGTCGAGCTCCAGCCCGTCGGCGAAGGCCACCCGGACGCCTTCCAGCCCCGGCTGCCCCAAGCCGGACAGGACCGGAGCGAACCAGTCGCGCTCCAGTACGGCCAGGTCGCGTGCATGGCGCAGGTCGACCAGCGCCGCGCCACCGCCCGGCCAGGCCCGCGGCAGCGGGTCGGCGGATGCGCCGGCGAGCAGCGCCATGGCCCGCAGGCCATCGTCGTCGCTCAGTACCCGGGCGTGGTCCAGCGCAACCCGGGACGGCAGGCGGCCCGCGCCCCAGAACCACAACGAATTGACCGGTGCCAGCCCGGCGGCCGCGCGGGCGGTGTTGTGCGGATGGTTGTGCAGGACCACCTGCGCCTCGGTGAGCAGCGCCCGCCAGCGCCGCCCGGCGGGACCGCCAGGCAGGTGGTCGAACAGGTCCTCGCCGAGGGCGTCCTCGACCGGGGCCATGGGCGGCAGCTCGACATCCGGTGGCAGCCGCAGGTACCAGCGGCCCGGGACCGGCGCATCGATCTCCAAGCCCGCGTCCGCCAGCAGCGGGCGCAGGGCGTCCAGAAACAGGCCGGCCTCGTCCTGCTCCAGCAACAGCGCATCGCCGTGGGAGAGCAGGCGGACGCCGTTGAGGTCGGGACGCACATGGACCGGATCCGCGCGCAGCCAGAGGGAGTTGCCGGCATCCCGTGCGTCGTGCTGCCGGGTTGCCGCGGCAACCGGCCAGGCGTCACCGTCCACCCGGAACAGGCGCTGCGGCAACGGCGCGTGGGAATGGCGGCGGTCGGCGCGGGCGAACCAGCGAGAAGCCGTGGCACCCAAGCGTTGCCCCCCGAACCGGGAACGGGCCGGGAGCAGGAAGGTGGTGGTGCGCCCGGCCACTGCTCAGGCGATGTAGCGGACCGAGGCGATCTCGTACTCGCGGGTGCCGCCGGGCGCGTCGATGCTCACCTCGTCGCCGGCGTGCTTGCCGATCAGCGCACGCGCGACCGGCGAGGAAATGGCGATCAGACCCAGCTTGATGTCGGCTTCCAGGTCCCCGACGATCTGCCAGGTCTTCTCCTCGTCGGTATCCAGGTCGACCAGCTCGACCGTGGCGCCGAAGACCACCTTGTCACCGACGTCGAGCTTGCCGATGTCGATCACCTGCGCGTTGGACAGCTCGGACTCGAGCTGCTTGATGCGGCCTTCGATGAAGCCCTGCTGCTCGCGCGCGGCGTGGTACTCGGCGTTCTCCTTGAGGTCGCCGTGCTCGCGGGCCTCGGCGATCGCGGCGATGACCTCCGGCCGCTTGACCGACTTGAGCTCTTCCAGTTCGGCGCGCAGGCGCTGGGCGCCCTTGCTGGTGATCGGTGACTGCATGGATCTGTCCTGTGCCGGCGCGGCCGGCGGGTGGTTGCGGGACGGCCCGGGCGGCGGGCCTTTTCAGGAAAAACGGGGCCCCGTCGGGGCCCCGCTGGTTTCCTGCTCTACACCCGTGATTGTGCCCGCCGTGGCGGGAATCGCAAGCGCCTCCCCGTTCAGGAGAGCCCGGCGTGCAACTCCTGCAGCGACCACACCGGCCCGGCATCGCGGAAGTCCAGTGACTGCACCAGGGCCCGGGCGCCGGCCACCGTGGTCGAGTAGGTCACCCGCTGCTGCAGCGCCTCGCGGCGGATCGAGAACGAGTCGCTGATCGCCTGCCGGCCCTCGGTGGTGTTGATGATGTAGGCGATCTCGCCGTTCTTGATCAGGTCGACAATGTGCGGCCGGCCCTCGGCCACCTTGTTGACGGTGGCGCAGTCCAGGCCGTGCCCGCGCAGGTAGTCCGCGGTGCCGCTGGTGGCGACCAGGCCGTAGCCACGGCGGATCAGCTCGGCGGCGACGTCCAGCACGCGCGCCTTGTCGGGATCGCGCACCGAGACGAACACCTTGCCCCGGGTCGGCACGGCCTTGATGCCGCCGGCCTCGTGGGCCCGCGCCATGGCCGCGCCGAAGCTGGTGCCCACGCCCATCACCTCGCCGGTGGATCGCATCTCGGGGCCGAGGATCGGGTCCACGCCCTGGAACTTGGCGAACGGGAAGATCGCCTCCTTGACCGAGTAGTACTCCGGGATCACCTCTTCGGTCGCGCCCTGTTCGGCCAGGGTCCGGCCGGCCATGCAGCGCGCCGCGATCTTGGCCAGCGGCATGCCGGTGGCCTTGGACACGAACGGCACCGTGCGCGAGGCGCGCGGGTTGACCTCCAGCAGGAAGATGTCGTCCTCGCCCTCGGCGTTGACGACCACCGCGAACTGGGTGTTCATCAAACCGACCACGTCGAGTGCACGCGCCAGCGCGGCGACCTGCTCGCGCAGGCGGGCCTGGGTATCGGGCTTGAGCGAGTACGGCGGCAGCGAGCAGGACGAGTCGCCGGAATGCACGCCGGCCTCCTCGATGTGCTCCATCACTCCGCCGATCAGTACGTTGCCCTCGTGGTCGGCGATGATGTCGACGTCCACCTCCACCGCGTTGTCCAGGAAGCGGTCCAGCAGCACCGGGGACTTGTCGGAGACCTTCACCGCGTCGCGGATGTAGCGCTCCAGGTCGGCGTCCGAGTGCACCACTTCCATCGCGCGGCCGCCGAGCACGTAGCTGGGGCGCACCACCAGCGGGTAGCCGATCTGGCGCGCCAGGGTGACCGCCTCGTCAGCGTGGCGGGCAATGCGGTTGGGCGGCTGCAGCAGGCCCAGGCGGTCCACCAGCTGTTGGAAGCGCTCGCGGTCCTCGGCCAGGTCGATGCTGTCCGGGCTGGTGCCGATGATCGGCACCCCGGCCGCCTCCAGGTCGCGCGCCAGTTTCAGCGGGGTCTGGCCGCCGTACTGCACGATCACGCCCTTCGGCTTCTCCAGCTCGACGATCTCCAGCACGTCCTCGAGCGTCAGCGGCTCGAAGTACAGGCGGTCGGAGGTGTCGTAGTCGGTGGAGACGGTCTCCGGGTTGCAGTTGACCATGATGGTCTCGTACCCGTCCTCGCGCAGGGCCAGCGAGGCGTGCACGCAGCAGTAGTCGAATTCGATGCCCTGCCCGATCCGGTTCGGGCCGCCACCGAGCACGATGATCTTGTCGCGGTCGCTCGGCTCGGCCTCGCACTCCTCCTCGTAGGTGGAGTACATGTAGGCGGTGGTGGTCGGGAACTCGGCCGCGCAGGAGTCCACGCGCTTGTAGACCGGGCGCACCCCGAAGGCGTGGCGCAGGGCGCGCACGGCCGCCTCGTCGGTACCGGTCACGCGTGCCAGGGTCGCGTCGGAGAAGCCCATGCGCTTGAGCTGGCGCATGCGGGCCGGGTCGAGCGAGGCCAGGCCGCCTTCGGCCAGACCGCGCTCGGCCTCGATGAGCTCGGCGATCCGGTCCAGGAACCAGGGGTCGACGAAGGAGAGCGCGTGCACTTCCTCCACCGTCATCCCGGCGCGGAAGGCGTCGCCGATGTGGAACATGCGCTCCGGGCCGGGCTCCTTGAGCTCGCGGCGCAGGCTCGCCAGGTCGGCGGCGTCGGACAGGTCCAGCCCGCTCGGGTCCAGGCCCGCCCTGCCGGTTTCCAGCCCGCGCAGCGCCTTCTGCAGCGACTCGCCGAAGGTGCGGCCCATGGCCATCACCTCGCCCACCGACTTCATCTGGGTGGTCAGCCGGGCATCGGCCTGCGGGAATTTCTCGAAGGCGAAACGCGGGATCTTGGTGACCACGTAGTCGATCGCCGGCTCGAAGGAGGCCGGGGTCGCGCCACCGGTGATCTCGTTCTTCAGCTCGTCCAGGGTGTAGCCCACCGCCAGCTTGGCGGCGACCTTGGCGATCGGGAAGCCGGTGGCCTTGGAGGCCAGCGCCGAGGACCGCGACACGCGCGGGTTCATCT
>JAEWFH010000175.1 GCA_023388955.1 Pseudomonadota bacterium
CGCGGAGCTCGGCGGATTTCGCCGCCTCGACCTCGGCGACACCACTGTGCAGGGCCTGCTCGAAGAACGAACCGGGGGCGTTCCGGGTCGCGGCCTTCCAGGCGGCGACGCCGGCGCCGGCGAGCAAGGCGAGCTTGAAGACTTTACCGATCATGGGGGGACTCCTGAGTGCGTCTGTTGCGGCATTCCACGGGCGCTCAGGACAGCAGCCCGCGGGTTGGGCGCACGTGAAGGGAAGCGTTCGTACCCGCTTAACGGCGCTTGCCGGATGCTGGCGTGGCGCAGCGGGCCTGGCCCGCACCCGCAACGCAACCGGAGGTCTCCCATGAATCCGAGCAAGCCCCTCGCCTGCCTCGCGCTGTGTGCCGTCCTGGCGCTGGCCGCCTGCGACCGCCGCGACGCCTACCCGCCCGAGGAGTCGGGCACCACCACCGACCAGATCAGCCCTCCGGGCACCGAAGCCGGACACGTCACCGCGCCCGACGCTTCGCGCACCGGCGGGGACCGCTGCCAGGGTCTGGCCGGGGACGCGCTGCAGGAGTGCATCCGTGGCGCCGTCGGTGTCCCGATGATCCTCGAGGACGACACGGCTGACGCGCGCGCCGCCAGCGATGAGGCCACCGGGGAGGCCGGCGAGGAATCCTCCAGCGGGGATCCGGCCGAACCCAATCCCACCAGCGACCAGGACGGCAACCTGCAGTAGCGGCATCCGCGGGTCCCGCCCTTGCATCCAGCCGCCCGGACAGGCGTGATAGTCCCCTGCCCCACACGGAGACCCGCCATGAGCGAGACCCCACGCCTGTACCACAACCCCCGCTGCTCCAAGTCGCGCGGCGCGCTGGAGCTGCTGAAGGAACACGGCATCGAGCCGGAGATCATCCCCTACCTGGACGCCCCGCCCAGCGAGGCACAACTGCGCGAGCTGCTGGGGATGCTCGGCATCCCGGCCCGCGAACTGCTGCGCACGGGGGAGGAGGAGTACAAGGCGCTCGGCCTGGCAGACCCTGCGCTCGGCGAGGACGCCCTCATCGCCGCCATGGCCGCGCATCCGCGGCTGATCGAGCGCCCGGTCTTCGTCCACCAGGGCCGCGCCGTCATCGGGCGCCCGCCGGAGCGGGTGCTCGGGCTGCTATAGGGACTTGCTCGCCCGCATCGACAGCACGTGCGCCGGCGCCTTGAACGTGTCGGCGCGCGCGTCGGCCCAGTAGTCGCGGAAGACCTGGTGGCTGGCCTCGCCGTCGAGCAACTCGCCGGGTTGCAGGAAGCGGTACAGCGAGGACAGTGAGCGGATCTCGGTTGCCGAGACCCGCCGCAGGATGTGCTCGGGCCCGATCTGGCCGGGGTTTTCCAGCCCCGCCGCGGCGATCAGCTCGCGCAGTGCGTGCAGGGTGTTGTTGTGGAACCCCATCACCCGCACCGCCTTGTCGGTCGGGTCCAGGCCCTTCCAGCGGCGCGGGTCCTGGGTGGCCACGCCGGTCGGGCAATGGTCGGTGTGGCAGCTCAGCGCCTGGATGCAGCCCAGCGAGAACATGAAGCCACGCCCGGAGTTGCACCAGTCCGCCCCCATCGCCAGGGTGCGGGCGATGTCGAAGGCGGTGGTGATCTTGCCGGCCGCCGCCAGGCGGATGTCGTCGCGCAGCTTCAGTCCGACCAGGGTGTTGTGCACCAGCATCAGCGCCTCGTGCATGGGCACGCCGATCTGGTTCATGAACTCCGCCGGCGCGGCGCCGGTGCCGCCCTCCGCGCCGTCGACCACGATGAAGTCCGGCAGGATCCCGGTCTCCGCCATTGCCTTGGCGATGCCGAACCACTCCCAGGGATGGCCGATCGCCAGCTTGAAGCCGGTCGGCTTGCCGCCGGACAGTTCACGCAGCTTGCGCACGAACTCGAGCAATCCGATCGGGGTCGAGAACTCACTGTGCTGGGGCGGCGACACGCACTCCACCCAGGGCCGCACGCCGCGGGTCAGCGCGATCTCCTCGGTGACCTTGGGCGCGGGCAGCACCCCGCCGTGGCCGGGCTTGGCGCCCTGCGACAGCTTGATCTCGATCATCTTGACCTGGGGGTCGTGGGCGTTCTCGATGAAGCGCTCGGCACTGAAGTGCCCGTTCTCGTCCCGGCAGCCGAAGTAGCCCGAGCCGATCTCCCATACCAGGTCGCCGCCGTGCTCGCGGTGGTAGGGCGAGATCGAGCCTTCGCCGGTGTCGTGGTAGAAGCCGCCCATCTTCGCGCCCTTGTTGAGCGCGCGGATCGCGTTGGCCGACAGCGAGCCGAAGCTCATCGCGGAAATATTGAACACGCTGGCCGAGTACGGCTGGTGGGTGTTCTCCCCCACCAGGACCCGGTAGTCCGGGTCCGACAGCGGCGCCGGCAGCAACGAGTGGTTGATCCACTCGTAGTCATTGCAATACACGTCCTGCAGGGTGCCGAACGGACGGGTGTCGTTGACCGACTTGGAACGCTGGTAGACCAGTGCGCGCTGCAGCCGCGAGAACGGGACCTCGGCGGTGTCGGACTGGATGAAGTACTGCCGCATCTCCGGGCCGATCGATTCCAGCCCGTAGCGGAAGTGCGCCAGCAGCGGGTAGTTCTGCCGCAGCGTGCTGCTGGTTTGGGCCAGGTCGGCGATGCCCAGCGCCACCAGCCCCGCCATCACCGCCGTCGCCACGTACCAGCCGGGCGCGACGAACATCGCCAGGGCAAGGAAAACGACGAGCAGGAGGATTGAGGCGGCAAAGGGGAGATAGCGCAGCATGCGGGCTCCGTGACCGGGCGTGGACACGGGAGGATACCGCCCGTGCCGGCCTGACCGCAGGCCCGCTACAGCCCGGGCAGTCCGGGGGCCGGCACCGACAGTGCGCGCAGCAGGGCCTGCGAAGCACGTCCATCCGCCGGCACGCCCAGCCGCGCCTGCTCGAGCCGGATCGCCTCGCGGCTGGCGCTGCCGATGATCCCGTCCACCTCGCCGATGTCGTGGCCGCGGGCGATCAGCAGCTGCTGCAGCTCGCGCCGCTGCCTGCGCGACAGGCCTGGATCATCGGTGGGCCACGACGCCACCGGGCCGTCCCCACCGCGCAGGCGGTCCGACAGCAGTGCGATCGCGAACGCGTAGCTCTCGGCGGCGTTGTAGGAATAGATCGCGTCGAAATTGCGGAACACCAGCCACGCGGGCCCTTCCCTGCCCGCCGGCAGGACCAGTGCGGAGCGGTCGTAGTCCGGCAGCGAGCCGCCATCCACGCGCGTGATCCCGCGCGAGGTCCAGTACGACACCGAGCGGCGATTGGTGCGTCCGGCCAGGCTGGTGTTGAACCCCTCCGGGACTCGGACCTCATGGCCCCACGGCTGGCCGGTCCGCCAGCCCGAGCGCTTGAGGTAGTTCGCCGTGGAAGCCAGCGCGTCGGGGATGCTGCCGACCAGGTCGCGGCGCCCGTCGCCGTCGAAGTCCACCGCGATGCGGCGGTAGGTCGAAGGCATGAACTGCGTGTGCCCGAAGGCACCCGCCCAGGAGCCGACGAGCCCCTCGGGCCGGACGTCACCGTCCTGCAGGATCCGCAGCGTGGCTATCAGCTCGCCGCGGAAGAAGTCCTGTCGCCGTCCCATGCACGACAGGGTCGTGAGCGACTCCAGCAACGGCCGCTTGCCGAAGGTGGTCCCGAAGTCGCTCTCCACGCCCCAGACGGCGACCACGGTCTCCGGATCGACGCCGTACGCCTCCTCCACCCGCGCCAGCGTGGCGGCGTGCTCGGCGAGCATGGCCTTGCCGTCGGCGACGCGCTCTGCGTCGACCAGTCCGGCCAGGTAGTCCCAGATCGGCGTGCGGAACTCGGGCTGGTGGTCGAGCAGCGCCAGCACCGTGGTGTCCGGCGTGACCGGGCGGACGTGGGTGTCGAAGGTGGCCGCGGTGATGCCGTCCGCCGCGGCCTGCCGGGCCAGGCGATCCACGCAACGCGTGTACGCGGCGGCGTCATGGGCCGGCGGCGGCGTGGCAGCCGGGAGGGCCGCGGGAACTGCGGCCAGGGCGATGGCAAGGGTCATCAGGCGCATGCGCGGCATCGTCGCGGCGCAGGCGTGAAGCAGTCGTGGTGCATGTGCGTGGTGCATGTGCGTGGTGCCCGGAGCGGGAATCGAACCCGCATAGCCTTGCGGCTGACGGATTTTAAGTCCGTTGCGTCTACCAGTTCCGCCATCCGGGCGCGGCATCGCACAGGGTAAAAGAAAAAGCGGCCAGGTTGCCCTGACCGCTTTGTCTTTGGAGGCCTGAGTCGGAATCGAACCGGCGTACGCGGATTTGCAGTCCGCTGCATGACCACTCTGCCATCAGGCCGGACGGCGGTGCCACAAAAAACAAAACCCCGCGAACGGGGCTTTGTTTCAAGCGCTGCCCCGGAGACCGGAGCGCTGTGTAACTGGAGCGGGAAACGAGACTCGAACTCGCGACCCCGACCTTGGCAAGGTCGTGCTCTACCAACTGAGCTATTCCCGCTTGGGAGGCCGCCATTTTAGGCCGCCGGAGAAAACTGTCAACTACTTTTTCACATCTTCCTTCAGGGACGGCCAGGCGGCCCGCAGGTACTCGAATCCGGACCACAAGGTGAGCAGCGCGGCACCGGCCAGCAGCCACTCGCCGATCAGGAAGATCGGCAGCCCGAGGAAGTCCTGCTGGTACAGCAGCATGACCAGCGCGACCATCTGGACTACGGTCTTGAGCTTGCCCAGCGTGGCGACCTTGACCTTGGAGCGCTGCCCCACCTCGGCCATCCACTCGCGCAGCGCGGACACGGCGATCTCGCGGCCGATGATCACCGCCGCCCACAGCGCCATCCACACCGTGGGGTGCGCCTGGACGGTCAGCATCAGGGCCACGGCCACCATCAGCTTGTCCGCCACCGGATCCAGGAAGGCGCCGAAGTTGGAGTACTGGTTGTAGCGCCGGGCGATCCAACCGTCCGCCCAGTCGGTGAGCGAGGCGAACGCGAAGATCGCCGCGGCGGCGATGTTGGTCCACCTGAAGTCCAGGTAGAACACGATCACCAGCACCGGGATCATCAGGATCCGCAGCAGGGTCAGTAGGGTCGGTACGGTCAGTCTCATGGGGTGCTCCGCCCCTGCTCCGCGCCGGGCGCAGGGGCTGTTTCCAGACCATGCAGGGTCGCATAGATCCGCTCGGCAAGGGCCGCGTTGACGCCGTCGACGCGGGAGATTTCTTCGACGCCGGCGGCCTTCAGCCCGCCCAGGCCACCGAAGTGCTTGAGGAGGTTGGCGCGGCGGCGCGGCCCGATGCCGGGGATGTCCTCCAGCCGGCTGGTGTTGCGCGCCTTGGCGCGACGGCCGCGGTGGCCGGTGATGGCAAAACGGTGGGCCTCGTCGCGCACCTGCTGGACCAGCTGCAGGGCCGGGGATTCCGGCCCGGGGCGGACCTTGCGGCCATCGGGCAACAACAGCTCCTCGTCGCCCGGCCGCCGCGCCGGGCCCTTCGCCACGCCGACCACGGCGATGCCGGCCAGGCCGAGCTCGCCCAGCACTTCGTTGGCCTGGGCGACCTGGCCGGCCCCGCCGTCGATGAGCAGCACGTCGGGCAGCACGGCCTTGTCGTTGCGTGCCTTGCCGCCCTCCTCCAGCCCCGCCACGGCGCGGCGGAAGCGCCGGGTCAGGGCCTGGTGCATGGCGGCGTAGTCATCGCCCGGCTCGATGTCCTTGATATTGAAGCGCCGGTACTGGCTGCGCACCGGGCCCTCGGCGTCGAACACCACGCACGAGGCCACGGTCGCCTCGCCCATGGTGTGGCTGATGTCGAAGCATTCGATGCGCCCGGGCAGCTCCGGCAGCGCGAGCAGGTCGCGCAAGCCCTCGGCGCGCGCCAGCTGGGCGGCGCTGCTGGTCATCTCGCTGGCCAGGGTGATCTGCGCGTTGCGCGCGGCCATCTCCAGGTAGCGGGCGCGGTCGCCGCGGACCCGGTGGCGCAGCTGCACGCGGCGCTCGCCGGTGGCCGACAGGGCTTCCTCCAGCAGTCCGCGGTCGGGGATGTCGCGGTCGATCACGATCTCCGACGGCGGCAGCTGCTCGCCGTAGTGCTGGGAGACGAAGGCGGCCAGGACCTCGGCCGGATCCTCGGCGCCGTTGGTCTTCGGGAAGAACGAACGCGTGCCCAGGTTGCGCCCGTCGCGGAAGCTCAGCAGCACCACGCAGGCGGTCGCGCCCTGCATGGCGATCGCCAGCACGTCCAGGTCGGCGGCGCGGCCGTCGACGTACTGGCGCGCCTGCAGGGTGCGGATCGACGCGATCAGGTCGCGCAGCCGGGCCGCCTCCTCGAAGTCCAGCCGCTCGCTGGCCCGCTCCATCTTCGCGCCGAGCTCGTCGGTGAGCTGGTCGCTGCGGCCCTCCAGCAGCAGGGTCGCCTGGCGCACGTCCTCGGCGTAGTCGCGGGCGTTCACCAGCCCGACGCAGGGACCGCTGCAGCGGCCGATCTGGTACTGCAGGCAGGGCCGGCTGCGGTTGCGGAAGACGCTGTCCTCGCAGCTGCGCAGCTTGAACAGCTTGTGGATCAAGTTGAGCGTGTCGCGCACCGCGCCGACGCTGGCATACGGACCGAAATACCGCCCCGGGACCGAGCGCGGCCCCCGGTGCATGGCGATCCGCGGCCACTGCTCGCGGGTCAGCAGCACGTAGGGATAGCTCTTGTCGTCGCGCAGCAGCACGTTGTAGCGCGGCTTGAGCGACTTGATCAGCTCGTTCTCGAGGATCAGCGCCTCGGACTCGGTCCGGGTGACGGTGACTTCCATGCGCACCGTCTGCGCCAGCATCGACATGATGCGCGCGGACTTGGGGGTGGCATTGAAGTAGCTGGAGACCCGGTTGCGAAGCGCGCTGGCCTTGCCGACGTACAGCACCTGGTCGTCGGCGCCGATCATGCGGTACACGCCCGGCGCGGTGCTCAGTTCGCGGGCGAACACCTTGCCGTCGAACGGCGGCTGGTCGGGTCGGGAGGGCGGCATCGGCTGCATGGATGGGGGGATTATCGCCCGTCCCGGCAGTCGCGGCCCGCCACGTCCAGGCAGCGCCCGGTGGCGCCGGGACCGCGTGGGCTGCAATGATCCGGCCATGGCGTCCGCCGTCCCAACTTCTCCCCGCGCCCTCGCCCTGGCCCGCCGCAAGCGCATCGCGGTGGCCATGCTGCTGGTGGCGGCCGCGGTGTTCGTGGCCGGGACCTGGCTGGAGCTGCGCTACCCGCACTGGGGCTTCGGGCTGCTGGTGGCCATGGCCGAGGCAGCGATGATCGGCGGGCTGGCGGACTGGTTCGCGGTGGTCGCGCTGTTCCGCCACCCGCTGGGCCAGCGCTGGATCCCGCATACCGCGATCATCCCGCGGCGCAAGGCGCAGCTCGGCCGTGCCCTGGCGGACTTCATCTGCGAGCACTTCCTGGAGCGGCGCGAGGTGGTGCGCAAGCTGGAGGAGTTCGACCCGGCGTGGCGGATGGCCCAGGCGCTGGCCGACCCACGGCACGCGCGCAAGGCCGGCGCGCTGGTCGTCCAGCTCGCCCCACACGTGCTGGCCCTGCTCGACAGCGAGCGCCTGCACGGCTTCCTGCAGCGGCTGACCCGCGAGCAGCTGCGGCGCATGGACCTGGCCACGCTGTCCGGCCAGGTGCTGCAGCTGATGACCCACCAGCGCCGGCACCAGGCGCTGCTGGACAGCGTGCTGCGCGACGTGGGCGGCTTCCTGGCCGACCCGGCCACCCAGGACATGGTGGCCGCGCGGATCAGCCCGCAGATGTGGTCGGTGCTGCGCATCACCGGCCTGGACGAGCCGGTCGCCCGCAAGCTCGCCGCCCGGGTGGTGGCCGGCGTGGCCGACCTGGTCGCGCAGATGGCCGCCGACCCGCACCACGAGATGCGCCAGCGCTTCGATGGATACGTCGAGGACTTCGTCGACCGGCTGCACCACGACGAAGCGCTGCGTGCCCGTGTCGGGGAGCTGCGCGACCGGCTGCTCGACGACCCCGCCCTGCCCCGCTACGTCCGCGGGCTGTGGGACCAGGTGCTGGCCTGGCTGCAGGCCGACCTGCAGCAGGAAGACTCCCGGGTCGCCGCCCGGGCCACGCGGGCGGCGCAGGTGCTCGGCGAGCGGCTGGTGGAGGACGCGGCCATGCGCGAGTGGATCAACCGCTGGCTGGCCGACGCCCTGGGCCCGCTGGTGGAACGCTATCGCGGCGGGATCCGCGACTTCATCGTCGAGCGCATCGGCCGCTGGGACACCGAAGAGCTGGTACGCGAACTGGAGCTCAGCGTGGGCAGCGACCTGCAGTACATCCGCTACAACGGCACCGCGATCGGGGCGCTGATCGGGGGACTGCTGTTCGGGATCGTGCAGTTGCTGGGGTATGTGTCGGGGGCGTGAGCTTGTAGTGCGATGCCGGGGCCTTGGCGTGCGGCGCAATACGCCGCCTGGGGCGGCTATTGCGCCCTGTACATCCTCTCGGCGCGGGCCAGGTCCGCGGGGGTGTCCACGCCGGGGGGGAAGGGTTCGGGGGTGAGGCCCACGGCGATGCGATGGCCGGCCTCCAGCACGCGAAGCTGCTCCAGGGATTCGACCTGCTCCAGCCGGCCGGGGGGCATCGCGGCGAAGCGCTGCAGAAAGCCGGCGGTGTAGCCGTAGATGCCGATGTGGCGCAGCCAGGCGTCGCCCGCAGGCATCCGGTCGGGCGCGGTGGCGAAGGCGTCACGTGGCCAGGGCACCGGGGCGCGGCTGAAGTACAGGGCGTCCCCGGAAGCGGAACGGACCAGCTTGACTGCGTTCGGGTCGCGCAGGGTCTCCAGGTCCTCGACCGGGGTGGCCAGCGTCGACATTTCGGCGCCGCTGGAGACAACCAGCCCTGCCACTGCGCGAATGCCGGCGGCGGGTGCGAAGGGTTCGTCGCCCTGCAGGTTCACCACCACCTGCCCGTCCGCCCAGCCGGCGATGCGGGCGCACTCGGCCAGGCGGTCGGTGCCGGAGGCGTGGGTGGTGGCGGTCAGCACGACCTGGACCCCGCTGCCTTCCAGCGCGCGCACGATGCGCTCGTCGTCGGCGGCGACCCAGACCTCCCTGGCGCCGGAGGCCAGCGCGCGCCGCGCCACGTGCAGGACCAGCGGCTCGCCGGCCAGCAGGCGCAGCGGCTTGCCGGGCAGGCGGCTGGCGTCGTGGCGGGCGGGGATGGCGACTACGAAACCGGGGGTGTCCATGGCACGGGTTCCTGGAGGGCGGCGGGTGCGTCCTACGGGGTGCGCAGGGCGTCGAGGCGGTCGAGGAGCTTGATCCAGAAGGCTTCGGGAAGTTCGGCGCGGATCGGCACGGAATAGAAGGCGTCGGTAGCGAAGCCCGCGCACTTCACCGCGTCCTTCTCGGTCATCAGTACCGGCAGGGCGCTGCCGAACTCGAAGTCACTCTCGCGGTAGCGGTGGTGGTCGGCGAAGGCGTGCGGGACCACGGCGATCCCCATCTCGCGCAGCATGCCGAAGAAGCGCTCCGGATTGCCGATGCCGGCCACGGCGTGGACGCGGTGGCCAACGAAGGACTCCAGGCTGCGCGGGCGCCCGCCGCGCACCGGCACCGCGCGATCGAAGACCAGCCGCATCGGCCACTCGCCGAAGCCGGTGCCCGGGCCTTCGCCGTTCTTCGCGCCGGCCACGTTGACCACGCGGAAGTCGCAGCGTTCGGCGCGGGCCGGCAGTTCGCGCAGCGGGCCGGCCGGGAGCAGGCGGCCGTTGCCGTAGCGGCGGCGTGCGTCGACCACCTCGATCTCGATGTCGCGCTCGAGCCGGTAATGCTGCAGGCCGTCGTCGCACAGCACGATGTCGCAGCCGGCGTCGGCCAGCGCCCTGGCGGCGGCGGCACGGTCGCGGTCGGCGCGCAGCGGCACGCCGGTGCGGCGGGCGATCAGCACCGGCTCGTCGCCGCCCTGCTCCGGTGGCGTGTCGGCTTCGACCCAGGTGGGGCGCGAGGCGTCGGCGCGGCCGTAGCCGCGGCTGGCCACGCCGGGGTTCCAGCCTTCCGAACGCAGGCGCTCGGCCAGCGCGATGGTGAGCGGGGTCTTGCCCGCCCCGCCGGCGGTGATGTTGCCGACCACCACCACCGGCACGCCGGGATGGCGCCGGCGCAGCACGCCCGCGGCATAGAGCCGGCGCCGCAGCCCGCTCAACGCCCCGTAGACCGGTGCGAGCAGGCGCATGTGCAGCGGGACCGGCGCTTCGCTGTACCAGTAGTGCGGCTGGTGTTCGCGACGCACTGCAGGGGGCTGGCTCATTGCGCCTCGCGGAATTGCATGCGGTGCAGGTGCGCGTACAGTCCGCCGCGCGCCAGCAGTTCGGTATGGGTGCCACGCTCGACGATGCGGCCTTCATCCATGACCAGCACCTGGTCGGCGTCCTCGATGGTCGACAGCCGGTGCGCGATGACCAGGGTCGTGCGGTCGGGCATCAGTCGTTCCAGTGCATCCTGCACCAGGCGCTCGGACTCGGTGTCCAGCGCCGCGGTCGCCTCGTCCAGGATCAGGATCGGCGCGTCCTTGAGCATCGCCCGGGCGATCGCCAGGCGCTGGCGCTGCCCGCCCGACAGGCGCCCGCCCTTGGTGCCGATGCCGGTATCCATGCCCTCGGGCATGCGCTCGACGAATTCCATCGCGTTGGCACCGCGGATCGCCGCCTCCAGCGCGCCGGGCGCCACGCCTTCCAGTTCGCCATAGGCCACGTTCTCGGCGACGGTACCGTCGAACAGCATCACCTGCTGGCCGACCAGGGCGATCTGCCTGCGCAGGTCGGCCAGGCGGTAGTCCTGGACCGGTTGTCCATCGAGCAGGATCTGGCCCGACTCGGTCTCGTAGAAGCGCGGGATCAGCTTGATCAGGCTGGACTTGCCGCTGCCGGAGCGGCCCACGATCGCGGTGACCGTGCCCGGCCGCGCGGTGAAGCTGACGCCGTCGATCGCCGGCCGTTCCTGGCCCGGGTAGCGCGCGACCACGTCGCGGAACTCCACCAGCCCGCGGGCCCGTTCCAGCGGCAGCGTGCCGTTGTCCGGTTCGTCCTCGGCATCGGTGATCGAGAACAGCCGGTCGGCCGAGGCGACGCCGCGCTGCAGCATGTTCTGCACGTTGGCCAGCGAGCGCAGCGACGGGATGATCGCGATCATCGCCACCATCAGGGTCACGAAGCCGCCGGCGCTCAGGCGCCCGGCCTGCGCCTCGTGGCCGGCCAGCAGCAACAGCACCGCCAGGCCGACCGCGCCGATCATCTGCACCATCGCCGAGGAGATGCTGCGGGTCGACTCGACCTTCAGGCTCAGCTTGAGGTGGTGGTCGGCCTGCTTGCGGTAGCGCTTCAGTTCCACCTGCTGGGCCCCGTAGACCTTGACCTCCTGCTGCCCGCCCAGGGCCTGGTCGGCATGCTGCATCAGCGCCGCCCCGCTCTCCTGGATGCGGTGGCTGATGCGCCGGTAGCGCTTGGCGACCTTGTCCATCACCCAGGCCAGCGGCGGCGCCAGCACCAGGATCGCGATCGTCACCTGCCAGCTGGTCCACAGCATCACGCCGAGCATGACGAGGACCTGCAGCGCCTGCTGGACCATCACCTTCATCGCGTCGACCGCCGCCTGGGCGACCTGGTCGCTGTCCGAGCCCAGGCGCACCAGCATCGAGGGCACCGGTTCGGAGTCGAAGCGCAGCCCCGGCAGGCGCAGGTACTTGCCCAGCACCTGCACCCGCAGGTCGCGGGCAATGCCGCGGCCGGCCCGGGCCATGTTGTAGTCGGTCAGGTAGCCGGCCACGCCGCGGGCCAGGAACAGCACCACGATGACACCCGGCAGGAACAGGCTGGAACCCCCGTCCTGCTCGATGAAGGTGACGTCGACCACCGGCTCCATGAGCCTGGCAAAGGCACCGGCCGCCGCGGCCTCGATGACCATGCCCGCGGCGGCGACCAGCAACAGCCCGCGGTAGGGGTGCGCGAAGCCGAGCAGCCGGCGGTAGATCTGCCAGGGCGTGGCTTCGGCCGCGCCGGGCGTTGGCACGCTCATCCGGTCGCCCCCCCGGTTTCCGGTGGCGCGGTGGCATTGAGGATCTGCTTGAAGCCCAGCTGCCCGAGCGCGTCATAGGCGGTGATCACCGCCTGCCACGGGGTGCGCGCGTCGGCGCGCAGCATCACCGGGCGGTCGCGGTCGTCCCCGGCCACCTCGCGGATCGTCGCCTTGAGCGACTCGACGTCGTCACGCAGCACCTCGCGGTCGCCGACGAAGTAGCGGCCCTGCGCGTTCACCAGCAGCAGCAAGGGCTGGTCGGCCGCGACCTGCTCGCCGGTGGCGCGCGGCAGCTCCAGCCGGATCACCGAACGCGCGTCGAAGGTGGCGGTGACCACGAAGAAGATGATCATCACCAGGATGACGTCGATCAGCGGGACCAGGTTGATCTCCGGCTCGTCGTCGCGGCGATGGTCGCGGATGCGCATGCGCTCAGCCCTTGGCGACCGTGGGCGTGATCCCGTGCCCGCCGGCGGCGACCGGGGCAGGCGCCGGCACCGGGTCGAGCACGTCCAGCAACCGGATCGCCTCGGACTCCATGTCGACGATGTAGCCGGCGATGCGCCCGCGGAACCAGCGGTGCGCCCACAGCGCCGGGATCGCCACGATCATGCCCGCGGCGGTGCATACCAGCGCCTTGCCGATGCCGCCGGCCAGCTCGTTCACGTCACCGATGCCGAAGTCGAGGATCCCCAGGAACATCTCGATCATGCCCACCACGGTGCCGAACAGCCCCAGCAGCGGGCCGGCGGCGGCAATGGTGCCCAGGGTGTTGAGGTAGCGCTCCATGCCGTGCACCAGGTGCCGGCCCACGTCCTCGATGCGTTCGCGGACCTGGTCGCGCGGGCGGTGCCTCACCTCCAGCGCCGCGGCCAGCAGTGCGCCCAGCGGCGCGGTGCCGCGCAGGGTCTCGATGTGCGCCGGGTCCAGCCGGCCGCCCGCCGCCCAGGTGCGGACCTCCTCACCCAGGCCCGGCGGCAGCACCGCCGCGCGCCTGAGCGTCCACGCGCGCTCGACGATCAGCGCCAGCGCCAGCGCGGACAACATCAGCAGCGGGATCATCGGCCATCCGCCGGCCCTGACCAGTTCCAGCACCATCCATCTCCATCCGGGGCCCGGGCGGCCCTCGATAAGCGCGATAGGATAGCGCGGCCCCTGCATCATCCGGCGTGCCGGTGCGGCGGCGGCGGGCATCCCACAGGCGCGGGTGTGTCGCCCGTCGCGGTTCCACCGCGATCGCGTCCACGTCCAGGCGGATCCGCAACGCGCCGCCCTGCGCGGTCGAAGTGACCCGGGCACCGGCCTCCTCCCAGCGTGAAACCACCTCCTCGCGGGGGTGGCCGAAGCGGTTGCCGTGGCCCGCCGATACCAGCGCATGGCCGGCGCCGGTGGCGGCGACGAAGGCCGGGTCGGACGAGCTGCCGCTGCCATGGTGGGCGACGACCACGACGTCCGCCGCCGCCAGCGGATTGCCGTCGGCGTCCGCCATCCGGGCCACGCGGCGCTCGATCACCTCGCCGATGTCGCCCGGCAGCAGCACCGTGCCGTGAGCGCCCCGGATGCGCAGCACGCAACTGGCCTCGTTGCCCAGATACGGGAAATGCGGTGCCGGGTGCAGGTACTCGAAGCGGACGCCGTCCCACTCCCACCCGGCACCGGCCTGGCACGGCCGGGCACCCTCGATGCCGCTGCCGTCCGGTGCCTCCAGCCACGGGACCGGCAGGCCGGCCCGGATCGCCGGCAGTCCGCCTGCGTGGTCCCCGTCGGCATGGCTCACCACCACCCGGTCCAGCTGCCGCACGCCGAGTGCACGCAGTGCCGGCAACACCACGCGCTCGCCGGCATCAAAGCCTTCCGGCACGGCGGGGCCGGCGTCATACAGCAGCGCGTGGCCGGAGGTACGCACCACGACCGAAAGCCCCTGCCCCACGTCCAGCAGGTGCAGGTCGAGCCCGCCCGGCCCCGGCAGCCCGCGGTCCGGCCACAGCAGCGGCAGCCACAGCAGCAGCGCCAGCCCGCGGCCCGGCAGCCCGCGTGGAAGCAGCAGCCAGAACGCGCCCGCCAGCGCCAGCGGCACCGCGAACCAGCGCGGCTCGGGCAGCCACCACAGGGCCAGCGGACTCGCCGCGGCCCATTCGAACAGCGGCCAACTGAGGCCGAAGCACCCATCCGCCGCCCGCCATGCCCACGCACCGGCGCCATCGGCCAGCATCTCCAGGCCGGTGCCCAGCAGCGACAGCGGGACCACCACCAGGGTCCACCACGGGATCGCGACCAGGTTGGCCAGCGGCCCGGCCAGGGAGGCCTGGTTGAACAGCACCACGGTCAGCGGCAACAGGCCGATGCTGGCCACCCACTGCGCCTGCAGCAGGTCACGCAGCGGGCGTCGTCCCGCGCCCGGCAGGCACCACACCAGCCAGGCCACGCCGAGGAAGCTGAGCCAGAACCCGGCCCCGAGCACCGCCATCGGGTCGGCCAGCAGGATCGCGATCGCCGCCAGTGCCAGGGTGTCGAAAGCACCGGTACGGCGCCGCGCCACGCGGACCAGGGCGACGACGCCGATCATCAGCACGGTACGCATGGTTGGCAGCGAGAAGCCCGCGGCCGCTGCATAGAGCGAGGCGCCGGCCAGGGCGGCGACCGCCGCGACCACCGGCGCCGGCAGCCGCCGGGCCAGCGACGGGAACAGCCACCAGCCCAGCCGCGCAAGCAGTGCGAAGAAGCCCGCCACCAGCCCGACGTGGAACCCGGAGATCGCGATCAGGTGGGTCAGGCCGGTGGCGCGCAGCACCTGCCAGTCGTGGTCGCCCAGCCCCCGCGTATCGCCCAGTGCCAGCGCCTGGACGTAGTGCACGCCGGGCGGGTCCAGTACCGCCTCCATCCGCGAAGCCATGGCCTCGCGCCAGGCCTGCAGGCCGCGCGGCGGCGCGAGCACCAGCGCCGATTCCGGTTCGCGCACGTAGCCCGTCGCCGCCAGGCGCCTGGCCAGCGCGTGCTTCTCGCCGTCATGGCCGCCCGGGTTGCGCAGGCCACCCGGAGCCCGCAAGCGCAGCCCGAGCTCCCAGCGCTGGCCCGCCTGCAGGCGCTCGCGGCCGGTCGGCGAACCGTCGAAACCGTCGTACCACGACAGCCTCGCCAGGCGCCCACCCAGGTCATGGCCCCCTGCCGCACCGTCGTCGATGCGGAACAGGAAACCGGTGCGTCGGCCCTGGTGGTCCGGCAGGTCGACCACGCGCCCCGATACGCGCACGTCGAACGACTCTCCCGGTGGAAGCTGCACGGACAAGGCGTGCGCGGCGTGCAGGCCGGCGATCGCGAAGCCACACAGCAAGACCCCGGCCAGGCGCGCATGCCGGCCACGCCCCCAGGCCACCAGGCCCGCCACCAGCGCCGGCAGGAACACGGGCCAGGGCGGGAGTACGGGCAGCAGCAACGTCCCCAGCGTGCCGGCCAGCAACACGACGGCCACGGCCGGTCCCAGCGGACGCGGAGCCCGGCAAGGCCCGCGGCGGCGCGCGTCGATGGCGTTGGTGCGGTAGTGCGGCGTCCCTGCCGCTGGATGCATCGCGGGTCCCTCGCTGGGTCAGTCGTCCTCGTCCACCCACTCACGCAGGCGGCCTTCGTGCAGCTCCAGCACGCGGTCCATGCGACGCGCCAGGCCACGGTCGTGGGTCACCATCACCAGGCTGGTGCCCTGGTCGCGGTTGAGGTCGAGCATCATCCCGAACACCTTCGCCGCGGTCTTCTCGTCGAGGTTGCCGGTGGGCTCATCGCCCAGCACGCAGGCCGGGCGGTTCACCAGCGCCCGGGCGACCGCGGTGCGCTGGCGTTCGCCACCCGACAGCTCGCCGGGCTTGTGGCCGAGCCGGTGGCCCAGGCCGACCGATTCCAGCAACGCCGTGGCCCGGTTGCCCGCCTCCGGGACGCCCCGGCCCGCCAGCAGCACCGGCAACATCACGTTTTCCAGCGCGGTGAACTCGGGCAGCAGGTGATGGAACTGGTACACGAAGCCGAGCGAGCGGTTGCGCAGCGCACCGCGCTCGGTATCGCTGAGCCCGCTCATGCGGTGGCCGGCGACATGGACCTCGCCCGCACTGGGCGTGTCCAGCCCGCCGAGCAGGTGCAGCAGCGTGCTCTTGCCGGCGCCGGACGGGCCGAGGATCGCCACCGTCTCGCCCTTGGCCACCGCCAGGTCCAGGCCCTCGAACACGGGCGTGACCAGCGTGCCCTCGCGGTAGGTCTTGGCCAGGCCGCGCGCCTCGATCACCACCTCACTCATAGCGCAGCGCCTCCGCCGGCGGCGTGCGCGCTGCGCGCCAGGCCGGGTAGATCGTGGCCAGGAACGCCATCGCCAGCGCCACCAGCGCGACCGCGGTGACGTCACCGTGCTTGAGTTCGGTGGGCAGGCCGGTGATGTAGTAGACGTCGGAGGGCAACAGGATCACGCCGAAGACCTTCTCGATCGCGTACAGGATGTTCTGCAGGTTCAGCGTCAGCAGGATGCCGCCGACCACGCCGAGCACGGTCCCGATCACCCCGATCAGGCTACCCTGCACCATGAACACGTCCATCACCCCGCGCGGGCTCAGGCCGAGGGTGCGCAGGATCGCGATGTCGGCCTGCTTGTCGGTGACCAGCATCACCTGCGAGGACACCAAGTTGAACGCGCCCATGGCGATGATCAGCGACAACAGGATCGCCATCATCGTCTTCTCCATGCGCAGGGCGCGGAACATGTTGGCGTTGTCGCTGGTCCAGTCGCTGACCCGGTGCGGGCCGCCCAGTCGCAGCGCCAGGTCGCTGGCGACATCGCTGGCCTGGTCCATGTCGTGCAGCCGCAGCCGCACCCCCGTGACGCCCTCGCCCATGCGCAGCAGGCGCTGCATGTCGGCCATGCTGGTGAAGGCCATGCCGCGGTCGTACTCGTTGTAGCCGACCTCGAAGATGCCGCTGACAGTGAAGCGCTTCACCCGCGGCATCGCCCCGACCGGGGTGCTGGAGAACTCGGCGACGGTCATCACCACCTCGTCGCCCATGCCCACTCCCAGCCAGGCAGCGAGCTCGCGGCCAACCAGGATGTTGAAGCTGCCCGGCTCCAGCGACTCCAGCTCGCCCTCGACCATCTTGTCGCCGAGCACGGACACGGTCCGCTCGTCGGCGGCGACCACGCCACGCACCATGGCCGGCTGCTGGCGCGGCCCGTTGAGCAGGGCTTCCTTCTCGACGTAGGGCGCCGCCCCGGCCACGCGCGGATCATTCAGTGCCAGGTCCACCGCCTGCTGCCAGCCGACCACCGGCTCGCCCCAGGCACTGACGGTGGCATGGGCCGCCATCTGCAGCATGCGGTCGCGGATCTCGGTCTGGAAACCGCTCATCACCGCCAGGGTGGTGATCAGCGCCGCCACGCCCAGCGCGATGCCGAGGATGGAGGCCAGCGAGATGAAGGAGATGAAGCCGTTGCGGCGCTTGGCGCGCAGGTAGCGCAGGCCGATGGCTACGGGAATGGGCTTGAACATGCGGCGCTATGGTGCCACCGATGCGGCCACCGGCGAAACGCTTTCCGCGCCGGCCACCAGCCGCAGCCGCCGCCGGTCCGGCGCGGGCAGCACGTCCGGCCACCAGGCCAGGCGTTGCACACGCCCCGCGGCGTCGCGCCAGCGCATGAAAGCCAGTGGCCCGCGCCAGGCCACCTCCAGCAGGTCGACGCCGGCCCCATCCACCCGGGCAACGCCGGGGGCAAGTTCCACCCGCCGCGGCGGACGCCGCCGCTCACGGCGCAACAGCCAGGCACCCCGAACGACGACGGCCATGGCCGCCGGGAAGGCAGCCATGGCCGGGAGTCCGCAGTTCAGCAGCGCCAGCACCGCGCCGGCGACCAGCAATGCCACCAGCCCCCGCTGCATCCGCGAGGGTCGCCAGTGGAAGGCTTCCGCCGGCTCAGGGCGGAAGCTGCCGGATGTGGTGGACCAGGGTGGCAAGCTCGGCATCGGCGGGGGTGTCGCGTCCCATCAACCAGAGCCAGAGCTTATCGTCCTCGGTTTCCAGCAACCGTAGGAAGACCTCCCGCTGTGCGGCGGGACTTCCCCGCCATTCGCGCTCCAGCCACCGGGTCAGCAACTGGTCGAGCTCGCGCATGCCGCGCCGGCACTTCCAGCGCAGCCTGCGCAGCTCGACCTCGTCGGCGTCCTCCACCATCGGTCAGAGCGCGCGGCGCTCGAGCATCAGCTTCTTGATCTCGCCGATCGCCTTGGCCGGGTTCAGGCCCTTCGGGCAGGTCCGGGCGCAGTTCATGATGGTGTGGCACCGGTAGAGCTTGAACGGATCCTCGAGGTC
This sequence comes from Pseudomonadota bacterium, assembly GCA_023388955.1. Taxonomy (GTDB): domain Bacteria; phylum Pseudomonadota; class Gammaproteobacteria; order Xanthomonadales; family Xanthomonadaceae; genus Novilysobacter. The sequence continues at coordinate 18,376 of JAEWFH010000175.1, forward strand.
GTCCAGGCGCTCGCCGGTGTCCTCGTCGCGCGAGTCGACGATCCAGCGGTAGGCCTGCAGCAGGATCGCCGGGCCAAGGTAACGCTCGCCGTTCCACCAGTAGCTCGGGCAGCTGGTCGAGCAGCAGGCGCACAGGATGCACTCGTACAGGCCGTCGAGCTTCTTGCGGTCCTCCGGCGACTGCAGGCGCTCGCGGTCGGTCGGGGCCGGGCTCTGGGTCCGCAGCCACGGCTTGATCGAGGCGTATTGGGCGTAGAAGTGGGTCAGGTCCGGGATCAGGTCCTTGACCACTTCCATGTGCGGCAGCGGGTAGATCGGCACGTCGCCGTCGCCCTTGCCGCAGTCCTCGATCGCCTTGGTGCAGGCCAGCGTGTTGGTGCCGTCGATGTTCATCGCGCACGAACCGCAGATGCCCTCGCGGCAGGACCGGCGGAAGGTCAGGGTCGGGTCGATCTCGTTCTTGATCTTGATCAGCGCGTCCAGGACCATCGGTCCGCACTTGTCGAGGTCGACTTCATAGGTGTCGGTGCGCGGGTTCAGCCCGTCATCGGGGTTCCAGCGGTACACCTTGAAGCTGCGCTTGCGCGTGGCCCCCTCGGCGGGCCAGTGGCGGCCCTTCTGGATGCGGGAGTTCTTGGGAAGGTTGAATTCGGCCATGGCGTCGGATCCCCTCAGTACACGCGCTTCTTCGGCGGGATCACGTCCACCTCGTCGGTGAGCGTGTACATGTGCACCGGACGGTAGTCGATGCGCGTGTTGCCGTCGGCGTCGACCCAGCACAGGCTGTGCTTGTGCCAGTTGCTGTCGTCGCGCTCCGGATAGTCGTCACGGGCGTGCGCACCGCGCGACTCCTTGCGGTTTTCCGCACAGACGATCGTGGCCAGCGCCTGGCCGAGCAGGTTGTCCAGCTCCAGCGTCTCGACCAGGTCGGAGTTCCAGATCATCGAGCGGTCGCTGACCTTGACGTCGCCGAACGAGGCGTGGATCTCGCGGATGCGGGACACGCCCTCCTCCAGCGTCTCCTGGGTGCGGAACACCGCCGCGTCGGCCTGCATGGCGCGCTGCATGCGGTCGCGGATGACCGCGGTCGGGGTGTCGCCGCTGGCGTGGCGCAGCTTGTCCAGGCGCGCCAGGGAGAAGTCGCAGGCGTCCTTCGGCAGGTCGGGCTGGGCGGCGTCGGGCTTGATGGTCTCGGCGGCGCGGTTGGCCACCGCACGCCCGAACACCACCAGGTCGAGCAGCGAGTTCGAGCCCAGCCGGTTGGCACCGTGGACCGACACGCAGGCGGCCTCGCCGATCGCGTACAGGCCCGGGACCACCGCGTCCGGGTTGCCGTCCTTCAGCTGGACGACCTCGCCGTGGTAGTTGGTCGGCACGCCGCCCATGTTGTAGTGCACGGTCGGGATGACCGGGATCGGCTCCTTCTCCACGTCCACGCCGGCGAAGATGCGGGCGGACTCGGCGATGCCGGGAAGCTTCTCGTGGATGACCTCCGGGCCCAGGTGGGTCAGGTCGAGCAGGATGTGGTCCTTGTGCTCGCCGACGCCGCGGCCCTCGCGGATCTCCATCGTCATCGAGCGGCTGACCACGTCGCGCGAGGCAAGGTCCTTGGCGGACGGGGCGTAGCGCTCCATGAAGCGCTCGCCGTTGGCGTTGCGCAGGATGCCGCCCTCGCCGCGGACGCCCTCGGTGATCAGGCAGCCGGCGCCGTAGATGCCGGTCGGGTGGAACTGCACGAACTCCATGTCCTGCAGGCCCAGGCCGGCGCGCAGCGCCATGCCGTTGCCGTCGCCGGTGCAGGTGTGGGCGGAGGTCGCGCTGAAGTACGCACGGCCGTAGCCGCCGGTCGCCAGCACGGTGCCCTGGGCGCGGAACAGGTGCAGCTGCCCGGTCTCCAGTTCCAGCGCCAGCACGCCGCGGCAGGCGCCCTCGGAATCCATGATCAGGTCGAGCGCGAAGAACTCGACGAAGAACTGCGCGTCATGCGCCAGCGACTGCTGGTACAGGGTGTGCAGGATGGCGTGGCCGGTACGGTCGGCGGCGGCACAGGTGCGCTG
>JAEWFH010000180.1 GCA_023388955.1 Pseudomonadota bacterium
ACGCCCTCGCGCTCTTCCTCCAGCTCGGCCAGGGTCTTGTCCATGGCCGCACGGCTGAACTCGTCGATCTCCAGGCCTTCGACGCGCTTGTACTCGCCGTTCTCGGTGGTCACCGGCACGCCGTAGATGATGCCTTCGGGAATGCCGTAGCTGCCGTCGGACGGCACGCCCATGGTCACCCACTCGCCATCGCTGCCCAGCACCCAGTCACGGATGTGGTCGATGGCGGCGTTGGCCGCCGAGGCCGCCGAGGACAGGCCGCGGGCCTCGATGATCGCCGCGCCGCGCTTGCCCACCTTCGGGATGAACTCGTTGGCGTTCCAGTCGGCGTCGTTGACCTTGTCCTTCAGCGACTCGCCGTTGGCCGTGGCGAAGCGGTAGTCCGGATACATGGTCGGGCTGTGGTTGCCCCACACCACCAGCTTCTTGATGTCGCCGACCGGCACGCCCGCCTTGTTGGCCAGCTGGCTCAGCGCGCGGTTGTGGTCCAGGCGCAGCATCGCGGTGAAGTTCGCAGCCTTCAGGTCCGGCGCCGACTTCATGGCGATGTAGGCGTTGGTGTTGGCCGGGTTGCCGACCACCAGCACCTTGACGTCGCGGCTGGCGACCTTGTTCAGCGCCGCGCCCTGGGCGGTGAAGATCTTGGCGTTCTCCAGCAGCAGGTCCTTGCGCTCCATGCCCGGGCCGCGCGGACGCGCACCGACCAGCAGGGCGATGTCGGCGTCCTTGAACGCGACCTCGGCGTCGTCGGTGCCAACCATGCCGGCCAGCAGCGGGAACGCGCAGTCCTCCAGTTCCATCATCACGCCCTTGAGCGCGGCCTGGGCCTTCTCCATCGGCAGCTCGAGCATCTGCAGGATGACCGGCTGGTCCTTGCCCAGCATCTCGCCCGAGGCGATGCGGAACAACAGGGAATAGCCGATCTGGCCGGCAGCACCGGTCACGGCAACGCGGACGGGGGTTTTCATGTGGGGGCTCCTGTCAGCTCAGTTCGTTGAAGAATTCGCGGATGCGCTCCATGCCGGGCATGAGCTGCGGCGTGGGGCAGGTGTAGCTGATGCGCAGCGAGCGCGGCTCGCCGAAGGCCGAGCCCGGCACGCAGGCCACGCCCTTGGCTTCCAGCAGCACGCTGCACAGCTCCACGTCGTTGCCGATCACCTTGCCGGTCGGGCCATGGGTCTTGCCGAAGGCACAGCTGATGTCCGGGAACACGTAGAAGGCGCCCTGCGGACGCGGGCAGACCACGCCTTCGATGGAGGCGAGCACGTCCATCACCTGGTCACGCTTGGCCTGGAACTCGGCGGCCTTCTCGCGCGGCACGTCCTGCGGCCCGGCCAGCGCGGCGATGGCAGCGGCAGTGGTGACCTCGGGCAGGCTGCTGATGTGGTTGGAGTTGAGGGTGACCACGGCCTTGGCGACCTCTTCCGGCCCGGCCATGAAGCCCACGCGCCAGCCCGGCATGCCGTAGGTCTTGGACAGCGAGTCGACGAAGATCACCCGGTCGCGCAGCTCCGGGCGCGCGTGCACGAAGTTGTGGTACCCCACGCCGTCGAAGACCATCTTGTTGTAGATGTCGTCGGTGATCACCCAGGTGTCGGGGTACTTGGCGATCACATCGGCCAGCGCGCTGATCTCGTCCTTCGTATAGACCATGCCGGTCGGGTTGGACGGGTTGTTGAACAGGAACACGCGCGGCTTCTTCGCCAGCGCGGCGTCCAGCTGCGCGGGAGTCAGCTTGTAGTCCTGCTCGGGCGGGCACGGCAGCAGGTCGACCTTGGCATCGACGATTTCGGCGATGTCCAGGTAGCTGGTCCAGTAGGGGGTCGGGAAGGCGATGGTGTCGCCGTCGTCCAGCAGCGCCTCGGCCAGGTTGTAGAGCACGTGCTTGGCGCCAACGCCGGTGGCCACGTTGGCGCGGCCGTATCCATCCAGGCCCAGCCCCGCCATGTGCGCGAGGAAGGCATCCAGCAGCGCATCGGCGCCGCGGTTGCTGCCGTACTGCCCGCTGTCGTTGTCGAGCGACTCGCGCACCGCCTGGTAGACGTGCTCGCCGGGGAGGAAGTTCGGGACGCCGATCGAAAAGCTGATGACATCGCGGCCTTCGGCCTTCAGGCGCTTGGCCTTCTCGGCGATCAGCATGATCGCACTGGGCTTGGCGCGGCCGATCCGCCGGGAGAGCTGGGGCATCTTGGACCTCGTTTGTAGACGTGACGGACGGCCGGGAAACCCGGCCGGGAAGACCGTCAATTCTACCACGCAGGCCCTTTTCCACTGCAGGGCGCAACCGCCGTATTGCCGCGTGTTGCGCCCGCTGGAGGCCGGTCAGGCGTCGAGGGTCTTGTTCCAGTCGGCGACGCGGTCGGCCTTCGCGGCCAGGGCGGCGTCGACGTCGCCTTCCAGCTTCACCGACTTGATCTTGTCGCCCTGCTTGATGGAGTCGACGACTTCCATGCCCTCGAGCACCTTGCCGAACACGGTGTGCTTGCCGTCCAGCCAGGGGCACGGCACGTGGGTGATGAAGAACTGGCTGCCATTGGTGCCCGGGCCGGCATTGGCCATGGAAAGCACCCCGCGCTCGTGCGCCAGACCGTTGCCGGTCTCGTCCTCGAAACGGTAGCCGGGGCCGCCGGTGCCGGTGCCCTGCGGGCAGCCGCCCTGGACCATGAAATCGTTGATGACGCGGTGGAAGTTCAGCCCGTCGTAGAAGCCACGCTTGGCCAGGTTGGCGAAGTTGGCAACGGTCAGCGGGGCCTTCTCGGGCTCCAGCTGGACACGGATCGGGCCGCGGTCGGTATCGAAAGTGGCGGTCAGGCTCATGGTGGCTCCGGGTGGGGAAGGTGACCGGGAAGCATAACGCAGCAACGCGAGGACGCTGGCGACGCCGCAACCCCGATATACTGGCTGACTGTCCCTGAAAAACGGCCGCGCGGCCGTTCCTCCCATGTCCTCGCATCCTTCCGTCCAGCGCCTGCGCAACATCGCCATCGTCGCCCACGTCGACCATGGCAAGACCACCCTCGTCGACCAGCTCCTCAAGTCCTCCGGGACCCTGAACGAGCGCGCGGCGGTCCCCGACCGGGTGATGGACAGCGGCGACATCGAAAAGGAACGCGGGATCACCATCCTGTCCAAGAACACCGCGATCCGCTGGACCGACCCGCAGGGCGAGCAGTGGCGGATCAACATCGTCGACACCCCGGGACACGCCGACTTCGGTGGCGAGGTCGAGCGCGTGCTGTCGATGGTGGACTCGGTGCTGGTGCTGGTGGACGCGATGGACGGGCCGATGCCGCAGACGCGCTTCGTCACCCAGAAGGCGTTCGCGATGGGCTTCAAGCCGATCGTGGTCATCAACAAGGTCGACCGTCCGGGTGCCCGCCCGAGCTGGGTGCTGGACCAGACCTTCGACCTGTTCGACCGCCTGGGCGCCAACGAGGAGCAGCTCGACTTCCCGGTGGTCTACGCCTCCGGCCTGCAGGGCTTCGCGGGGCTGGACGAGGGCGTGCGCGAGGGCGACATGACCCCGCTGTTCGAGGCGATCTGCAAGCACGTGCCGGCGCCGGACGTCGATCCCGACGGCACGTTCCAGATGCGGGTGTCGAGCCTGGACCACAACAGCTACGTCGGCATGATCGGCGTGGGCCGGATCCAGCGCGGCAAGGTGCGCACCAACCAGGCGGTCACCATCGTCGACCGCGAAGGCAAGACCCGCGGCGGCAAGGTGCTGCAGGTGCTGGGCTTCATGGGCCTGGAACGGGTCGAGGTCGAGCAGGCCAGCGCCGGCGACATCATCGCCTTCTCGGGCATCGACCCGCTGGGCATTTCCGACACGCTGTGCGACCCGGCCGCGGTCGAGCAGCTGCCGGTGCTCACGGTGGACGAGCCGACCATCTCGATGACCTTCCAGGTCAACGACTCCCCGTTCGCGGGGACCAAGGACCACAGCGGCGGCAAGTTCCTGACCAGCCGCCAGTTGCGCGACCGGCTGGTGCGCGAGACCGCGCACAACGTGGCCCTGCGCGTGGAGGACACCGCCGACGCCGACAAGTTCAAGGTTTCCGGCCGCGGCGAACTGCACCTGTCGATCCTGATCGAGAACATGCGGCGCGAGGGCTACGAACTGGCGGTGTCGCGCCCGGAAGTGATCATGCGCGAGATCGACGGGGTGATGCAGGAGCCGTACGAGGCGCTGGTCGTCGACCTGGACGAGCAGTACCAGGGCAACGTCATGGGACGCCTGGGCGAGCGCAAGGCGATCCTGCAGAACATGGAGGCCGACGGGAAGGGCCGGGTGCGCCTGGAGTTCATCATCCCCGCCCGCGGGCTGATCGGCTTCCAGACCGAGTTCAAGACCCTCACCGCCGGCACCGGCATGATGTTCCACGTGTTCGACCACTTCGGCCCGCGCAGCACCGGCGAGGTTGGCCAGCGCCAGAACGGCGTGCTGATCTCCAACGCCACCGGTCCGTCCCCGGCCTATGCACAGATCGCCATGCAGGAGCGCGGGCGGCTCATGATCGAACCCGGCCAGGAGATCTATGAAGGCCAGATCGTGGGCATCCACGCCAAGGACAACGACCTGACCGTCAATGCCCTGCGCGGCAAGCAGCTGACCAACTTCCGGGCCTCGGGCAAGGACGATGACGAGGGCCTGGTGCCGCCGGTGAAGTTCTCCCTGGAGCAGGCGCTGGAGTTCATCGACGACGACGAACTGGTCGAGGTCACCCCGAAGGCGATCCGCCTGCGCAAGAAGCACCGCACCGAGGTCGACCGCAAGCGGGCTTCGCGCGCGGCGGGCTGACGCCCGCCCCGAGCCTGCAACGCGATAGGCCGCCCCCCGGTGAACGGGATGGGCGGCTACTGCGCCCCGCCCTGGCTGCGGACGATCAACATGGCCAACTCCAGGGCCTGTTCGTAGTTCAGGCGCGGGTCCACGCTGGACCGGTAGGCACGCTCCAGGTCGCGTTCGGTCAGCTCCCGTGCGCCGCCCAGGCACTCGGTGACGTCCTCGCCGGTCAGTTCCAGGTGCACGCCGCCCAGGCGGGTACCGGCGGCGGCATGGATCGCGACCGCCTGCTCGAGCTCGCCGGCGATGTTGGCGAAGCGCCGGGTCTTGTAACCGTTGGAGGTGTTCTCGGTGTTGCCGTGCATCGGGTCGCACACCCACAGCACCCGGCTGCCCTCGCGCTGCACCGCCTTCAGCAGCGGCGGCAGGCACTCCCCGATCCGGCCGGCGCCCATGCGATGCACCAGGGTCAGCCGGCCCGGCTGGTTATCCGGGTTGAGCACCTCCACCAGCCGCAGCAGCGCATCGGGCGTTACCGAAGGCCCGACCTTCACCGCCACCGGGTTGCGGATGCCGCGGAAATACTCGACATGCGCCCCGTCCAGGCCCGCGGTCCGCATGCCGATCCACGGGAAGTGGGTGCTCAGGTTGAACCAGCCCCAATGCCGGGGCACCTGGCGGGTCAGCGACTCCTCGTAAGGCAGCAGCAGCGCCTCGTGGGAGGTGTAGAAGTCGACCCGGCGCAGGTTGTGCACGGCCTCGCCGGACAGGGTCTCCATGAAGTGCACCGAGTCGGCGACCTGCTCGACCATGCGCCGGTACTCGTCGGCCAGCGGCGAGTGCCCCACCCAGGCCAGGTCCCAGTACTCGGGGTGGTGCAGGTCCGCGAATCCGCCGTCGATCAGCGCACGCACGAAGTTCATCGTCATCGCCGAGCGGGCATGCGCCTTGACCATGCGACGCGGGTCCGGCGTGCGCGCGGCCGCGGTGAACTCCGGCGCATTGACCATGTCGCCGCGGTAACTGGGCAGCGTCACCCCGTCGATGGTCTCGGTATCGGCCGAGCGCGGCTTGGCGTACTGCCCGGCGAACCGCCCGACCCTCACCACCCGCTTGCGCAGCCCGTGGACCAGCACCAGGCTCATCTGCAGCAGGACCTTGAGGCGGTTGGAGATGACATCGGCAGTGCAGCCGTCAAAGGCCTCGGCGCAGTCCCCGCCCTGGAGCAGGAAGGAACGCCCCTCCTGTGCCTCGGCGATGCGCTGGCGCAGCGCGAGGATCTCCCACGAAGTCACCAGCGGCGGCAACGCCCGCAGCTCCTCCTCCACCCCGGCCAGCTCGCCGGCATCCGGGTAGCGCGGCAGCTGCAGCGCCTCGCGGCCGCGCCACGATCCCGGCACCCAGCCTTCGGCGAATTTCACGGGCTGCAGGTCGGGATCGGGGGTGGCCATCAGCGGGACTTTCCAGTGCGGAGGGAACCACACATGATCCGCCCCCCGCGGCGGCGGCGCAATCTTCCGGCCGGCAACGACAGGGATCAGCGGCGCCGGAACGCGGCCCAGGCGGCCCAGGCCCCGAGCAGGACGAACCAGACCAGGCTCCAGGCCGGCATCGACAGCCCCAGGAAAGACCAGTCGACGTCGGCGCACTCGCCCGAACCGGTCATCACTTTCTGGATGACACCGGTGACCGGCAGCATCTCCATCATGTAGTCCAGCCCGGGGCCGCACGCCGGCACCTGGTCGGCAGGCATCATCTGCAGTCGCACGTGGTTGCCGGCAACTGCCACGCCCGCCAGTGCCGCGACCAGCGCCAGCACGCCCCACGCGGACCGGCCGGCGCGCCCCTTCGGCCCGTGCAACGCGCCCAGCAGGAACACCACCCCGAGCGCGGCGAACGCGACCCGCTGGAAGATGCACAGCGGACAAGGCTCCAGGCCCCACTGGAACTGGCTGAACAAGGCGAAGCCGATCAAGCCGGCGCAGGCGAGGAAGCCGAGCAGGAAGCTGGCGCGGAAGGAAGGACCGGCGTGCGTATTCATGGGTGGCAACATTACGACCTTGGAAGCCCGCTGCCTAGCGCGCCACGCCCCCGGATGGCGTGCACGGACAAAAAGAAACCCCGGCCGGAGCCGGGGTTTCGGATCGATCGCGGGCGATCACCGCAAGCGTGCCGGTTACTCGGCGGCAGCTTCAGGACGATCGACCAGCTCGACGTACGCCATCGGCGCGTTGTCACCGGCGCGGAACCCGCACTTGAGGATGCGCAGGTAACCGCCCGGGCGCTGCGCGTAGCGCGGGCCGAGCTCGACGAACAGCGTACCGACGGCTTCCTTGTCGCGCAGGCGCGAGAAGGCGAGCCGGCGGTTGGCGACGCCGTCGTTCTTGGCCAGGGTGATCAGCGGCTCCGCAACGCGGCGCAGCTCCTTGGCCTTGGGCAGGGTGGTACGGATTGCTCCGTGCTTGATGAGGGACGCAGCCATGTTGCTGAACATCGCATCGCGATGGGCACTGGTGCGGCTGAACTTCCGTCCGGCTTTCTGGTGGCGCATGGTCGTGTTTCCTGGTTAGCCCATCATGCCGTGCGTGGCAATACCGGCGGGCGGCCAATTCTCAAGCTTCATGCCGAGGGACAGGCCGCGCTGAGCCAGCACTTCCTTGATCTCGGTGAGCGACTTCTTGCCGAGGTTCGGGGTCTTGAGCAGCTCAACCTCGGTCTTCTGGATCAGGTCGCCGACGTAGTAGATGCTCTCGGCCTTGAGGCAGTTGGCCGAGCGCACGGTCAGCTCCAGATCGTCGATCGGACGCAGCAGGATCGGATCGATACCGGCACTGGCCTGCTTGGCCGGGCCACGTTCACGCTGGGTGAAGTCGCCGAACACCGACAGCTGGTCGGTGAGGATGTCGGCGGCGGTGCGCACGGCCTCCTCGCAGTCGATGGTGCCGTTGGTCTCGATGTCGAGGATCAGCTTGTCCAGGTCGGTACGCTGCTCGACACGGGCGGCCTCGACCGAGTACGCGACACGGCGGATCGGGCTGAAGCTGGCATCCAGCATCAGGCGTCCGATCGCACGGGTCTCCTCGTCGGGACGCACGCGGGCAGCCGCCGGCTGATAGCCGAAGCCCTGCTCCACCTTCATCCGCATTTCCAGCGAGGTGTCCTTGGTCAGGTGCGCGATCACGTGGTCGGGGTTGATCACCTCGACGTTGTGGTCGGTCTTGATGTCACCGGCGGTCACGGTGCCGGGACCCTGCTTGCTGAGGGTCACGGTGGCCGACTCGCCGCTGTGCAGGCGCACGGCCACGTCCTTGAGGTTCAACAGCACCTCGAGCACGTCCTCCTGCAGGCCTTCGACCGTGGTGTACTCGTGCAGCACACCCTCGATCTCGACCTCGGTGATTGCGAAGCCCGGGATCGAAGACAGCAGCACCCGGCGCAGCGCGTTGCCGAGGGTGTGGCCGTAGCCGCGCTCCAGCGGCTCGATCACAACCTTGCCGCGGTTGCCGTTGAGGCGTTCGATCTGGGGACCGCGGGGACGCAGTACCTGGTTGGCGGTAACCGTCATGTTGGGGGGTCTCCTGTGGGTCCGCGGCCGGGGATGGCCGCGGGCCCGCGAACGGGTGGATTACTTCGAGTACAGCTCGATGATCAACGCTTCGTTGATGTCGGCAGGCAGGTCGGCCCGGTCCGGGACCGCCTTGAACACGCCGGCGAACTTCTTCGAGTCAACCTCAACCCAGGAAGGCGACAGGTCCATCTGCTGTGCAACGGTCATCGACTCCTGCACACGCAGCTGCTTCTGGGCCTTCTCGGACAGCGCGATCGCATCGCCCGCCTTGACCTGGTAGGACGGCAGGTTGACCGGCTGGCCATTGACGGTGACGCCGCGGTGGCTGACCAGCTGGCGCGCGGCCGGCCGGGTCACCGCGAAGCCCATGCGGTAGACGACGTTGTCGAGGCGGGTTTCCAGCAGCTGCAGCAGGATCTCGCCGGTGTTGCCGCGCTTGGCGGCCGCCTTCTTGTAGTAATTGCGGAACTGGCGCTCCAGCAGGCCGTAGATACGCTTGACCTTCTGCTTCTCACGCAGCTGGTTGGCGTAGTCGGACAGCTTGCCGCGGCGGGCCGTCGGGCCGTGCTGGCCGGGCTTCTGCTCCAGCTTGCACTTGGAGTCGAGGGCACGGGCCGGCGACTTCAGGCCGAGGTCGGCACCTTCGCGACGGGAGAGCTTGCACTTGGGACCAATGTAACGAGCCATGGTTGTTCAGCTCCTCAGACGCGACGCTTCTTCGGCGGACGGCACCCGTTGTGCGGGATCGGCGTCACGTCGATGATGTTGGTGATCTTGTAGCCGACGTTGTTCAGCGAACGAACGGCGGACTCCCGACCCGGGCCCGGGCCCTTGATGTGCACTTCCAGCGACTTCACGCCGTAGTCGAGCGCTGCACGGCCGGCCTTTTCGGCGGCGACCTGGGCTGCAAACGGGGTCGACTTGCGCGAGCCGCGGAAACCGGCACCACCGGAGGTGGCCCAGCTCAGGGCGTTGCCCTGGCGGTCGGTGATCGTGATGATGGTGTTGTTGAACGAAGCGTGGACGTGCGCGATGCCGTCGGTGACGACGCGCTTGATCTTCTTCTTCGTCTTGGCGGCGGTTGGCTTGGCCATGTGTCTGCCCCCTTACTTGCGAATCGGCTTGCGCGGACCCTTGCGGGTACGTGCGTTGGTCTTGGTCCGCTGGCCACGCAGCGGCAGGCCGCGACGGTGGCGCAGGCCGCGGTAGCAACCCAGGTCCATCAGGCGCTTGATCGACATGCCGATCTCACGGCGCAGGTCGCCTTCGACCACGTACTTGCCCACCTGGGCACGCAGGGACTCGACTTCCGGCTCGGACAGGTCGCGGATCTTGGTCGACGACTCGACGCCGGCCGCTTCGCAAATCTGCTTGGAACGGGTACGGCCGATGCCGTAGATGCTTTGAAGCCCGACCCAGACGTGCTTCTGGGCAGGCAGGTTGACGCCCGCAATACGCGCCATAACGCGATCTCCAACTGGTTGGCTTGCCGGGGCCTGACAACCCGGCTCAGATGAGCACTCGAAAGAGTGAATCAGCAATTGTAGCAAGGTCCCGGATGTCATAGGAAGCCCGGCCACCTTCGTGGCTGAACCCCGGCATGGGGAGTGTGCCCATGCTCCGGCGACGGATCCCGGCTGCCTGGGACCGGGGCGGTGTCAGCCGCCCTGCTCCCGGCGCCGCGCACTACTCTGGTGCGCGGACCGGCCGTGGATCCACCCGCACGCGGGACGTCGTGCGGGTCGCCCTCTGGTGACCGCGGCGCGGGATGGCCGGCGGTCCGGAAGACTGGTTGTCAGCGGCGGCCTGCGCCGCCACGCGAACCCTTGAGGTTCGCCTTTTTCAGCAGGCTCTCGTACTGGTGCGACATCAGGTGGGCCTGGATCTGGGCAATGAAGTCCATCACCACGACCACCGCGATCAGCAGCGAGGTACCACCGAAGTAAAACGAGGTGCCCATCTCGGCCCGCATGAACTCGGGCAACAGGCAGACCGCGACCAGGTAGGCGGCACCGGCGGCCGTCAACCGGGTGAGGACCCCATCGATGTAGTTCGCGGTCGCCTTGCCCGGCCGGATCCCCGGGATCAGCGCGCCGGACTTCTTGAGGTTGTCCGCGGTTTCCTGCGAGTTGAAGACGAGCGCCGTATAGAAGAACGTGAACCCGGCGATCATCCCGCCATACAGCAGCATGTGCAGCGGCTCACCCGGGTTCAGCCACTGGCTGAGCTGGAGCATGAAGCCCGAGGAACTGCCCTGGCCGAACCAGGCCGCCGCGGTCGCCGGGAACATGACGATCGAAGAAGCGAAGATCGGCGGGATCACGCCCGACATGTTGAGCTTGAGCGGCAGGAACGACGACTGGTTCTGGTACGCGTTGCGGCCGCCCTGGCGTCGCGCGTAATTGACCGTGATCCGGCGCTGCCCGCGCTCGACGAACACCACGAAGTAGGTCACCGCGGCCACGATCACCACGATGCCGATGGCCATCAGGGTGCTCATCTCGCCGTTGCGCACCTGCTCGAACATCCCCACCACCGCCGACGGCAGACCCGCCACGATGCCGGCGAAGATGATCAGCGACACGCCGTTGCCGATGCCACGCTCGGTGACCTGCTCGCCCAGCCACATCAGGAACATGGTGCCGGCAGTCAGCGCGATCACCGCGGTCATCACGAAACCGGGGCCCGGGTTGTAGACCACCGACAGGCCCTGGCTGGCGCCGCCGGCCTGCAGCGCGGTGGCGATGCCCCAGGCCTGGAAGATCGCCAGCGGGATCGCGCCCAGGCGCGACCACTGGTTGATCTTCCGGCGGCCCGACTCGCCTTCCTTCTGGATCGCCTTCAGGCTGGGCACGATCTGCACCAGCAACTGCATGATGATCGAGGAGGAGATGTAGGGCATCACGTTCAGCGCAAAGAGGCTGAAGCGCTCCAGCGCACCACCGGAGAACATGTTGAACATGTCCACGATGGTGCCCTGCTGGCTCTCCATCAGCCGCAGCATCGCGTCCGGGTTTACGCCCGGGACCGGGATGTAGCAACCGATGCGGTAGACCAGGAGTGCGCCGACCACGAACAGCAGGCGCTGGCGAAGCTCGGTGAACTTCCCGAGCCCGCCCGCCATGCCGGCCATTGCGTTGCCGCTTCGCGCCATACCCGGATTACTCCCCGACCTTTCCGCCGGCCTTTTCGATGGCCGCCTTGGCGCCGGCCGTAGCCAGCAGACCCTTCAGGGTGAAGGCCTTGGTCAGCTCGCCCTTGGCGACGATCTTGGCCTGCTTGGCGGTCGACGGGACCAGCTTGGCCGCACGCAGCGCGGCAAAGTCGATCTCACCGGCTTCCAGGCGCTCCAGGTCGTACAGCATGACCTCGGCGGTGTCGCCCTTGGTGCGCGAGCGGAAGCCGACCTTCGGCAGGCGCATGTGCATGGGCATCTGGCCGCCTTCGAAGCCGGCCTTGATCTTGCCCTTGCCCGAGCGGGCGAAGGAACCCTTGTGGCCGCGGCCCGCGGTCTTGCCCAGGCCGGAGCCGATGCCGCGGCCGACGCGCTTGCGCTCGGTGCGGGCGCCCTCGGCGGGCGAAAGAGTGTTCAGACGCATGGTTGCTTACTCCTCGACCCGGACCAGGTAGTGGACCTTGTTGATCAGGCCCCGCACCTGCGGGCTGTCCTTCAGTTCACGCACGTCGTTGAGCTTGTTCAGGCCCAGCGCGCGCACCGAGAGCCGGTGCTTGGCCTGGCTGCCGCGCAGGCCCTTGACCAGCCGCACCTTGACGGTGCCGTTGTTGTCGGTCTTAGCCATTGATCAGTTCCTCGACCTTCTTGCCACGCTTGGCGGCGATCCTGGCCGGCGAGTGCATCTCGGTCAGGCCGCGCAGGGTCGCACGCACCAGGTTGATCGGGTTGCGCGAGCCGACCGCCTTGGCCAGCACGTCACGGACACCAACGGCCTCCAGCACGGCACGCATGGCACCGCCCGCGATCACGCCGGTACCCTCGGAGGCCGGCTGCATGTACACGCGCGCCGCGCCGTGGCCGGACTTCACCGAATGCCACAGGGTGCCGCCGTTGAGCTCGACGGTGTTCATGTTCTTGCGGGCCTGCTCCATCGACTTCTGGATGGCGACCGGCACTTCGCGCGCCTTGCCGTAGCCGAAGCCGACCTTGCCGTTGCCGTCGCCCACCACCGTCAGCGCGGTGAAGGTGAACTGGCGACCGCCCTTGACGGTCTTGCTGACGCGGTTGACCG
>JAEWFH010000045.1 GCA_023388955.1 Pseudomonadota bacterium
CCGCCCGGCTTCACCACCGACAGCGCCAGCTTGTTCATGTCCAGGTATTTCTTCAGCGCCGGGATCACCTGCTCGCGGTCGCGGGTCATCTTCGCCGGGTCCAGGATCACCACGTCGTACTGCTCGCCGGCGTTGGACGCGTCGCGCAGCCACGGGAAGATGTCGGCCTGCACGAAGCGCGGGCGCACGTTGTTGAGCCGCGCATTGCCCCTGGCGATCTCGATCACGTCGGCGTCGATGTCCACGCCGACCACCTCGTCGGCGCCGCGTACCGCCGAGTACACCGCGAAGCCGCCGGTGTTGCAGCACAGGTCCAGCACCCGCTTGCCGGCGACGTGGCGGCTGAGCCATTCGCGGTTCTCGCGCTGGTCGGCGAAGAAACCGGTCTTGTGCGCCCCGGCCGGGTCGGCGCGGAACTTCACCCCGTGCTCGGTGATCACCGCCGGCGGGGTCGGGCCCTTGCTGCTGCTGAAGCCATGGAAGTCGAAGCTCTCCTGCTTCTGCACGTGCTCGTCGGCGAAGGCGTGGAAGCGGCAGCCCGGGAACTGCGCGGCCAGCGCGTCCATGATCCACTCGCGGTACCGGAACGCCCCGGCGCTGAAGAACTCCAGCACCAGCAGGTCATCGTAGCGGTCGACCACCAGGCCACTGATGCCGTCGCCCTCGCTGTGGAACACGCGCCAGGCATTGGAGGCCTTGTCCAGTTCCAGCACCTCGCGGCGCAGCCCGACTGCGCGGGCAATGGTGCGGGCGAACCACTGCGCGTCCACCGCCACGTCCGGATCGGTCTCCAGGATCCGCAGTGCGATGCGCGAGTGTCCGTTGTAGAAGCCGCGGCCGATCCAGGCGCCATCCACCCCGAGCACGTCGACCAGGCTCCCCGGCTTCGGGCGCTGTGCGGGCTTTTCGACCAGGCGCTGGAAGATCCACGGGTGCGAGGACTTCCAGGCATTCTTCAGGCGGACGGTGGGGTTGGATTCGTTCATCCGGGCATTCTAAGGGCCACGCCCCGATCCGGGCCGGCCGCCGCCGCGCCCTTGCATCCGCGGGTGACGGACGCCATTGATCCGTTCATGTACCTCCCCGACACCGCCCCGCCCGAGGACCCGAAGGCCCAGCGCAGCGCCGACCGCCGACGCTGGCTGCAGGCGTTCAACCTCAGCCTGGCCTCGGTGCTGGTGCTGCTGGTCGTGTTCTGGCTGCAGGCACACTTGGACCTGCGCGGCTGGGCGGTACAGCCCTGGTCACTGGAGGGCCTGCGCGGCCTGCTGGGCGCCCCGCTGCTGCACGGCTCCTTCGAGCACCTGGCCGCGAACGCGATCGCCCTGCTGATGCTGGGCACCCTGGCGGCCGGGCTGTATCCGCGTGCAAGCGTGCGCACGCTGCCGCTGGCGTGGCTGGGTTCCGGCCTGGGTGCGTGGCTGCTGGGCGAGGCCGGTTCCTTCCACCTGGGCGCCAGCGGCGTGACCCACGGGCTGATGTTCCTGGTGTTCTTCCTGGGCCTGCTGCGGCGGGACCGGGCCGCGGTCGCTGCGGCGATGATCGCCTTCTTCCTGTTCGGCGGGATGCTGATGACCGTGTTGCCGCGCGAGGTGGGAGTCTCCTGGCAGGCACACCTGGGCGGAGCGCTCGGCGGGGTGCTGGGCGCGCTGCTGTGGCGCCGCGCCGACCCGGTGGCGGCACGACGGCGCTACAGCTGGGAGATCGAGGAGGAAGCGGCGGGCCACGATGCGGAAACCGCCACCCGCGATGCCCTGGAGCCACCGTCCCCCGACGAGGTGCCGGTGCTGTGGGAGCGCACCCCGGAAGAACGCGGCACCGTGCTGCCCTTCCGCCGGCGTGACGAATAACCCATCACCGCGCCCGCCGGACGGCCCTAGACTGGCCCTTCCCATACCGCCAGACAGGTAACCGACATGGAACGCTGGTACTTCAGCGCCGGCAGCAACAGCCCGCGCATCGGCCCGCTCGACGACAACGCCGCCCGCGTGCACGCCGCGGCCCATCCCGAATCCTGGTGCTGGCGCGAGGGCATGGCGCAGTGGCAGCCGGTGGGCGACGTCCCCGAACTGGAAGCACGCGCCGGTGGCCCGCCGGGCATGCCGCCTATGCCCTCCACCGGGACCACCCGCGGCCGCGACGACGAGATCGACTACCGCATCGTCGGCACCGACATGCAGTTCGTCGAGGTCGAGCTGGACCCCGGCGAGAGCGCCATCTCCGAGGCCGGCGCGCTGATGTACAAGGACGCGGCGGTGCGCATGGACACCGCGTTTGGCGACGGCCGTTCCGGCGGCAGCTTCGTCGACAAGCTGTTCACCGCCGGCAAGCGGGTGATCACCGGCGAGAGCCTGTTCACCACCGTGTTCACCCACACCGGCCAGGGCAAGGCCAGGGTCGCTTTCGCCGCCCCGTACCCGGGCACCGTGCTGCCGATGAAGCTGTCCGAACACGGCGGGCGGCTGATCTGCCAGAAGGACGCCTTCCTCGCCGGCGCCCGCGGGGTGCAGGTCGGCATCCACTTCCAGCGCAAGATCCTCACCGGCCTGTTCGGCGGCGAGGGCTTCATCATGCAGAAGCTCGAGGGCGACGGCTGGGTGTTCGTGCACGCCGGCGGCACCGTGGTCGAGTACGACCTGGCGCCGGGCGAGCGGCTGGACGTGGACACCGGCTGCGTCATGGCCTTCCACGACGGCGTGGACATGGACGTGAAGCCGGTGGGCGGGATCCGCAGCATGATGTTCGGCGGCGAGGGCGTGTTCCTGGCCACCCTGACCGGGCCGGGCAAGGTCTGGTTGCAGTCGCTGCCGTTCTCGCGCATGGCCGGGCGGATGCTGGCGGCGGCGCCGGGCGGCGGCGGGCAGGACCGCGGCGAGGGGTCGGTGCTGGGTGGCCTGGGACGGTTGCTGGATGGGGACAATCGGTTCTGAGGCAGTGGTGCGATACGCCGCCCCGAGGGCGGCTATCGCAGCCTGCGCGTGTGGAGGGGGTGGCGTTCAAGGGGGCGCGGGTACGCTCGGCCGTCCTGTGAGCTTGGGCCGGGTTCGATGATCGAGTTGCGTTGCATGCGGCCGGCACTGCTGGCCGGGCTGTCCTTGCTGCTGGCGGCCTGCCTTGGCACGCCCGGGCGGGTGGAGCCGCCGCCCGTCGCCGCGCCGGCAGCGGTACCGGGTCCAGAGCCGGTGCGCATCGGCCTGGCGCTGGGGGGCGGGGCGGCCAAGGGCTTTGCCCACATCGGGGTGATCAAGGTGCTGGAGGCCCACGGGTTCAAGCCCGACGTGGTCGCCGGCACCAGCGCCGGCAGCGTGGTCGGCGCGCTGTATGCCAGCGGCATGGACCCGTTCGAGCTGCAGCAGCAGGCCTTCGCCCTGGACGAGGACCGGATCCGCGACGTGCGGCTGTTCTCCGGCGGCCTGATCGAGGGCCGCAAGCTGCAGGACTACGTCAACGAACTGGTCGGCCGGCGGCTGCTGCAGGACATGCGCATCCCCTTCGCCGCGGTGGCGACCCGGCTGGAAACCGGCGAGCGCACCGTGTTCACCCGCGGCGACACCGGGCGCGCGGTGCGTGCCTCCAGCAGCATCCCGGGCGTGTTCGAGCCGGTCGCACTGGCCGGCAGGCACTACGTCGACGGCGGCGTGACCAGCCCGGTCCCGGTGGACACCGCGCGCGAGCTCGGCGCCGACGTGGTGGTGGCGGTGGACATCTCCGCCCGCGCCAGCGGCACGACGCCCCCGCACCTGCTGGGCATCGTCAACCAGTCCCTGGCGATCATGGGCAGCCGGCTGGGCGAGCAGGAGCTGGCCCGGGCC
>JAEWFH010000100.1 GCA_023388955.1 Pseudomonadota bacterium
CGACATCGAGGTGCTGCTGCTGTCGGACCGCATCGACGAGTGGATGCTCGGCTACCTGCGAGAGTACGACGGCAGGAAGCTGCAGAGCGTCGCCAAGGGCGAGCTGCCACTGGACGAGGCGGCGAAGCAACAGCAGGAGGAAGCGGCGAAGCAGGCCGAACCCCTGGTCGCCAGGCTCAAGGAGCTGCTCGGCGAAAAGGTGGAGGACGTACGGGTGTCCGCCCGCCTGACCGATTCCCCGTCCTGCCTGGTGCTGTCGGAGTTCGACATGGCCCCGCACTTCGCGCGCCTGATGCGCGAGGCCGGCCAGGACCTGCCCGACAGCAAGCCGACGTTGGAGGTGAACCCCGCCCACCCGCTGGTGCAGCGCGTGCAGGCCGAGGCCGACGAAGCCACCGCCCGCGACCTCGCCACCCTGCTGCTGGAACAGGCCGAGATCGCCGCCGGCGCCACCCTGCCCGACCCGGCCGCGTTCGTGCAGCGGATGAACCGGTTGTTGCTGGGCTGAGGGTGCGGCAACGCAGGTAACGGAAAAGCCCGCCGAATGGCGGGCTTTTTCGTGGATTGGCGACACCTGTCGAGGCGTTCCGGTTACTGGTCGCAGACTTCCCATTGGCGCCGGCCTGCGACCTTGGGCACGTAGACAACAGCAACCTGCCCTCCGGCATCGACCACCAGACAGAAGTCACGGCCATACATACGTCCGACCATCGCATCGCCAAGGCCTGATGGATTCGGGATCTCCGAATTGATCGCCACGTGGTAGCGCTCTCCAGGCTGCAGAGGCTCCCGCACGTGATTCGACCCACCCACGACCAAGGGGGTTCCGAAGGGAATGCACTGGTCCGGTCCCAGCCTGACCACAGGTTCCAAGGGCGTAATCCATCCCCAGACATTCTCCCAACCTGAGCCGTTGAAGCGATCGACCGAAACCGCACCTACCACAGGACGCGTACGACGGGACTCATCGCTATCAACAACCGTGAAGCAAGGCCGCGAATCGACGATGCGCACCTGTGCGGCCTGATACATCCCGGAAGGCTGGGTGCAGCCGCCTGTCAGGGGCAGCATGACCAGGCACGCAAAAAAACAGCTGGCTCTCATTCGGTCACCGTAGGGAGGTTGGATACGTCCGCGGGATTGGCGAGGAATTGCGCCAGTGCGCCCTCATATAGCGGGAGAACGTTCGGTTGCTGGCGATAGCGCAGCTCGTACAGAGAGCGCTGCTCATTCCGGAATTTCAACAGGTAGTAGTCCGCAAGAATGTTTCCCTGAGCCTCCATGTTGTAGTCACAAAGCTGTTTGCCGGCGGCGAGTGCATATCGATAGGACATTCCGGGGCGCGGCGCCCGCACCCGTTTGACCGGATACCCCAACTGGTACTGCCATACATGGGTCATCTCGTGCACAAGCAGACGTCCTACATCATTGGGCTCGACCGAGAAATCCGGTGAGAACAAATCCGCCGGCAGGTAAATCTCGCCATTGGGCGCGGTCGCCGTGTCGTCCGGCTGGAAGCCGAAAAGCATCCAGTAGCCGTGGTTGTGCAGCTTCACCGCGCCATAGTCGACCGACGAACCGAACACCTGCCGCAGCATCGCGACCTCACCGGCAGTCAGGCCGCGGTCCTCGGCCCTGGTGGCCACCTCGTGGGTGGAAGACCCGACGGCCGTCGCGTTGGTGGCGGCGCCGTTCAATGCAACCGCGACGCGCTGCGCCGGCAGGGCGGCACCCGCACAGCACCCCTGCGCGCCGTCCGGCGGCAGCAGTTCGGCGGAGTCGAAGCCGACCGCCTGCGCTGTGGCGATGCGCCCGGTCCGGCCGTCGGCATCGGTGACGCCCTCGGCGGTCGAGCCGTCGGCGAGGCGCAGGCGGTAGCCGAGGTTGGACAGCGGTGCCCCGGTCGGGCCAACGAAGCGGATCTGCTCGTCGAACGCCGGCGCCGTCGTCGCGGCCGTAGTTACGGCGGTCGTCGCGCCATCTGCAGCCGCGGGAGATGCACCGGCCACTGCGCCACTTCCACCGCCGGATGCGCCGGCACCGCCGCTGCCGCCATGGCCCCCGCCACCTCCACCGCCGGCATCCAGAAGCACCCGCACCTGCTGCACCGCGATCACCTTGCAGCCGCACGCCAGCGAACTGCCGTGCAGCGCCACGGCCTCGCCATCAATGATGGTGGTCGGGTCGCCGTCGACAATCGGGAACGTGCCCTGGTGCTTCGGGCAGCTCGCCTTGTCGTTGACCCGGGCGACGGGCTTGCCGTCGATATCGGTGAAGGGCGAGCCAGTAACTACCTGCCCGCCGCTGCTGGTGGCGTCGCCCACCACGGCCCACATCCTTGTCATGCATCCCTTCCTGGGTGAATGGTCGGGCTAGTGTCGCGCCTGCCGGGGCCCGGTGCACGCAGGTATGAACAACGTACACTTTGATATAGCATTCAAGTCATGAATGCCGACCAGACCGCCGAACTCATCGCCAGCCTCCGCGCCAGACTCCATCTGAGCCAGGAAGAACTCGCCGCCCGCCTCAATGTCTCCTACGCGACCGTCAATCGCTGGGAACTGGGTAAATCCAAACCCCAGCGCGCCCAGCGCGACGCCATCCTCGCATTGTCGGAGAACCTCGGCGACGACGACACCGATCGCCCGACCGAAGCGCAGCCCAGCCGCCGCCTGCGTCGCGGCACCACCCACAGCACGGTCCTCGGCAACAAGGCCGGCAACACCAAGTCCATGGAGCAGATGCTCTGGGACGCCGCCTGCCAGATCCGCGGCG
Source organism: Pseudomonadota bacterium (assembly GCA_023388955.1). Taxonomy (GTDB): domain Bacteria; phylum Pseudomonadota; class Gammaproteobacteria; order Xanthomonadales; family Xanthomonadaceae; genus Novilysobacter. The sequence goes on from JAEWFH010000100.1 coordinate 2,776, forward strand.
AGAAGGACGCCCCCAAGTTCAAGGACTACCTGCTGCCGCTGCTGTTCATCAAGCGTCTGTCCGACGTGTTCGACGACGAGGTCCAGCGCCTCACCGAAACCTACGGCGACCGCGACACCGCGCTGGCCATCATCGATGCCGACCCCTCGCTGGTGCGCTTCTACCTGCCGCCGGAAACCCGCTGGCCGGTGATCAGCGGCCGCAAACCGTTCGACTGGCCGCAGAAGGAAGCCCCCAAAACCCTCGGCGAACAGCTCACCACCAGCGTGCGCCGCATCGTCAAGGCCAACCCGGACCTGGCCGGCGTCATCGACACCGTCGACTTCAACGAGACCCGCAACGGCGAGCGCGAAATCTCCGACAAGGCGCTCAAGGGCATCGTCGAGACCTTCTCCGACCCGCGCTACCGGCTCGGCCTGCACGACGTCGAGCCCGACTTCCTCGGCCGCTGCTACGAATACCTGCTGCGCAAGTTCGCCGAGGGCCAGGGCCAGAGCGCCGGCGAGTTCTTCACCCCGCGCGAGGTCGGCTTCCTGATGGCCGAAATCCTGCGCCCGCGCCCCGGCGAGGAAGCCTACGACTACGCCTGCGGCAGCTTCGGCCTGCTGATCAAGCTGCAGCTGGTCGGCAAGCGGCTGGACCCGCTCAGCCGCATCCCGCTCAAGCTCTACGGGCAGGAGCTGACCGGCTCGTCCTACGCCATCGCCTGCATGAACCGCATCATCCACGACATGCAGGGCGAAGTGCTGCGCGGCGACTCGATGCGCAACCCCAAGTACCGCGACGGCAACGCACTGAAGAAGTTCGACCTGGTCATCGCCAACCCGATGTGGAACCAGGCCTTCGACCCGAAGATCTTCGAGAACGACGCCTTCAACCGCTTCGAGGAGGCCGGCGGCATCACCACCGGCAAGGCCGACTGGGCGTGGCTGCAGCACACCCTCGCCAGCCTCAACGGCAACGGCCGTGCCGCGGTGGTGCTCGACACCGGCGCAGTGACCCGCGGGTCCGGCAGCAGGAACGAGGACAAGGAACGCAACATCCGCCGCTGGTTTGTCGAGCAGGACCTGATCGATGGCGTGATCCTGCTGCCCGACAACCTGTTCTACAACACCACCGCCGCCGGGATCGTGGTTGTGCTGCGCCGGAACAAGCCGAAGGACCGCCGCGGAAAGATCATGCTGGTCAACGCGAGCCGCGAGTTCAAAAAGGGCAACCCCAAAAACCACCTGACCGGCGACGCCATCGCCCGCATCGCCGCCGCGTACCTGAAGGGCGAGCCGGAAGACGGGCTGGTCGCGGTGATCGACCAGGCCAAGGCCTGT
>JAEWFH010000104.1 GCA_023388955.1 Pseudomonadota bacterium
CCGCTGAAGGACACCATCCGTGGCTTCAAGGGCATCGTCGAGGGCGAGTACGACCACCTGCCGGAGCAGGCGTTCTACATGGTCGGCAGCATCGAGGAAGCCGTCGAGAAGGCCAACAAGATGACCGAGAAGGCCTGAAGCTGAAGTTCCCTCTCCCGCAGGCGGGAGAGGGGGATAAAGGAAGAAACACATGGCTAGCACCACGTTCCGTTGCGACATCGTCAGCGCCGAGGAGGAAATCTTCCGCGGCGACGCCGAGATGCTGGTTGCCACCGGCGAGCTGGGCGAGCTGGGCATCGTCGCCCGCCACGCGCCGCTGATCACCCGCCTGAAGCCGGGCAAGGTGGTGGTCACCCTGCCGGGCGGCGAGCAGATCGACATCGCTGTCAGCGGCGGCATCCTGGAGGTGCAGCCGCAGGTGGTGACCGTGTTGGCCGACACCGCGATCCGCGCCGACGAGATCGACGAGGCCGCCGTGCGTGCCGCGAAGGAAGAAGCCGAGCGCATCCTCGCCGGGCGCCCGGAGCCGATGGAGGCCGCCGAGGCGCAGGCCCGCATGGCCGAGGTCATGGCCCAGCTGCAGGCGCTGGAGCGGCTACGCCGCAACATGAAGCACTGACCCGAAAACGCCGGCCCCGAGCCGGCGTTTTCATTGGCGCGGCCTACCGGCGGTAGACCCAGTGCCGCGACACCAGGAAGCCAAGCAGCCCGAGGACCACCTCGACCAGCGGCTTGGCCAGCCAGGCCCACTTCAGGCCCAGGTAGTCGTCGACCGTACCGATCATCCACGTGCTCAGGAACGTGGTTGCGATCCACAGCATCACGAAGCGCGCGAACTGCACCCGGCCCAGGGTCGTGTCCTCGCCGGCGAAAGTGAACCGCCCGTTGAGCCAGAAGCCGATCAGCGCCCCGCACACGCGCCCGGCGACGTTGGCCTGGCGCACGGGGATTCCCAGGTGGCTCAAGCCCACCATCACCGCCCAGTCCAACAGCCATTGCACGGCCCCGAAGACGAGGTAGTGGCTGCCCTGGCGGCCGAGGTTGGTGCTCATCGCGAACTCCCGCGCCGGGGAGGGGGAGGCGATTCGGGCCGGCGCGGGGACCGTGGATGTTGTTGGACTGGTTTCGGCACCGCGGCATCCTACCAAGCCCGGTCCCGGTAGAATGCCGTCCCCTGCCAGCTGCCCGGACGGACCTGCCATGACCCTGCCGCTCCACGTCGTCATCCTTGCCGCCGGTGAAGGCAAGCGGATGAAGTCCGCCCTGCCCAAGGTGCTGCAGAAGGTGGCGGGCAAGCCGATGCTCGGCCATGTCGTCGATACCGCGCGCGAGCTGGAGCCCGAAGCGATCCACATCGTCTACGGGCACGGCGGCGATGCGGTGCGCGAGGCCTTCGCCGACCAGCCCGACCTGCAGTGGGCCGAGCAGCGCGAACGCATGGGCACCGGCCACGCGGTCCAGCAGGCCATCGACCAGGTTCCGCAGGACGCGCGGGTACTGATCCTGTACGGCGACGTGCCGCTGATCACCGCCGGCTCCCTGCGCGGGCTGCTGCAGGTCCCGGGCCGGCTCACCGTGCTGGTCGCCCAGCTCGACGACCCGAGCGGCTACGGCCGCGTGCTGCGCAACGCCGAGGGCAACGTGGCGCGGATCATCGAGGAGAAGGACGCCAGCCACGAGCAGAAGGCGATCGACACCATCAACACCGGCATCCTGGTCGCCGACAGCGAGCCGCTGCGCCGCTGGCTGGCGCACCTGGGCAACGACAACGCACAGGGCGAGTACTACCTGACCGACGTGTTCGCCGCCGCGGCCGACGAGTTCAGCGCCGCGGAGATGGTCTTCGTGGACGAGCCCATCGAGACCGAGGGCGCCAACGACCCCTGGCAGCTGGCGCAGCTGGAACGCGAATGCCAGCGCCGCCTGGCGCGCCGGCTGTGCCTGGCCGGCGCGCGCCTGGCCGACCCGGCGCGGGTGGACGTGCGCGGCGAGGTGCGGGTCACCGGTGGTGATGTCGAGATCGACGTCGACGTAGTGCTGGAAGGCGACGTGGAACTGGCCGAGGGCGTGCGCATCGGCCCGTTCTGCCGGCTGCGCAACGTCAGGCTCGGCCCGGGGACCGAGGTCCGCGCCCACTGCGACCTGGACGGCGTGGTGGTGGAAGGCGCGGCCACCGTCGGCCCCTTTGCCCGCCTGCGGCCCGGCACCGTGCTCGCCGATGGCGCCCACGTCGGCAACTTCGTCGAGACCAAGAACACCACCCTGGGCGTGGCCAGCAAGGCCAACCACCTGACCTACCTGGGCGATGCGGTCATCGGCGCCAAGGTCAACATCGGCGCCGGCACCATCACCTGCAACTACGACGGGGTGAACAAGTCGCGCACCACCATCGAGGACGGCGCCTTCATCGGCTCCAACTCCTCGCTGGTAGCACCGGTGACCATCGGCCAGGACGCCACCATCGCTGCCGGTTCGGTCGTCACCCGGGCCGCGCCGGCCGGCAAGCTCACCGTGGCCCGCTCACGCCAGGAAGTCGTGGAAGGCTGGCAACGCCCCCCCAAAAAGGGGTAGGGCGCAACAGCCGCAGGCGTATTGCGCCGAACGCCCAACCAGCGGCACACCCCAAACCGATCAATCCCAAACGGTTCAATCCCCCAGCACCACCGAAACGCACAACCCGCCGCCTTCCCGGTTGAGCAGCGCCACCCGCCCGCCATGGGCCTCGGCGATCTCCCGCGCCAGCGCCAGGCCCAGCCCGGTGCCGCTGCGCTTGGTCGAATAGAACGGCAGCAGCGCGTTCGCAAGCACCGCGTCGTTCATGCCCGGCCCACGATCGAGCACGTCGATGCGCCAGCCGTCGGGCACGCGTCGCAGCTGCACGGTCACCGCGGCCGGCGGGGAGCCGGATTCGTGCGCGTTGCGCAGCAGGTTGATCAGTGCCTGCTCCAGCTGCGAGGCATCGAAGCAGCCGGTGGCGTCGGGATCGAAGGTCCCGGCGAACTCCATCTGGCTGCGCAGCTTGGCGAAGAACGCGGACCACCGCACCGGCTCGCGCCGTGGCGCCGGCAACTTGGCAAAGCGTGCGTAGTCGCGGATGAAGCCTTCCAGGTGGCGCGCGCGTTCCCCGATCGTCGCCAGCGCCACCGGCAGCCGCTCGACCTGCCCGCGCCGCAGCAGCTCGGCGGACGAATGCGCAAGCGAGGCGATGGGGGCCAGCGAGTTGTTGAGTTCGTGGCTGATCACCCGGATCACCTTCTTCCAGGTCTGGACCTCCTGGCGGCGCAGCTCGGCAGTGAGCGCGCGCAACAGGACCAGCTCGTGGCCGCGCCCGTTGAGCCGGAACATCCGCCGCGACAGGTGGTAGATGTCCTCCTCGTCCTCGCTGCCGACGCTGAACATGCCGTCGCCGCCGCGGGCGAGCGCGTCGCGCAGCGCTTCCGGCGCGTCGGCCTGGACCTCGTCGAAATTCCGCCCCTCCAGCCGGTGCCCGCCACCCAGCAGCCGTCGCGCGGCGAGGTTGCCCAGCACCACCCGCTGCCGCGGGTCGAGCAGCACCATCGCCACCGGGGTGTTCTGCACCACCGTGTCGAGCAGCAGTTCGCGCTGGACCAGGGTGTTGCGTTGGCCGCGCAGCACGGTGCCCAGCTCGTTGTGGGCATCGACCAGCTCGCGCAGCGCACCGCTGCCGTCCCAGCGGATGCCGAAGCTGAAGTCCCCGTCGCGGTAGGCGGTCACGGTGCCGGCGAGCGCGCGCAGCAGCGCCTGCATCGGCGCCAGCATCCGCCGCACCCACAAGGCGAGCAGGGGCAGCAACAGCGCGATGGCGGCCAGCGCCGCCGCCCAGGGCAGCAGCCAGCGGGAAAGCCAGGACGCAAGCAGCGCCGCGGCCAGCGCGAACACGGCGGCCGCGCCGACCAGGCGGAGCGCCAGCGGCAGGCGCGCGCCGCGCATCACTCGCGCCGCAGGCCGAGCTTGTCCAGGCGCCGGTACAGCGCCTGGCGGGACAGGCCCAGTTCGCTGGCGGCCTGGGCCAGCACGCCGTCATGGCGGGCGAGCGCGGCCTTGATCTGCTCCCGGCCCGGTTCCGGGTCCACGTCGGAAGATGGCGCGGATCCGGTACGCGGCGCCGGCGGCAGGCCGAGGGCCTCCACGTCGATGCGGCCGCCGGCGGACAGCAGGGCGGCGCGTTGCACCACGTTGCGCAACTCGCGCACGTTGCCCGGCCAGCCATGCCGCAGCAGCGCCTGTTCGGCGGCCGGCAGCAGGCGCTGCCCTTCCGGGAGGAAATGCCGCGCCAGCGGCAGGATGTCGTCCGGACGCTCGGCCAGCGGAGGCAGGCGGAGCTCGATCGCGTTGAGCCGGTAGTAGAGGTCCTCGCGGAACCGGCCGTCTTCGATCAGCGTGGGCAGGTCGGCATTGGTCGCGCTGACCACGCGCACCCGCACCTGGCGTTCGTGGTTGGAGCCCAGGCGGGTGAACCGGCCCGTCTCCAGCACCCGCAGCAGCTTGACCTGGCCGGCGAGTGGCAGGTTGCCGATCTCGTCCAGGAACAGGGTGCCGCCGTCGGCGGCCTCGAATCGTCCCTCGCGCGCCCGGTTCGCGCCGGTATAGGCGCCGGCATCGGCGCCGAACAGCTCGGCCTCGATCAGCTCCGATGGCAGTGCGCCGCAGTTGACCGCGATGAACGGACCGGCGCGCACCGGCGAGTTGGCGTGCACGATCGCGGCGATGCGCTCCTTGCCGGCGCCGTTGGGCCCGGTGACCAGCACCGGCAGCTCCGAACGCGCCACCTGGACCGCCAGGGCCAGCACGCGCTCGGTGGCCGGGTCGGCCCAGACCATGCCGCACAGGTCGTGGTCGCGCTCAAGCGCATGGCGCTGGCGGTCCTCGCGGGCGCGCCGGCGGCCGAGTTCGCGGCGGCTGGCCGAAAGCTCCAGCAGGTTGGCCACGGTGGTCACCAGTTTGGTGTCGTCCCAGGGCTTGGCGACGTAGTCGGCGGCGCCGGCCTTGATCAGCTCCACTGCCGACTCCAGGTGCGTCCACGCGGTCAGCAGCACCACCGGCAGCTCAGGGTGGCGTGCGTGGATCTGTCCGAACAGCGCCACGCCCTCGTTGCCGGAGGTGGTGTCGGCATCGAAGTTCATGTCCTGCACCACCAGGTCCACCGGTTCGCGCGCCAGCAGCGCCAGGCCCGCGCGCGGAGAGTCGGCGTGCACGGTCCGGATGTCGTGCAGGGAAAACAGCACGTCGAGGGCGGTGGCGACCGCCGGGTTGTCGTCGATGACGAGGATGGTGTGCATGGTCGGGACCTGGGCGCGTCGACGAAGCTTAGCCAAGCCGACGCGGCGACGGATCAGGCACTGCGCGTGGCGACCGCCGGCGGCACCGCGGCGGCGCGGCGCGCCGGCCCAAGCACCGCCACTTGCCCCAGCAGCCACAGCACGACCGCACCGGCCGGCAGGTAGGCGAGCGGCAGGCGGGGCAGCTCGTATTGCTGCATCAGCAACTGGTTCAGTCCGTAGGCCATTGCCATCCCCAGCACGATGCCCGCCGTGGCCAGCAGGAAGTTCTCGGTCTGGAAGTAACGCAGGATCTGGCCACGGGTCGCCCCGAGCGCGCGCCGGATGCCGATCTGGCGGCTGCGCTGCTGCACCCAGAAACTGGCAAGGCCGACGATGCCCAGCGCCGTGACCACCAGCAGCGCGACGCACACCGCGACCAGCAGCCAGGCCATCGCGCGGTCCTGGCGGTAATAGGCGGCACGCATGTCCTCGAAGGTCCGGGCGCTGCGGGGGTGCACGATCCGGGTGGGCCCGCGGTCCGCCAGTGTTTCCACGGCCTGGTCGAGCACCTCCTGGCGCCGCTGCGGGTCGGTCACGTTGAGCACGAAGAACCCGCTGGAATACGGCATCGTCGCCGGCAGGATCACCGCATCGCCGTACTGGCCGGCCGGGCCTTCGTCGCGTGGCTGGACGAGACGGTCGACGATCCCGACCACCCGGTTGGGATGGCCGTCGCTGCCCCAGATGTAAAGGGGCTTGCCCAGTGCGTCGCCTTCCGGGAACAGCCGTTCGGCGACCGTGCGGGTGAGGATCACCGAGGGAAAGTCGACGGCGCCGTCGGCCGCGCTCATCTGGTTGAAGTCCCCGACCTCGTCCGCAGTGAAGTTGCGTCCGGCGACCAGCTCCAGGCCGAGCGTGGCGATCATGTCCTGGGTGCCGATGTAGCTGGCCACGTCCATCGTCGTGCCGCGCTGGTCCGGATCCATCCTTACGCTGCTGACCCACATCGAGTTGCCGAACGGCAGCTGGTTGACGATCGTGGCACCGGCGACCCCGGGGATCTGACGCAGCGCGGCGAGGTCCCCGGCGGTGACCGCGGCGACGTCGTCGTCCCGGGACAGCCCGCTGACCTGCAGGGCCACCAGGTGCTCCCCGGCCAGCCCGGTGGGCCGGTCCATGCGCTCCAGGCGCTCGAATACCAGGAACAGGGCGTTGCAGATGATCGCGCACGAGAGCGCGATCTCGAAGATGATCAGGGCCGCGGCGGTCTTGTGCCGTGACAGCGTGGAGAGGATCGGGCGGATGTCCATCGAAGCGTTCCCCGGGGTCGTCACTGCGATTTGAGCTGGATGGCCGGCGTGACCTGCATCGCGCGCCAGGCCGGAAGAAGTCCTGCGACGAGGCTCGCCACCAGCGCCATGGCGAACGTCGCCAGCAACATGGCCGGATCCATGTGCGCCAGCGCGGCGTAGTCGGCCGGCTGCTGGCGCACCGCCCACAACCCGAGCATCGCCAGCAGCAGGCCGAAGGCCCCGCCGGCCAGGCCCACCGCCCCGGCCTCGACCAGGCACTGGACGAAGATCGCGCGGCGGCTGGCGCCCAGTGCCCGGCGCACGCCGATCTCGCCACCGCGCTGCAGGAACTTGGCCAGCAGCAGCCCCACCGTGTTGAGCAGGCATACGACGAGGAAGCCGAGCGCCACCCATACCTGCAGGCGGACGTCGGCCGGCACCACTTCGTTCTCGTCCAGCCAGTCCATCAGCGGGGTCAGCATGGGTGGGGCAGGGCGCTCGAAGCGGCCGGAGGCACGCTGCTGGTCGACGTAGTTCTGCAACCAGGCGCGGTAGTCGGCGACGCGCGCCGGCGTTGCCAGCTCGACCCAGTACTGGACCCAGGTGCACGGTGCGTTCAGCCCGGTGGAACCTTCCGGGTCGTGGTTCTCGTCCCAGCAACCCATGCTCCCCTGGGTGGGCAGGCGCAACTCGCGCGAGGTGGAGAACGGGAGGAAGACGTCTTCCGTGTCGGTGAACTCTCCCGAGGTCATGTCATAGAACCGCGGGGTCGGCCGCCATTCGTCCAGGACGCCGACGATCCGGAAATCGTCGCGGCTGAGCCGGACCGTGCGTCCCACGGGATCGGACTCGCCGAACAGCCGTTCCGACAACGAACGTGAAATGACCGCCACCCGGGCCCGGGCTTCGTCCTCGCCCTTCCCCCAGCCGGCCCCGGACCGGAACGGGGTGTCGAACATCGCGAAGAAGTCCGCACTGGTGTAACGCGCGGGCAGCAGGAACGGCGCCATGCCTTCCGCCTCCGGTTCGATGGCGACGGTTCCGGCGGACATCAGCGCCTGGCGGTCGGCGCGGGCCTCGTGCAGCAGGGTTTCCGAGTCCAGGCGGGTCATCTGCGACGGGGGTTCGTCGCCGGGGCTGTAGTCGGCCACGCTCCGCGGGTCCATGCGCACGTAATGGAGGCTGTCGCTCTTCTGCGGGATCGGGTCGCCCGACAGCACCTGGAACACGGTCAGGGTGGTCATCGCCGCGCCGATGCCCAGCGCAATCGCCAGCACCATCAGTGCGGTCAGCACGCGGTTGCGGTGGAAACTGCGCAGGGCGAGCTTCAGGTAGTAGGAGAGCATGGGCGTGTCCTCACGCGGTCGCGCGCGCCGCGGCCCCGGCCAGGGCCGGTTCCCGCGCCAGGTCGGTGGCCACGCCATCGACGATGTGCACGTTGCGCTGGGCGCGGGCGGCCAGTTCGGGGTCGTGGGTGACCATCACGATGGTGGTGCCCTGCTCGTGGATGTCCTCGAGCAGCTCCAGCACGCTGCGCGCCATCTGCGAGTCCAGGTTGCCGGTCGGCTCGTCGGCCAGCAGCAGGCGCGGGCTGCCGGCCAGCGCGCGGGCAATCGCCACGCGCTGCTGCTGCCCACCGGAGAGCTCGGCGGGGTAGTGCTTCATGCGCGATCCGAGCCCGACCAGGCCCAGCGCGTCCTCGATCCGCATGCGCCGCTCGGCCGCCGGCATGCCGCGGTAGCGCAGCGGCACGTCGACGTTGTCGAACAGGTTCAGGTCGGGGATCAGGTTGAAGCCCTGGAAGATGAAGCCGATCTTCTCGTTGCGCAGCTTCGAGCGGGCGTTGTCACCCAGCCCCTTCACGTCCACGCCGTCCAGCTGGTAGCTGCCGCTGGTGAAGGTCTCCAGCAGCCCGGCGATGTTGAGGAAAGTGGTCTTGCCCGAGCCCGAAGGCCCGGTGACGGCCACGAACTCGCCCTCCCGGACATGCAGGTCGAGCCCGCGCAGGGCATGGGTCTCGACCACTTCGGTGCGGTAGACCTTGGAGACGGCGTTCATCTGCAACATGCGGGGAAGGCTCCTGGGAAGTGGCGGGTCAGCCGTGGATGCGGAAGGTGGGGGCGTTCATGTCAGTCTCCGGAGATGCGGACCGGGTCGGTGCCTTCGAACCGGTCGGCGCCTGCGACGACCACCCGGTCGCCGGACGCCAGGCCATCGAGGATTTCCACCGCGCCCAGGCTGCTTGCACCGGTACGGATGGGCTTGCGGGTGGCCATGCCGTCCTCGACGACCCAGGCATGGCTGCCTCCCCCCTGTTCCAGGAACGGCCCGCGCTCGACCATCAGCACGTCGTTGCGGGTATCCAGGACGATTCGCGCCGACAGGCGCTGGTTCTGGCGCAGCCCGGCCGGCTGCTCGCCACTGAAGCGCACCCGTGCGGCCACCTCGCCGTTGACCACCTCGGGCGAGACCGCGGAGACCTCGGCCGGGAACATCGCATTGCCGCTGCGGATCTCGGCAGGCATGCCGATCGCCAGGTCGCGGGCGAAGCTTTCCGGCACCCGGATCTCGACCTCGAATACCGACAGGTCGACCACCGACAGCACCGGGGCGTTGGCCGCCACGTTCGATGCCTGTGCGACCTGGACCTGGCCGACCTGGCCATCGAACGGCGCGCGCAGCGTCAGGGCTTCCACCTGCCGACGTGCCTCGGCGACCACTGCCTGCTGGCGTTCGGCCAGCAGCTGTTTGTTGCGTGCGTCCAGGCCGGCACCCTGGCCTTGCAGGCCCGAGTCCTCGCGCGCGGCCGCCAGGCCGATCTCGGCCTTCTGCAATGCGTCCTGTGCCCGGGCCAGTTCGACCTGTGGCAGTACCCCCGCGTCGTAGGCGCGCTGGTAGCGCTGCAGGTCACGCTGCGCGGCGGTACGGTCGATTTCCGCCTGGTCCACCAGCTTGCGTGCCCCGGCCCGGGCGATCCGGGCATCGAGTGCGGTGCGGGCGGCTTCGGCCTGCAGGCTGGCCAGCGTGGATTCTTCCTGTACCAGCGTGCTGCGCAGTTCCGGGCTGTCGATCTCGGCCAGCACCTGCCCCGCTTCCACGACGTCGCCGGCCACGACCTGCAGGCTCACCGTACCGCCGGCGATCGCGTACAGGGTGGGACTGTTGGCGGCGATCACCCGGCCCTCGGCGCTGATGTCGCGGACCAGGTCGCCGCGCACGACCTCGGCGATCCGCAGGCGGCTGGCATCGTGCGAGCGGGCGCCCGCACTCCAGCCGGCGACCACCCAGCCGATGCCCGCCAGCACTGCCAGCGCGGCGCCGGCCGGCAACAGCCAGCGCCGCAGTCGCCGCGCCCGTCCCGGTGCGGAACGGACCGTGTCCTGGGCGGAGGTGTCTCGGATGGGAGCGGGACGGGGCATGGCGTGGCGCAAAAGAAGTCGTTGCCTTTGCTTAAGCAGGATGCGTGCCAGATGCAACATATTGATTTGCAAGGGATGGAGGCAGTCCGGCCGGTGTCCGGACAGCCGCCCGGACGTCCGGGCGGAACGCACCATGCGAGGCGACTACAATGTCCCGCCTCACTCCCGGAGCCTGCAGTCCATGTGCGGAATCGTTGGCGCGATCGCCGATCGCGATGTTGTCCCGGTCCTGGTCGAAGGCCTCAAGCGGCTGGAATACCGTGGCTATGACTCCGCCGGCATCGCCGTGCTTGATGGCGACCAGTTGCGCCGCGTGCGCCGTACCGGCCGGGTGTCGGAAATGGAGTCCGCGGCCCACGGGGAGCACCTCCAGGCACGGCTGGGCATCGGCCACACCCGCTGGGCGACCCACGGCGGAGTGACCGAGAACAACGCGCACCCGCACATCAGCTTCGACGAGCTGGCGGTGGTGCACAACGGCATCATCGAGAACCACGAAGCCCAGCGCGCGCGCCTGCAGGCGGCCGGCTATGCCTTCGAATCCGAGACCGACACCGAGGTCATCGCCCACCTGGTGCATTACCACCTGAAGCAGGGGCGCGAGTCCGGGGCGAATCCGGGGCAGGCCCTGCTTGCCGCGGTGCAGGCCGCTGCGCGCGAACTCACCGGCGCCTACGCGATCGCCGTGGTCAGCAAGCACGAAACCGAGCGCATGGTCGTCGCGCGCATGGGCTGCCCACTGCTGGTCGGCCTGGGCGAGGGCGAGAATTTCGTCGCCAGTGACGTCTCCGCAATCCTGCAGGCCACCCGCCGGGTGATCTTCCTGGAGGAGGGCGATACCGCCGAGCTGACCCGCGACGCCGTGCAGGTGTTCGACGGGGACGGCCAGCCGGTCGAGCGCGAGGTGCATCTGTCGGACGTCTCGCTGGCCTCGCTGGAACTGGGCCCGTACAGCCACTTCATGCAGAAGGAGATCCACGAGCAGCCGCGGGCGATCTCCGACACCATCGAGGCGCTGATCGACAACGGCCAGTTCGGCCCGGAGCTGTTCGGCGACCCCAATGGCGAGGTGCTCAAGGGCGTGGAGGGCATCAAGATCCTCGCCTGCGGCACCAGCTATTACGCCGGCCTCACCGCGGGCTACTGGATCGAGTCGATCGCCGGCCTGCCGTGCTCGGTGGAGATCGCCAGCGAGTACCGCTACCGCGAGGCGGTCCCGCACCCGAAGCACCTGGTGGTGACGATCTCCCAGTCGGGCGAGACGCTCGACACCATGGAAGCGCTCAAGTACGCCAAGTCACTGGGCCACGAGGCGACCCTGTCGATCTGCAACGTGCCCGAGAGCGCGATCCCGCGTGCCAGCAAGCTCGTGTACTACACCCGCGCCGGCGCCGAGATCGGCGTGGCCTCGACCAAGGCCTTCACCACCCAGCTGGT
>JAEWFH010000136.1 GCA_023388955.1 Pseudomonadota bacterium
ACGTACCACGGGAACACCGCCTCGCGGGCATACGGCAACCATCGCCGGGGGCGAGCGAGCAGCACCTTTCCCCAAGCCAGCAGGGCCATCAGCGCCGTCCACCAGTACAGCGCATGGGCTGCCCGCGAGACCAGCCACCAGGTCTCCGGGGACAGGCCGGTGGAAACACCGGGTGGCAGCACGCGCCCGGCCACGCGCAGGCCCATGTATACCGTGGCACCGCCGAGCGCGAGCCACGCCAGGCGCCAGCGCAGGCGGACCAGCGCGTCCCAGAACGCGTCCTTGCGGGCCACCAGCAGGCCGATGACGAACACCGGCAGGTACTCGGCATGGTTGGCCCAGTCGTCCGCGAGGGCGTGGGTGCTGGGATAGCGCGGATCCAGCCATACCAGAGTCGCCATCATCCACAGCGGTGGCAGGGTCCACAGCAACCAGCGGCCTCGGGTGCACAGCCGGTCCGGCCAGCGCGTTGCCCGGGTATGGCGCAGCAGCGTCCAGCCGCCCACTGCCAGCAGCGTGTAGGTCCACAGGTACGGCAGGTACCACAGGTGGTTCCAGGTGAAGCCGTAGGCTGCACCCGCGAAGCCCGCTTCCGGCCACGGCCGCAGCTGCAGGTAGCGGGCAAGGAAGGAAAGGAAACCGGGTTCGATCGTGCCCAGCATGCGTGCCTCGCAATAGGCCTGGATCGGTACGACGAAGGCGATGCCCGCCGCCAGCGGGACCAGAAGGCGCCAGCTGCGGTCGCGAACCCACTGCAGCGGCGTGCGTCGCGGCAGGACCAGGCCCAGCGCGATTCCCGACAACAGGAACAGCAGGGCCATCCGCCAGCGGTTGACCAGCACCATCGGCCATTCCACCCAGCCGAGCAGGTACTGGCTCTTCACATGGAAGCCCCAGCCGTCCACGTAGACCATGCCCACGTGGTAGAGGATCAGCGTCGCGAAGGCGGCGACGCGCAGGGTGTCGATGTCGTGGCGGCGTTCCATTGCGGTTCCGGGACGGGGCGGAATTGCAGCTTCCCCGCCCCGCGTCCCCACGCGCAGCCCGCAAGTGCTTGATCCTCCGGTAAAAGTGACGAACGGTGGAATGCAGGGACCAACCGCGCCCGTGCCCACCCACGGTCCGTAGAATCGGACCCATGTCCACCGCTTCCCTTGCGCAACAGGCCGTCGCGCCGCCGGACCGCCAGCCGCCGACCGCGACCGCCGGGCGCCGCCGGATCCTTGAGTCGGGCTTCTGGATCTCGGACGCCGTCATCGGTACCGCGTTCGCGGGCGCCGCCGTGCATCTGGACCATGTCCGCGAGGAACTCGCCTATGCCGCGTGGGAACCGTGGGTCTGGGAAGGGTCCAGCCGGCTCATGGTGCTGCTGCTGGTGCCCTTCGTCGTGTGGTTCACCGCGCGCTGGCCGTTGCACCTGGACACCTGGCGGCGGCACCTGCCGCTGTACTTGGCCGCCAGCCTGGCGTGGTCGATGCTGCACGTCGCGGGCATGGTCCTGCTGCGCGAGGGGGCCTACGCGATGCAGGGACTGGACTACGACTTCGGCGACGTGCTGCGGCAGTTCGGCTACGAATACCTCAAGGACGTCCGCAGCTTCGCCGGCATCGTGCTGGTGCTGCATCTGTACCGGTTCGTGCTGCGGCGGCTGCAGGGCGAGGCGGCACTGCTGGCGCCGCCGGACGATGGCAGCGAAGCGATCGAGCCGGTGGAACGGCCGGAGCGCTTCCTGGTGCGCAAGCTGGGGCGCGAGTTCCTGGTTGCCGCCCGCGACATCGAACATGTGCAGGCCTCCGGCAACTACGCGAACCTGCAAGTGCACGGCCGTGCGTATCCCCTGCGGACCACGCTGGCCGAACTGGAAGCGCGCCTGGACCCGGCCCGTTTCGTGCGCGTGCACCGCAGCTGGATCGTCAATCTCGACGAGATCGCCTCGATCGAACCGCTGGAAAGCGGGGATGCCCGCCTGACCATGCGCAACGGCGCGCAGGTGCCATGCAGCCGGCGCTACCGCCACCGCCTGCGCCCGGACCCGTAGGGCGCAGTAGCCGCCCCGGCGGCGTATTGCGCCGGATCCCACGGCACCCGCGCCCCTCCTACACGCCCCTCCAACACCCGCTCTGCTTGTCTCGTGGACCCCCCACGGAGCCAAGCCGATGGCCAGCAGCAAGTCCGCGAAAAAAGCGAGCGCCAAGAAGTCCGTCTCCGCAGGAGCCGACCCCGGACCGCCAGGCGGCAAGGCGGCACGCAAGGCCGCGCGGGTTGCCGGGGAGCAGCGCGAGATCCAGGAGGACATCGACGCCAAACCGAAGAAGAAGAAGGCGAAAAAGGCCCCGGCGAAGACCGGCGCCCGCAAGCAGCCGCGCAACCCGATGCCGGCCCAGCACCTGGAAAAGCCCGGTAACGAACATGAGCTCGACCTCGCCCCGCGCTACCTTGCGCCCGACTACCGCGGCAGCGGCAAGCTCGAGGGCATGGCGGCGATCATCACCGGTGCCGATTCCGGCATCGGCCGTTCGGTCGCGGTGCTGTTCGCGCGCGAGGGCTGCGATGTCGCCGTGCTGCACCTGGACGAGGACGAAGACGCCGAGACCACCCGCAAGGCGGTCGAGGCCGAGGGCGCGCGCTGCCTGGTGCTGGCCGGCGACGTGGGCGACACGAAGTTCTGCGAGAAGGCGGTCAGGAAGACCCTCAAGACCTTCGGCCGGCTGGACGTGCTGGTCAACAACGCCGCCTTCCAGCAGCACGCCCAGTCGATCACCGACATCACCGACCAGCAGTTCGACCAGACCCTGCGCACCAACATCGGCGGGTACTTCCGCATGGCGCGCGCGGCGGTGCCGCACATGCAGGAGGGCGCTAGCATCATCAACACCGGCTCGGAGGTGGCGTTGTTCGGCAGCCCGCAGCTGCTGGACTACTCGATCACCAAGGGCGCGATCCACGTTTTCACCAAGTCATTGGCCTCGCAGCTGCTGGGCAAGGGCATCCGGGTGAACTGCGTGGCGCCCGGGCCGGTATGGACGCCGCTCAACCCGGCCGACCGCCCGGCGGAAGACGTGGCGAAGTTCGGCCAGGACAGCGACGCCGGCCGCCCCGCCCAGCCCGAGGAAATGGCCCCCGCCTACGTGCTGCTGGCCTCGCCGGTGTGCTCGAGCTACATCAACGGCGCGATCCTGCCCGCGATGGGCGGTCCAAGGGGATAGTCAGCGCTCGGTCCGCCAGTTAACCGAACCACGATTCTCCACCGTGCTCGACTCGATCTCGATGTCGAACCCGCGCGAGAGCAGGTACTTCAGCGTCAGCACCTGCCCGGTGCCCAGCAGCGACACGCCGTAGCTGACGTACAGCTTCGGGGACAGGTACTTGCCCACGCCCAGCACGCTGCCGCCGAGGGCGCGGCTCTGCATCAGGCCGGCTTCGTCCAGCCCGATGTGCTCGCCCAGGCGCGAGGCGAGCAGGCCGCTGCCGGCGGTCAGGGCGGCGCTGGCGGCGTTGAGTTCGCCGCGCTCGGCACCGGTCAGGGTCGACAGCGGGCGACCCAGGGTCAGCCAGGCCAGCGCCTCGGACTGGGAGCTGGCGGGATTGGCCCAGACCTCGGCCTCCAGGTTGCTGACCCGGCCGGTGACGTTGACGCCGGCGGTGACCTCGCCGATCACGCGCTCGGCGACCAGGTTCACCACCGGGTCGGAAATCGGGTCACTGGACCAGGTCAGCCGACCCTGGCGCACGCGCAGGTCCTGGCCGTAGGCGCGGTAGCGGCCGCGGAGGTCGAGGTGGCCCGACGCCGTCATCTCGCGACCGGGCAGCGAGCGCACGCGCAATTGCCCGCCCAGCCCGGCGTCCAGCCCGAAGCCGGTCAGCTCGACGTCCTCGCCCACGCGCAACACCAGGTCCATGTGCAGGGGCGTCGCCGGGCCGGCGGCGTCCTCCGGGTCCATCGGGTCCAGCACCACCACGTCCCCGGATGGCGACACGCCGCTGTCCAGGTCCTCCAGGTCGATGCGCGCCTCCGGCACGGTCACCGAGCCGGTCAGGCGCAGCGGCTCGCCGGCGCGGTAGTGCACCTGCAGGTCGGGGCTGGCGGTGGCGTGCAGGTCGGCGGTGTCGACCACCAACACGTCCTCGCCGGTGATCGACAGCTCCAGCGGGGTTTCCTGGCCGCGCCAGCCCAGGCTGCCGTCGACCCGCAGCACGCCGCCGCCCTCGCCACCGGCGGCCGGGGTGG
This sequence comes from Pseudomonadota bacterium, assembly GCA_023388955.1. Taxonomy (GTDB): domain Bacteria; phylum Pseudomonadota; class Gammaproteobacteria; order Xanthomonadales; family Xanthomonadaceae; genus Novilysobacter. The sequence goes on from JAEWFH010000136.1 coordinate 4,229, forward strand.
TGCGCAGGCTGCCGGCAATGCGTGCGTTGCCGTCGGCCAGGGCATCGAGCTGGACGGCCCCGTCCTCGATGCGGATCGCCAGCGCCGGCAGCTCGGTACGGAAACCGGTGAGCCGCGCCTGGCCGCCGATCGCCGGCGCGTCGCGGGTGCCGGCCAGCTGCATGCTGGCGGTCAGCAGGCCCTCGGGGGCCACGATGTCGGGCGAGAACAGCTCCAGCCAGGTCAGCTCCTGTACGCGCAGGTCGAGCTGGCCGTTGAGCGGGGCATACGCGTCCCAGCCGGTGACCACGGTCGCGTCCAGCCGGCCCTCCGCGTTGAGGTCGGCACCGAGGACGGCGTCGATCCCCTGTGGCCGCAGCTCCGCGTCCAGCCGCAGGTTGCGGTAGGCGAACAGCGCGTTGCGGGCACGGTCACTGCTGCGGATCCCGCCGCTGGCCGAGTCGACCCGGACGTGGCCGGCCCAGCCGCTGCCCTGCGGGCGCAGCAGTGCGTCCACGTCGACCTCGCCATCCAGCACCCAGGGCCGGCCCGGTTCCTGTTCCGGCAACCACGCCGCCAGCAGCGACAGGGGCAGGCCGTCGCCGTTCACTTGCAGGCTGCGCGGCCAGTCCGCCTGTGCGCACAGCGTGCCGCCGGCGCTGGACGCCAGGCAGGCGCCGTCCAGGCGCACGCTGCCGCCGCCGAGTGCGAAGCGTGCCGGCTGCTGCAGCGTCCAGCCGGCACCGCGCGCCGGATCCAGTTGCAGGCTGCCGATCTGCCCCTGCCAGCCGGGCCCGCCCTGGCCGACGCTTCCGGACAGCGCCAGGGTGCCCGGTTCGCCGCTTGCTTCGCCTTGCACCTCCATCTGCCGGAGGGTGCCGGTGGCGGTGGCGTCGACCCGGTCCAGCGCAATGCCCGCGTTGACGCCGCTGGCATCCAGCTGCAGCGTCCCCGCCCGCCCTCCGGAGGGCAGGGTGCCGGCCAGGTGGATCGAGTCGGCGGTGTATCCGCTCCACGACAGGCCGTTGCCTGACAGGTCGGCGTTGATTCCCGGGAGCGGCAGGGGACCGTCCAGCCGCACCTCGCCCTGCAGGGTGCCGCCAGCACCCGGCAGCAGGTCCGAGAGGTGCAGCGGACGCAGGTCGATGTCGGCCTCGATCGCCTCGGCCAGGGTGCCGCGGGCGTCGATGCGCGAACGGCCGACCGACAGCGCGGCCTCGCCCTCGAAGCGGCTGGCCTCCGCTCCCACCGCCCCGTGCATGGCGAACCGGACGTCGCCGTCCAGCGCACGCCCGCGCAGGTTGCCGCCGATGCCGGTGAGCGCGGCCTCCAGCTCCAGCCCGCCGTCGTCGCGCGTGTCGCCGGTGGTGGCCAGCTGCCCGTTGACCGCTCCGTCCCAGCCCGGCGCGAAATAGCCGGGATCGAAGCCGCGCAACTCGCCCTGCACGTCCCAGCCCAGGCCCGGCGCCCAGGCAACGTGGCCGCTGCCTTGCAGCTGCCCGCCGGGCATGACCACCTCCAGCATGGGCAGCGCGAGGCGCTGCTTGTCGCCGCGGCCGTCCAGCCGCACCGTGGCCTGCTGTTCGCCGCGGTCGAGCCGTGCCTCGCCGTGGACCGCCCACTCGTCCAGTACGCCGGAGATGCCGAACTCGCCCGAAGCACGCAGCGCCGGCGTGTCCGGCGCGCCGCCCCATTCCAGCCCACGGGCGGCGACGCCGGCGCGGAACCGGCCGGCACCGGGCTCGCTGAAGTCGCCGTTGCCGGTTACCCGCACGGTGCCGCCGAGCAGCTCCAGCTCCAGCGGGTCGACGTCGATCGACTGCTCGGCCAGGTGCACGCGCGAGGGCAGCATGCGTACGTGGAAGTCGCCCTGGTGCAGCTCGCCCTGCATCCGTGCATCGCCGGCCACGCCGGTGACCCGCAGCTGCAACTGCAGCGGATCGGCTGCCGGCGTTGCCTCCGGGCCGGTCAGCAGCCCAAGGTCGAGGGCATCGGTGAATGCGTCCAGCTGCCACTGCGGTGCCTGCGCGCTGGCCATGCCCGGCCCGGCATCGACCGGCGCGCCGGGCTCGCCGCGCAGGCGCAGGGTGGCGCGCACTTCGCCGGGCGCGCGCCCGGCGATGGCGACCGCCAGGTCGGACAGATCGCCGCGCGCCACCAGGCCCAGCCGCGCCGGCGTGCGTCCCGCCCGCGCCGGCAGCACCGCGGTGGCCAGCAGGTCGGTGCGGTAGTTGTCGCCGGGTGCGTATTCGCCCTCGGCGGTGAAGCGGCCACGGTCGGTGTCGGCCCCCACGCCGCGCAGCACCAGCCGGCCGTCCTCGGCCAGCAGGCCACCGCGCAGGCGCCGCACATGGATCACGCGCTCGCCGGGTGCGGCATCTTCGCTGAGCACGGTGAAGTCATCGACACGGATGTCGTCGGCCTGGATGGCCAGCGGCGGCGCGATGCCGGGCAGGACGTCGGGCCACTGCGGCAACCGGAACGGCGCCTCGGTGCGGGGCAACAGCAGGGTCGCGCCTTCCACCTCCAGAGCGTCCAGCCGCAGCCGCTTGCCCAGCAGCGGTCCCAGCGCCGGGTCGATCCGCACCCGGCGCGCGAAGAACTCCAGGGTGCCGGTCTCGCACGGGGTGTCGGCCGTCGGCACGCACTCGGCATCGCGCTGGCGCGGCATCGAGAAGCGCACGTCGTACAGGGTGAGCGGGCCGGAGGCCGGACCTTCCGCACGCTCCCAGGCCAAGGTGGTGTCGGCGGGCAGCCGGGCCACGATCTGCGCCATCAGGAACTCGCGTCCGCCGATCGTGCTCAGCAGCCAGTAGCCGATGGCGACCAGTACCAGCACCAGGCCGCCGGCGACCAGCACCGAGCGCACCGCCAGCTTGCGCAGCCTGGCTTCGCGGCGGGCGCGCAGGTCACTGATGCGGGCCTCGCGGTCCTCGGCCGTCGGCTCGCCCGGGCCGGGCTTGCGGAACACCGGCGCCATCAGAGGTCCGCCCCTACGCTGAGGTAGATCTGGAAGGAGGAATCCGGGTCATCCAGGCCGTGGGCGACATCCAGCCGCACCGGCCCGACCGGCGAGCGCCAGCGCACCCCCGCGCCCACGCCGGTACGCCAGTCCGGATCGCTGTCGAACGCACTGCCGCCGTCCACGAACGCGGCCGCGCCCCACTGTTCGGTGAAGTAGTGCTCGAACTCCACGCTGCCGGTGGCGACGTTCTTCGCACCCAGCGCATAGAGCTTCCCGTCCGGCCCGAGGTGGCGCGGGCCGACCTCGCGCCAGGCGTAGCCGCGGATGCTGCGGTCGCCGCCGGCGAAGAAGCGCAGGCTCGGCGGCATCGCCACCAGTTCGTCGGTGAAGGTGTGGCCGAGTTCGCCGCGGACGATCAGGCGGTTGCGCTCGCCCAGGCCGCGGAACCAGCTCACCGTTGCCCGGGCCTGGGCGAAGCTGGCGTCGGTCCCCAGCCCCTCCACGCCGCCGCGCAGCAGCAGCGTGCCGGCGAGGCCGTCGCGCGGGTAGACCAGGTCGTCGGCATCCACGTACTCGGCGCGGATCGAAGGGAAGGTGTAAGTGGCGTACCGGTAGTCGGGCGGCTCGGGGCCGCCATTGCCGTTGACGGCGACGTAGGACCAGCGTTCGCGCAACGCATGCATCGAGGCGATCGCGGTCAGGTGGTCGTTGACCTCGCCGCTGCGGCTGGCGACGAACTCGATGCGGCGGTTGTCCAGCCAGTCGGTCTGCTCGTCGGCGGCCTGGGCGCTGAAGGTGTACCAGCCGTCCAGCCAGGCGAAGGCCGGGATGCGGTACTGCGCGGTCAGGGTCTTGCGCCGCTGCGCCCAGTCCAGCTGCGCCAGCGCCTTGTGCCCGCGCGAGTTCACGTAGCGCCGCTCCATCCCCAGCCGCACGCCCGCGCCCGAATCGGTGCCGTAGCTCAGGCCGGCGCTGTAGATGCTGCGCTTGGCCGGGGTCAGCACCACGTCCACCGGCACCTCCAGGCCGTCCGCGTCCCCGGGCCGGGGCTCGATGTCGATGGCGGCGAAGTAGTCCAGCCGGGTCAGTGAATCGCGCAGCCGGTCCAGCTTGCCCTGGTGGTAGTAGCTGCCCTGCTCCCAGTACACCAGTTTGTCCAGCAGCGACTGGCGGAGGATCGTTTCCGGCGTCTGCTCGAAGTGGATCGGCCCCATGTCGTAGCGCGGGCCGCTGTCCCAGACCAGTTCGATGTCGGCGGCCTGGTCGGCGCGGGTGACCTCGACCCGGCGCGAGATGAAGTCGGCATCGAAGTAGCCGCGCACGCCCAGCCGGCGGCTGATGCGGTTGCGGCTGGCTTCGTAGAGCAGGTGCTCGAACACCTCGCCCTGGCGCGGCAGGAACGCCGCCAGGTCCTGCTGCAGGTAATAGTCGTCGCTGGCCTCGCCTTCGATGGCGACGTCGCTGTGGCGCACTCGCACCGGTTCGCCGGGGAGCACGGTGATGTCGACCACGAAGCTGGCGCGGCCGTTGCCGCTCTCGCTGCGCTCGACGTGGATCTCGGGCGAGTAGTAGCCGAACGGCTGCAGCGCCTCGCGGGTCTCGCCCTCCGCCTCGCGCACCAGGTGGCCCAGGCGTCGCCAGGACAGCTCGCGCCCCTGCGCGCGCACCAGCGACAGGGAAGCCAGGACGTTGTCCTCCATGGCCTCTTCCAGACCATGGATGCGGACGCTGGTGATCTCGGCCCCATGGGCCGTGCCGCCGGCGAGAACGATCAGCCCGAGGGCGGCAAGGCGGGTGCGAAGGTGCATCGGCGCAGGATACCTTTCGCGCGTCTAGGAACCGTCACCGGATGCCTTCCTCAAGCGGACAAATACTCGATCGCGGCCACCGCTCCCAACCGGTCGCTCAACCGCCGCAGCAGCGCCAGCCGGTTCGCGCGCAGTGCCGGGTCCTCGGCATTGACCATCACCGCGTCGAAGAACGCATCCACCTGCGGCCGCAGTCCGGCCAGCCGCGCCAGCACCGCGACGTAGTCACCGCTGGCCAGCAGCGGGTCGGTGTCGGCGATCGCCGCGTCGACGGCCGTCGCCAGCCCGCGCTCGGCGTCCTCGGCCAGCAACGCCGGATCCACTGCGTCCGGCACCTCGCCCTCGGCCTTGCGCAGGATGTTGCGGCTGCGCTTGTTCGCCGCCGCCAGCGCCTCGGCTTCCGGGCGCTTGGCGAAATCGGCGATGGCGTGCAGGCGGCGGTCGAAGTCCGGCAGCGACAGGCCGTCTCCGTCCGCGGTCGCCACCGCCAGCACCGCCTCGAACTGCTGTGGGGTGATCCCGCGCTCGGCGTAGTAGCCGCGCAGGCGGTCGTAGACGAAGCCACGCAGTTCGGTGACGTCGGCGCGCGCGGGCTTCTTGCCGACCTGCACCTCGCCCACCCCTTCCGCGGCGGCGGCCAGCAGAGCGTCGAGCGGCAGGTCGATCCCGCCCTCGACCAGGGTGCGCGCCAGGCCCAGTGCATTGCGGCGCAGCGCGAACGGATCCTTGTTGCCGGTCGGCCGCAGCCCGGCGGCGAAGCCACCGGCCAGGGTGTCCAGGCGCTCGGCAATCGCCAGCACCCGGCCCAGCGCGGACGGGGCGATGGCATCGGCGGCAAAACGCGGCATCCACGCCTCGTCCAGCGCCGCGGCCAGCGCCTCCGGCTCGCCGGCGGCGGTCGCGTAGTGGCGCCCGGCGATGCCCTGCAGCTCCGGGAACTCGCCGACCATGCGTGACTGCAGGTCGGCCTTGGAGAGCGCCGCGGCGCGACCGGCCAGCCCGGCGTCCACACCGACCTGCGCAGCGATCCGCCCGGCCAGCGCCCGCACCCGGCCGACCTTGTCGGCCATGCTGCCCAGCGAGGCCTGGTAGGTGACGTTGGCCAGGCCTTCGTTCATCGCCGCCAGGCCCTCCTTCAGGTCCTCCTCGAAGAAGAACTGCGCATCGGCGAAGCGCGGCCGGATCACCCGCTCGTAGCCCTTGCGGACCTGCTCGACGTCATGGGACTCGATGTTGGCGATGCCGATGAAGTGGCGGGTCAGCTGCCCGTCGGCGTCCAGCACCGGGAAGAACTTCTGGTTCGCCTCCATGGTGGCGACCAGTGCCTCGGCCGGCACCTTGAGGAAGCCTTCCTCGAAGCTGCAGGCGACTGCCGCCGGCCACTCGACCAGTCCGTTGACCTCCTCCAGCAGCTCCGGGTCGATGCGCGCGCTGCCGCCGGCGGCGGACGCGGCGGCTTCGGTCTGCTCGACGATGCGCCCGCGTCGTTCCGCAGGGTCGACCAGCACCTTCGCCGCACGCAGCGCCTCGACGTAGTCGCCGGGCGCCTCGATGCGCACCGCGGCCGGATGCAGGAAGCGGTGGCCGCGGCTGTGGCGGTCGCTGGCCACGCCCATCACCGTCGCCTCCACCACCGTCTCGCCCAGCAGCACCACCAGCCAGTGCACCGGTCGCGCGAAGGCGTGGTCGTGGTCGCCCCAGTGCATCGGCTTGGGGACCGGCATGGCGTCGATGGCCTCGGTGATGACCTCGCCCAGCAGCGCCGCGGTCGCCGCGCCCGGCTTCACCGAGCGGTGCACGAAGCGCTCGCCCTTGGCGTCGGTGGTGCGCTCCAGCGCCGTCCACTCCACCCCCGCCTTGGCGGCGAAGCCCTGCAGCGCGCGGGTCGGCTGCCCTTCGGCGTCCAGGGCGATGTTGAGGTAAGGGCCCAGGACTTCGGAGCGTTGCTCGGGCTGCTCGCCCGCCACCCCCGGCAGGAGCACGGCGAGCCGGCGCGGGGTGTACAGCGGCCGCGCATCGCCGCGCTCGACGGCAATGCCGCGCTTGTCCAGTGCAGCCAGGACGCCATCGAAGAAGGCCTGCGCCAGCCCCGGCAGCGCCTTGACCGGCAGCTCGTCGGTACCCAGTTCAATCAGCAGTGGTTGCATGTCGGTCATCTGGTTGGCTCCTTCTCCCTTCTCCCGCTTGCGGGAGAAGGTGCCCGAAGGGCGGATGAGGGCAGATGGCAAGTCCAGTCAGGATCACAGGCTGGACTTGGGAACTGCCCTCACCCCGGCCCTCTCTCGCGAGCGGGAGAGGGGGAAAGGCGGGGGTCAGGCGGCGGCCTTGGTTTTCTTCAGGCCCGGGAAACCCATCTTCTCGCGCTGTGCGTAATACGCCTTCGCCACCGCCTGGGAGATCTTGCGCACCCGCAGGATGTAGCGCTGGCGCTCGGTGACGCTGATCGCGCGGCGCGCGTCGAGCAGGTTGAAGCAGTGGCTGGCCTTCATCACCTGCTCGTAGGCCGGCAGCGGCAGGTCCAGCTCGACCAGCTTGGCGGCCTCGGCCTCGCACTCGTCGAAGCGGCGCAGCAGTACCTCCACGTCGGCGTGCTCGAAGTTGTAGGTGCTCTGCTCGACCTCATTCTGGTGGTAGACGTCGCGGTAGTGCACCGGGGTGCCGTCCGGGCCGTGGGTCCAGACCAGGTCGAACACGTCGTCCACGCCCTGCAGGTACATGCACAGGCGTTCCAGGCCGTAGGTGATCTCGCCCAGCACCGGCTTGCACTCGAGGCCACCGGCCTGCTGGAACCAGGTGAACTGGGTCACCTCCATGCCGTTGAGCCAGACCTCCCAGCCCAGGCCCCAGGCACCGAGGGTCGGCGACTCCCAGTTGTCCTCGACCAGCCGCAGGTCGTGCACCAGCGGGTCCACGCCCAGGGCCTTCAAGGAGTCGAAGTACAGCTCGACGATATTGTCCGGGCTGGGCTTCATCGCCACCTGGTACTGGTAGTAGCGCTGCAGGCGGTTGGGGTTCTCGCCGTAGCGGCCGTCGGTGGGGCGGCGGCAGGGCTGCACGTAGGCGGCGTTCCACGGCTCCGGGCCCAGCGAGCGCAGGAAGGTAGCCGGGTGGAAGGTGCCGGCGCCGACCTCCAGGTCGAGCGGCTGGATCAGCACGCAGCCCTGCGCCGCCCAGAAGTCATTGAGGCGCTGGATCAGCTGCTGGAAGGTCGGCGGCGCGGTGCCGGCGGCGGGGGCTTCGGGCATGGTCATGGGCGCGTGCGGGAAGCCGGCTAGTATACGTCCGCCCCCGTTCACCCTTGCAGGCAGTGCCTTGGCCATCGCGTCCGCATCCCGTGCCCCGTTCCTGATCCTCGTTGCCGGCCAGCCGGCCGCGCCCCTGCGCCGCCACGGCGGCTTCGACCACTGGATCCGCGTCGCCGCGGGCCTGGGCCGGGACGAGGCGGTGGTCATCGACGTGGAGGGCGGCGACGAGCTGCCGACCCTGGATGCCTTCGCCGGGGTGATCGTCAGCGGTTCGGCGGCCATGGTCACCGAGCGCCTGCCCTGGAGCGAGCGCGCCGCCGCCTGGCTGGCGGACGCCTCGCGGGCCGGCCTGCCGCTGCTGGGCATCTGCTACGGCCACCAGCTGCTGGCGCACGCGCTGGGTGGAACCGTGGTCGACAACCCGGCCGGGCGCCGCATGGGCACCTTCGAGGTCGAGCTGCTGCCGGAGGCAGCCGATGACGCCCTGCTGGGGCCGTTGCCGCCGCGTTTCCCGGCGCAGATGACCCACGTGCAGCACGTCTCGGTGCCGCCACCGGGCGCGGTGGTGCTGGCGCGCGCCGAACACGATCCCTGCCATGCCTTCCACGTCGGTGCGAACACCTGGGGCGTGCAGTTCCATCCCGAGTTCAGCACCACCCACATGCGCGGCTACCTGCAGGCCCGCGCCGGGGTGCTGGCGCAGGAAGGCTTGGATGTCCGCGCGCTGCTGGACGCGGTCGGCGCGGCGCCGCAGGCCCGACGGGTTTTGCGTCGTTTCGTGCATCATTCACGCAACGCGGCGCGCTGACGGCGCGCCCAAAGCAAACAGTCCCGGGGACGACGATGGAAGCGAACAAGGTCAACGCAGGCAGCGGCGCGCAATGGCTGCTGGACGGCATCGCGCTGGTACGGCGCCATCCGGGCCCGCTGCTGGTGATCGGACTGGTCTACGGCGTACTGGCCAGTATCCCGGTACTGAGCCTGCTGGTCGGGGCGCTGGGCGTGGTGCTGATGGGCGGGGTGCTGCTGGCGGTCCGGCAGGCCGACCAGGGCCAGTCGCCCGGGGTGGCGACGCTGTTCGCCGCGTTCGGCTCGGGCAAGATCGCCCGGCTGCTGGTGCTGGTGCTGATCGCAGTGGTGTTCATGCTGGCCGTTGCCCTGCTGCTGGTGTTGATGATCGGTGGCGAGGGCGTGTCGCTGATGCAGCGCATCGTCGAGTCCACCCCGCCGGGCGGGCAGCCGGACCCGGCCCTGATCGCGCAACTGCCGGCCGGCCGCCTGCTGGGCTGGTTCGCCCTGCTGCTGGTGCTGGCGGTACTGGTGGGGGTGTACACGTTCTTCTACATCGCGCTGGTGATGTTCACCGACCTCGGGGCCGGCCAGGCCCTGCGTGCCAGCATGAAGGCGGGCACCCGCAACCTGCCGGCGCTGCTGGTCTACATGCTGGTCAGCATCGTCTTCAGCGTGATGGTGATGCTGCTGGTGGCACTGGTTTCGGGCCTGCTCGGGATCGCGCTGGGCGGGTTCTGGGCGGAACTCCTCGCCGGCGTGCTGGTGACCATGGTGGTGGTGCCGGTGAGCGCGGGCGCGATGTACTACGGCTGGCGCCAGGTGTTCGGCGACCGCCTGCCGGGCGCGCCGCCGCCGCTGCCGGAGGATACCGGGTCGGGTTTCCACGCCTGACCCCGCGGCGCCCGCGCGGCCGGCCGCCACGCATGGGCACCGCCTTGGGGGAGGCGGCCTGAAGGACCAGGGGAGTACAGGGAATGATCCGATCGGTACCGGCTTCGGCCGGCGTGGAGTGGATGAAGGACGCGATCAACCTCGGGCGGC
>JAEWFH010000139.1 GCA_023388955.1 Pseudomonadota bacterium
CCGCTGCTAGACTGGCGCCATGTTCACCTCCTCCACGCTCACCGGGACCAGGCCGGAGCAGTACGCGCAACTGGCCGACCAGGCCCGCGCCCTGCTCGCCGGCGAACGCGACCGGATCGCCAACGCCGCCAACCTGTCGGCGCTGGTCTACAACGCATTGCCCGAGCTCAACTGGGTCGGCTTCTACTTCTTCGATGGCACCGAGCTGGTGGTCGGCCCCTTCCAGGGCTTGCCGGCCTGCGTGCGCATCCCGCTCGACCGCGGCGTGTGTGGCGCGGCCGCCAGCAGCCGCCAGACCCAGCGGGTAGAGGACGTGGATGCGTTCCCCGGCCACATCGCCTGCGACTCGGCCTCCCGTTCGGAACTGGTGGTGCCGCTGGTGCTGGACGGCGAACTGCTGGGCGTGTTCGACCTTGACAGCCCCAGGCCCGGCCGTTTCGACACCGAGGACCAGCAGGGACTGGAGGCGATCGCCGCGGTGTTCCTGGACTCGCTCAAGTGACCACCGGGCTGCGCAACATCGGCCCCAAGTCCGCCGCCCTGTTGCGGCAGGTCGGCCTGCATGACCGCGAGGACCTGCGCCAGGCCGGCGCGGTCGAGGCCTTCCTGCGCGTGCGCCGGGCCGGCTTCAAGCCCTCCCTCAACCTGCTGTACTCGCTCGAGGGCGCCCTGCAGGACTGTCATTGGCAGGCGCTGCCGAAGGGTCGCCGCGAGGCGCTGGCCGCCGAGGTGGAGCGCGCCAGCCAGGACACCCCCGACCCGGGCGACCCGAAGGTGGCCGGCCCGGTACGCACGACCGTGCACGTGGCCGATGCCCTGCCCGCCGCGCCCACCGGCGAGGAAACCCCGCGCTCCTGATCGCCCGCACCTCACGGCCAGCCGGCCGCCAACACCAGCGCCAGCAGCAGCAGTGTTTCCATCGCCTCGATGCTGGCGCCCAGGCAGTCGCCGGAGATGCCGCCCAGCCTGCGCCGCCAGTACACGCCGATCAGCGGCACCAGTGCCAACGCCACCAGCAGCGGCGGCACCGCCGCGAAGCTCAGCACCGCCAGCAGCAGCGCCCACAACCACACCACGCGCATGCCCAGCTTCCAGGAAAAACGCTCGGCCATGCCGGCCTGCTGGATTGGCGGCAGGCGCCGGCTCCACCACAGCGTGCCCCAGCGCGCCCAGGCCGGCAGCAGCACGATGCCCCACCACCAGTCGGCGCCGGCGAGCTCGGCCAGCAACACCAGCTTCAGCAGCAGTTGCATGACCAGGCTGACCGCGCCGAAGACACCGATATGCGGATCCTTGAGCACCGCCAGGAAGCGTTCGGGATCGCGGTGCGCCGCGCCCATCGCATCGGCGACGTCGCTCATGCCGTCCAGGTGCAGCGCACCGGTCACCCAGGTCCACAGCGCCAGCGCCAGCACCGCGGCCAGCCAGGGGCGGTCGTCGAAGGCCCACAGCGGCAGCGCCAGCAGCAGGCCGATCGCGATCCCGACCAGCGGGTGGTAGGCCGCCGAGTGCGTGAGGTCGTCATCGCGGAAGTCGCGCACCTGCGGCGTCGGCAGCCGGGTCAGGAACTGGAAGGCGAGGATCATGCGGCGCAGGCTCATGGCTGGACGAGTTCCAGCAGTTCGCCCCAGGGGCGGCCATCGTCGCCGGCCTCCACGCGCAGGCGCAGGCGCGTGCCGTAACCGATGCGCAGCACCCACGATGCCGACAGCGGCAGGCCGCAGGCCTGGATCAGCGCCATCCGCAGCGAACCCCCATGGCTGACCACGAGTACCGGGCCGGCATTGGCCGATGCGTCGGCCTGCAGCGCGCGCAGCGCATCCGCGATGCGTCGGCCGAAGGCTTCCCAGGGCTCGGCATCGGGCGGTGGGGAACGCAGCGGGTCGGCGTGGAAGGCGGCCACGGCGGCGGCCGGAAGCTCCGCGCGGCGCCGGCCGTCCCAGTCGCCGAAGTCGTACTCGGCCCATCGCGGGTCGGTCTCCACCGGCAAACCCAGCGGCGCCGCAAGTGCCAGCGCAGTCTCGTGGGCGCGGCGCAGCGGCGACGCCAGCACCCGTGACCAGCCGATGCCGGCGTGGCGCCGGCAGGGCGCGTCGGTGGCACCGGCCACGAGCGGAGGATCGCTGCGGCCGTCCATATGCCCACGGCGTCCCGTGTCGGCGTGGCGCACCAGGTCAAGGATCACGCCGGCGACGCTCCGGCCACCGCAGCCTCCTCGAAGGTCGCCATGCCGTTGTGCAGGGCGCAGGCCAGGCGCAGCAGCGGCAGGGCCAGCGCCGCGCCCGAGCCCTCGCCCAGGCGCAGGTCGAGCCGCAGCAGCGGCGTGGCCTGCAGCGCGTCGAGCAAGCGCGCATGGCCACGCTCGGCCGAGCAGTGCGAGAACAGCAGCCAGTCTCGCACGCCCGGGTTGAGGCCCACCGCGACCAGCGCCGCGGCGGAGACGATGAAACCGTCGACCAGCACCGGCACGCCGCGCTGCGCCGCGGCCACCATCGCCCCGGCCATGGCCGCGATCTCCAGCCCGCCCACGCATCGCAACGCCTCGAGTGCAGGCGTCGGCGCGCCGGCGATCGGCTCGCCGTGCAGGGCCAGCGCGCGCTCGATCACCTGCTGCTTGCGTGCGATCCGGGCGTCATCAAGACCGGTGCCGGCACCCACCAGTTCCTCCGCCGGCAGCGCGGCCAGCGCACAGGCCAGCGCGCTCGCCGGCGTGGTGTTGCCGATGCCCATCTCGCCCAATAGCAGCAGGTCGGCATCCGGGCCGGCTTCGTCCACGGCGCGGCGCCCGGCCTCGAGCGCATGCGCCACTTCGGCCGCGTCCATCGCCGCCTCCATGCTCAGGTCGCGGGTGCCGCAGCAGGATTTGTCGATCGTGGCGCCGGGCAGTGGGCCCTCGGCCAGGGTGCCGACATCGCGCAGGTGCAGCGGCAGCCCCAGTTCGCGCGCGAGCACGGCAATGGCGGCGCCGCCGGCGGCGAAGTTGGCGAGCATCTGCACGGTCACCTCGGCCGGGAACGCCGACACGCCCTGGGCCACCACGCCGTGGTCGGCCGCGAACAGCAGCACCGGCACCCGGGCAGCGCGGGGGCGATCACGGGCCTGCATCGCCGCCACTTCCACGGCCAGGGTTTCCAGGCGGCCCAGCGCACCCGGCGGCTTGGTCAGGCAGGCCTGCCGCGCCCGGGCGCGGTCCGCGTGCTCCAGTGAAAGGGCCGCGCAGTCCCGGCTCCACCATGCTCCAGCCATCAGGCACCCCCAGACAAAGAGGTCCGCATTCTATCGACCCCGACGCCCCGCGACCGGGCGTGAATGCTTTGGCGCCACCGCTGGCGATCGCTTAGACTGCGCCCCACTTCTGGTGACCCGCGGGGATTCCCCCAAGGGTTGAAACGGGAAGCCGGTGACCTTCATCCCAGCCACGGCTGGCGGAGCATTCCGGCGCTGCCCCCGCAACGGTAGGCGTGGAACACCCCGACAAACCGCCACTGTGCATCCGCACGGGAAGGCGCCGGGGCCGGGCATCACGGTCGGTCCGCTGATCGCAATGCCCTTCCCGCAAGCCCGGAGACCGGCCAGGAGGATGACTGGTTGCGATGCGGAGGGCATTGCGGCGGCAGCGCGCGCCGTGCCGAAGCACGTCAACCCTTCCGTCGCACCCCATGCCCGCAACCCCCAACGACCCCGGTCGCGCGGGCGTGCGCGATGCATGGAGACACCGATGAAGCTGCAGCACCAGATCCTGACCACCGCAGTGGCGCTTGCCCTGTCCCCGGCCGCCATGGCCTCGGGCGCGATCCAGGCCACCGACCTCGACACCCTCGTGGTCACCGCCACCCGTACCGCCATCAATGCCCAGGACAGCAACGTCCCGGTGCAGGTGATCGACCGCGCGGTGATCGAGCGCAGCCAGGCGACCTCGCTGGTCGACCTGCTGCGCGGGCGCGCGGGCATCAACCTCGCCAACCAGGGCGGGCCGGGCAAGCTGTCGTCGGTGTTCCTGCGCGGCACCGAGTCCGACCACGTGCTGGTGATGGTGGACGGCGTGCGCATCGGCTCGGCCACCTCGGGCATGGCCGCCTTCCAGGACCTGCCGGTGGAGCAGATCGAACGCATCGAGATCGTGCGCGGGCCGCGCTCGAGCCTGTACGGGTCGGAGGCGATCGGCGGCGTGATCCAGATCTTCACCCGCCGCGCCGCGGCCGGCGAAGGCCTGCGTTCGAACTTCAGCCTGGGCCTGGGCAGCAACCGCCTTCGCCAGGCCAGCGCCGGCATCGGCAGCTCCGGCGAGCGCGGCTGGTTCCAGGCCCAGGGCGCCTGGCAGCGCACCGACGGCATCAACTCCTGCCGCGGCACCGCCGAGGGCTGGGGCGCCGGCTGCTTTGCCGACGAGCCCGACCGCGACGGCTACCGCAACACCTCGGTGAGCGTGCGCGGCGGCGGCAAGCTCGGCGAGACCGTCGAGCTCGAGGGCCATGCGCTGGTGGCCGACGCCTTCAACGAGTACGACGGCAGCATTTTCGGCGGCAACGAGGCCGACACCCGGCAGCAGGTCTTCGGCGGTCGCATGGGCTGGCGCCCGAACCAGGGCACCGAGGTCAACGTCCGCATCGGCCGCGCCGACGACAAGTCCGACAGCCACTTCTTCGACCACGCCAGCGGCACGCGCACGTTCGCCAGCACCTTCGACACCCGCCGCGACACCGCGTCGGTACAGGGCGACTTCGCCGTGGGCGATGACCAGACCCTCAGCGCCGGCATCGACTGGATGCGCGACCAGGTGACCAGCAGCACCGAGTTCACCGTCCGCGACCGCGACAACACCGGGTTGTTCCTGGCGTACCAGGGCAGCTTCGGCGCGCACAGCCTGGAAGCCAGCCTGCGCCACGACGACAACGAGCAGTTCGGCGGGCACTCGACCGGCAGCGTCGGCTACGGCCTGGCCTTCGGCGACGGCTTCCGCTTCACCGCCAGCGCCGGCACCGGCTTCAAGGTGCCGACCTTCAACGACCTGTACTACCCCGGCGGCTTTGGCAATCCCGAGCTCGAACCCGAGGAGTCGAGGACGCTCAACCTCGGCATCGCGCAGTACGGCGATGGCTGGAACTGGACCTTCAACGCCTTCCAGACCGACATCGATGAACTCATCGGTTACGACGTGAACTTCGCCCTGGTGAACGTGGACGAGGCGCGTATCCGCGGCGCCGAGCTGACCGGCTTCCTGTCGCTGGCCGGCTGGGATCTCAACGCCGAGCTCAGCCACATCGATCCGCGCAACCACAGCGCCGGCAGCAACCACGACCACTGGCTGCCGCGGCGCTCGCGCAACACCGCGCGGGTGGACATGGACCGGGCCTTCGGGGCCTTCCGCTTCGGGGTCAGCGCCTTCGGCAACGGCGCACGCTACGACGACGCGGCGAATGCCAACCGTCTGCCGGGCTACGGCACGCTGGACCTGCGCCTGGAGTACGCGATCAACCCCGACTGGACGCTGCAGGCGCGGGCCTCGAACGTGTTCGACCGCGACTACGAGACCATCGCCTGGTACAACCAGCCCGGCCGCGAGTACACCCTGACCCTGCGCTGGGCGCCATAGGGCGCAATCGGCGCCGCAGGCGACGTATTGCGCCGGATGTACCCGATTGGTACGGGCGAATGCCATCCGGCGGGTGCGGGCGCGTGCCATCCGCCGGGTGCCGGTGTTTGCCATCCCGCGCAATACGCCGCCCCGGTGGGGCGGC
>JAEWFH010000159.1 GCA_023388955.1 Pseudomonadota bacterium
ACGCTGCGGCCCGGGTCGCCCTCGCCCATGACCGGCTCCAGGAACATCGCCTCGATGAACCACTTGTTGGTCTTTGCATCATCGAAGACCTTCTGCAGCGCGGCCTGGTCATAGGGCTCGATCGCGACGACGCTGTCCTCGCCGCGGTAGCTGGCCAGGTACTGCAGGTAGGTCTTGCGGGTGGAATCGGAGTACAGCGCCGGGCGGTCGGTGCGGCCGTGGAAGCCGCCCTTGACGACGACGCGCTTGATGGTAGCGCCGGCGTGGCGGCCATCCTCGTCGGTCATCGCCTTGGCATTGGCGTCGGCGATGCGCGCGGCCAGGGTCACCGACTCCGAACCGGAGTTCAGGCACAGGAAGTTGCTGTACGGGCACTCGCCGCCCAGGCCGATCGCCTTGCGGATCGCGCGCTCGAAGCGCAGCTGCGACACGCTCGGGGTCATGATGTTGGCCAGCGCCTGCGGACGCGCCATTGCCTCGATCACGCTGGCGGGGGCGTGGCCGAAGCCGAGCATCCCGTAGCCGCCGGAGTCGTGCAGCACCGCACCCTTGAGGGTGATGATCCACGGGCCGCGGGCGGCCAGGGCCACGTACGGGTTGACCGCATCATCGGGGTAGAAGTTGACGAAGCCGGCCTGCACGCGGTCGACCTGCTCGCGCTCGTCCAGCTCCAGCAGGTCCGCGAACTCGTCCTTGATCCGGCCGTACTGCTCGACGGCGGCCTCGGCTGCCAGCTGCAGGTCGGGGTTGCCGGCGAAGCGGGCAAGGGTGGCGTCATCGAGGCCGACGGTCAGGCGCTCGCCTGCGTGTCCACGCAGGGGGCTCAGCTTGGCGGCGATGGCGTTGTCGTGGGCGTTGCTGGACATCTGTCAGGCTCCTCCGGGGGTGGGTGCCGAAAGCCGGCGTGCCCGCAGGCGGCCGGCGAACGAAAACGCGCGGCACGGGCCGCGCGTCGGCAAACGCTTTATGGATCAATCAATTGCGCGATCCTATCACGCGCTGCCAGCGACGATAAAGCCGCGCGCCGCTAGACTGTCGCGCCCGCTGATCCCGGCGGGCGCCCCGACAGGCGCCCGTTCCGTGCCGCCCGCCGACACTGCCACGACCTTGAAGAAATCCGACTTCACCTACGACCTGCCGCCGGAGCTGATCGCCCAGGCACCGCTGCCCGAGCGCTCCGCCAGCCGCCTGCTGGTGGTGCCGCCGGCGCCGGCGGCACTGGTGGATGGCCAGGTGCGCGAACTGCCCGGCCTGCTGCAGCCCGGCGACCTGCTGGTGTTCAACGACACCCGGGTGATCCCGGCGCGGCTGTTCGGCCACAAGCAGACCGGCGGGCGGGTGGAGATCCTCGTCGAACGGCTGCTGGACGACGGCCGCGCGCGGGTGCAGCTGGGGGTGAGCAAGTCGCCCAGGCCCGGAGCGGTGATCGAGCTGGACGCGGGTGGCCGGGCGGAGGTCTCCGGTCGCGACGGGGAGTTCTACCTGCTCGACTTCCAGGTCGACGCGCCGTTGCAGCAGTACCTGGAACGGGCCGGACGCCTGCCTTTGCCACCCTACATCCAGCGCGAGCCGGGCGCCGACGATGCGGAGCGCTACCAGACCGTGTTCGCGCGCGCGGCCGGTGCGGTGGCGGCGCCGACGGCCGGGCTGCATTTCGATGCCGCGCTGCTGGAGGCGCTGGCTGCCCGCGGCGTGCGCACCGCGCAGGTGACCCTGCACGTGGGCGCCGGCACTTTCCAGCCGGTCCGGGTGGAGGACCTGTCGCAACACGTGATGCATGCCGAGCGCATCGAGGTCGGCCAGGCGCTGGTCGACGAGGTCGCGCGTACCCGCGCCGCGGGCGGGCGGGTGATCGCCGTGGGCACCACCGTGGTGCGCGCGCTGGAGACGGCCATGCAGCCCGGGCCGGACAACCCGGACGGCATCCTGCGGCCGTTCCAGGGCGAAAGCCGCCTGTTCATCCTGCCCGGCTACCGGATCCGCTCGGTCGACGCGATGCTGACCAACTTCCACCTGCCCGAGAGCACCCTGTTGATGATGG
The DNA here is from genome assembly GCA_023388955.1 of Pseudomonadota bacterium. Classification (GTDB taxonomy): domain Bacteria; phylum Pseudomonadota; class Gammaproteobacteria; order Xanthomonadales; family Xanthomonadaceae; genus Novilysobacter. The sequence continues at coordinate 2,042 of JAEWFH010000159.1, forward strand.
TTTCCGCCTTCGCCGGCCGCGAGCGGATCCGGCACGCCTACCGCCATGCCGCGGACGCGCGCTACCGCTTCTTCTCCTACGGCGATGCGATGCTGCTGTTCCCGGAGGCACGGCCATGAGCCGCATGTCCTTCGAGCTGCTGGCCACCGACGGCGCGGCGCGGCGCGGCCGGCTGGACTTCCCGCGCGGGACCGTGGAGACGCCTGCCTTCATGCCGGTGGGCACCTACGGCTCGGTCAAGGGCGTGCTGCCGCAGCAGCTGCGCGACATGGGTGCGCAGATCATCCTGGGCAACACCTTCCACCTGTTCCTGCGCCCGGGGCTGCAGGTCATCGAGGAGCATGGCGGGCTGCACGGCTTCGCGCGCTGGGACGGGCCGATGCTGACCGATTCGGGCGGCTTCCAGGTCTTCTCGCTGGCGCACAAGCGCAAGATCACCGAGGCGGGGGTGCACTTCTCCGCCCCAACTGACGGCAGCCGGGTGTTCCTGGGGCCCGAGGAGAGCATGCACATCCAGAAGGTGCTCGGCTCGGACATCGTGATGATCTTCGACGAGTGCACGCCGTACCCCGCCACCGAGCCGGTCGCACGCGCCTCGATGGAGCTGAGCCTGCGCTGGGCCGAGCGATCGCGCCGGGCCCACGAGGGCACCGACGCCGCGCTGTTCGGCATCGTGCAGGGCGGGGTGCATCCGCAGCTGCGCAGCCGTTCGGCGGCGGCGCTGGTGGACATCGGTTTCGATGGCTACGCGGTGGGTGGCCTGGCGGTGGGCGAGCCGGAGGCCGAGCGCAACGCCATGCTCGAGCACACCTGTCCGCAGTTGCCCGTCGACCGGCCGCGCTACCTGATGGGGGTGGGGCGGCCGGAGGACCTGGTCGAGGGCGTGGCCCGCGGCATCGACATGTTCGACTGCGTCATGCCGACCCGTAACGGACGCAACGGCCACTACTTCACCGCCACCGGCACGGTGCGGGTGCGCAACGCGAAGTACGAGCACGACCTGCGCCCGATCGAGGAAGGCTGCGACTGCGTGGCCTGCGCCGGGGGCTTCACCCGCGCCTACCTGCGCCACCTGGACCGCTGCAACGAGATGCTGGGGCCGATGCTGGGCACGCTGCACAACCTGCGCTACTACCAGCGGCTGATGGAACAGGTGCGCGCGGCGATCGCCTCGGGAACTTTCCGGGCCTTCCGCGAGTCCTTCCATGCGGCACGGGGCGCGCAGCCGCCACCGTTGGCCTGATTGCCCCCGTGGCCGCCGTGGCATAATCGGCGGCTTGTCTTTTCCGACCCGAGTCCGCCATGAACCTGCTCGACTTCCTGATCGCCCCCGCCCACGCGGCACCGGCCGCCGCGCCTGGCGGCGGCATGGGCACCCTGCTGTTCCCGATCGCGCTGATCGCGATCATGTACTTCCTGATGATCCGCCCGCAGATGAAGCGCGCCAAGGAACACAAGGCGATGGTGGAAAAGCTGGCCCGTGGCGACGAAGTCATCACCAGCGGCGGCATCGCCGGCACCATCACCGACATCGGCGACAACTTCATCACCGTCGAGATCGCCGACAACGTGCGCATCCGCGTGCAGAAGGGCTCGGTCGGCAACGTACTGCCCAAGGGCACCCTCAAGTCGGCCTGACAGGCCTATCCGGCCGCCCGGCACCTGCCCGTTGGCCGTTCCCGCAAGGGACTCCACGATTGAATCCGGCGGCCCGGGGGTCGCCACAGGGGCGTTGCGATGCTGACTTATTCGCGCTGGCACTATCTGGTCATCCTGCTGGTCCTGGTCTTTGGCGTGGTCTACGCGTTGCCCAACGCGTACCCGCAGGACCCGTCGGTCCAGGTCACCGCCGACCGTGGCGGTGTCGTCGACGAAGCGCTGCGCGCACGCGTCGAGCGCACCCTCGCCGAGGCGGGGGTGACCCCGCGGGCGATCGACCTGGGCGAGGACTCCCTCCTGGTGCGCCTTGACGACCCGGACGAGCAGGGCCGCGCGGCCGATACGCTGCGCCCGGTGCTCGGCGACGATTTCGTCGTGGCGCTGAGCCTGGCGTCCACCGTCCCGGGCTGGCTGCAGTCGCTCGGCGCGCAGGCGATGCCGCTGGGCCTGGACCTGCGTGGCGGTGTCCACTTCACCATGCAGGTCGACCAGCAGGCAGCGCTGGACAAGCGCATGGACGCGACCACCGAGGACCTGCGCGCGCTGCTGCGTGACCAGCGCGTGCGCTACCAGTCGGTGACCCGGCGCCCCGGCAGCACCGAGGTGACCGTCACCCTGGCCGAGGAGGCCGACTCCGACGCGGCTCGTACGGCGATCTTCGGCTCCGACCCGACCCTACAGCTGTCCGGTTCGGGCAACACCATCACCGTGGAGATGTCCGACCAGGAGCTGTCGCGGATCACTGCCGACGCGATCGAGCAGAACATCGGCACCCTGCGCAACCGCATCAACGCCCTGGGCGTGGCCGAGCCGGTGATCCAGCGCCAGGGCAACGACCGCATCGTGGTGCAGCTGCCGGGCGTGCAGGACACCGCACAGGCCAAGCGCATCATCGGCGCGACCGCCACGCTGGAGTACCGCGCCGCACTCGACGGCAATGCCTATGACGCGATCGCCACCGGCAACATTCCGCCGGACGCGAAGGTCTACTACCGCAAGGAGATCGGGCCGGATGGCAATCCGATCCCGATCCTGCTCAGCCGCCGCGTGATCGCCACGGGTGACCAGCTGGTGCACGCGGCCTCGCAGCTGGACCCGCAGTCGGGAACGCCCTCGGTCTCGGTCCGCCTGAACAACGCGGGCGGCCAGCGCATGTTCGACTTCACCAGCCAGAACGTCGGCAAGCCGATGGCGGTGGTGTTCATCGAGCGCATCCCCGAGGTGCGGATGGTCAATGGCGAGGAAGTCCGGACCACCCGTGTGAGCGAGGAGGTCATCTCCGTCGCCAACATCAATGGCGTGTTCGGCAAGGAGTTCCTGACCACCGGCCTGGACAGCATGAAGGAGGCGGCCGACCTGGCGCTGCTGCTGCGTTCCGGCTCGCTGGCCGCCCCGATGATGTTCATCGAGGAGCGCGTGGTCGGCCCGAGCCTGGGGGCGGAGAACGTCGAACGCGGCGTCACCGCGGTGAAGTACGCCTTCCTCTTCACCCTCGTCTTCTTCCTCATCTACTACCGCATGTTCGGCATCATCACCTGCATCGCGCTGCTGATGAACCTGTTGGTGCTGGTGGCGATCATGTCGCTGTTCGGCGCCACCCTGACGTTGCCGGGCCTGGCGGGCATCGTGCTGACGGTCGGCATGTCGGTGGACGCCAACGTGCTGATCAACGAACGCATACGCGAGGAACTGCGCGCGGGCCTGCCGGCCAAGGCGGCGATCGCCGCGGGATACGACCGCGCATCGGGCACGATCATGGACGCCAACATCACCACGATCCTGGCGGGCGTGGCGCTGTTCGCCTTCGGCACCGGGCCGATCAAGGGCTTCGCGGTGTCGCTGATCGTGGGCATCGCGGTCTCCGCGTACACCGCGGTTTCGGCCTCGCGCGGCATTGCCACCCTGATCTACGGCAGCCGCCGCAAGCTCAAGACCGTCGCGATCTGACCGGGAGCCAAGCATCATGAAGCCATTCAACGTGTTCCCGTACGGCAGCCGCATCCCGTTCATGCGGATGGGCGGGGTTTCCATCCTGGTATCCGTGCTGCTGGTCCTCGTGTCGCTGGGCGCGATGGCCTTCAATACGGTCCGGGACGGCGCGCCGTTCAACTTCGCCCTGGACTTCACCGGCGGCATGGTCTCGGAGATCCGCTTCGAGCGGCCGGTGGACGTCGACGACGTGCGCGCGCGCCTGGAGCAGGCGGGGCTGGAAGGCGCCCAGGTGCAGACCTTCGGCTCCGGCAACGACCTGCTCATCAGGCTCCGCCCGGACACCGGGCAGGCGAGCGGGGCGGAGCAGTCGGACATCAACGACCGCACGGCGCGGCAGGTCACCGAGGCGCTGGCGTACCCGGACAACCCGGGGCGCGTGATGCGCACCGAGTTCGTGGGTCCGCAGGTCGGCCGCGAACTGGCCCTCAACGGCATGTGGGCGCTGATCTTCGTAGTCGTCGGCTTCCTGATCTACATCTCGCTGCGCTTCGAACGGAAGTTCGCGATCGCCGCGGTGCTGACCTCGCTGCACGATGTCATCGTCGTGGCCGGCTGGTTTGCGATCACCGGGCACGAGTTCGACCTCACCGTGCTCGCCGGCCTGCTTTCGGTGCTGGGCTTCTCGATCAACGACACCATCGTGGTGTTCGACCGCATCCGCGAGAACTTCCGCGGCATGCGCGCCAGCCCGACCGAGATCATCAATGCCTCGATCAACCAGACCCTGTCGCGCACCGTGATCACCTCGGTGGTCTCGCTGCTGACCATGCTGGCGCTGTACTTCTACGGCGGCGGCTCGCTGGCGGGCATGGCCGAGGCGATGATCATGGGCGTGATCTTCGGCACCCTGTCGTCGATCTTCGTGGCCGCCCCGCTGTTGGACCGCGGTGCGCTGAAGGTCACCAAGCAGGACCTGATGCCCAAGGCGAAGGACGAGGCGGAGCTGGCGCGCCGGCCCTGAGGGGGCGGCGCTGCCGGGGGCGCGGGCCGCGACGGTGGCACGTCGTGGCGGGGCGGTCCCGTCGGTGGGGCGTGGTGGCGGGTGTGTCGTTGTTTGCCATGCGGCGCAATACGGCGTTCCGCCTATTGCGCCTTACGGTTCCGGGTAGGGCGCAATAGCCGCTCCGCGGCGTATTGCGCCGCATGCCAACGCACCGGTTATGCGTCGAACCTGCCGGTTTACGCGTCGAAGGTCGCGGCGTACCCGGTCGACACCAGCCGCTGCTGCAGCAGCGGACCGAGCTTGACGTTGGCGGCCATCAGCGGCCGCGTATCCGGGCCGGCGCCATCCATGCGCGGGGTCGCGTTGCCGCGGTAGTCGCAGATCATGCCGCCGGCCTCGCGCACCATCAGTGCCCCGGCGGCGATGTCCCAAGGCTTCAGGCCGGCTTCGAAGTAGGCATCGGCGCGGCCGCAGGCGACCCAGGCCAGGTCCAGCGCGGCCGAACCGGTACGGCGGATCTCCTCGATCTCGCCCATCAGGTTGTCGAGGGTCTTGAGCTGGGCGGAAGTGCGCTTGCGCTCGCGGGGCGGGAAGCCGGTCAGGATCATCGCCCCGTCCAGGTCCTTGCGCTCGCCGACGCGGATGCGCTTGTCGTTGAGCGTGGCGCCACTGCCGCGGCTGGCGGTGAACAGCTCGTTGCGCAGCGGGTCGAAGACCACGCCGTGCAGTGGCTCGCCGTTCTCCACCAGCGCGATCGACACGCAGAAGTGGGGGATGCCGCGCAGGTAGTTGCTGGTGCCGTCGAGCGGATCGATGACCCAGGTGAAGCGGCTGTTGCCGCCGCGCCCCTTCACCTCGCCACCTTCCTCGCCCAGGATCGCGTAATCGGGGGTGGAGCGGCGCAGCTCGCGCACGATCTCCTTCTCGGCCAGGCCGTCGACTTCGCTGGCGAAGTCCATCCGCGCCTTCTCCACCACGTTCAGTGCCTCCAGGCGGTTCATGTGCCGCAACAGCACGTTGCCGGCGGCGCGGGCGGCCTTGACCATGAGGGTGACGGCGGGTTTCTGCATGGCGTGGGCCTCTGCCTGGAGTGGGTGCGGGTGGGGGAAAAGAGCAGGGCAGGCCGTCGGGGGGACTGCCACCGGCACGTCGTGGCCGGCCGCGCAGTTTACCATTGCGCCATGAACCCGGACCCCGCAAACCACGCTTCCCGGCTGCGCATCGTGCTGGTCGGCACACAGCATCCCGGCAACATCGGCTCGGCCGCCCGCGCGCTCAAGACGATGGGCCTGGCGCGGCTGGTGCTGGTCGCCCCGGAGAAGGCGCCCAACGCCGAATCCAGCGCCCTGGCCGCGGGTGCCGACGACGTGCTGGGTGCAGCGCCGGTGGTCCCGGACCTCGCGACGGCGGTGGCGGACTGCCGGCTGGTGCTGGGCTGCACCGCGCGCAGCCGCCGGGTCCAGCTCGAGGAACTGGCGCCCCGCGAAGCGGCGGCGCGGGCGGTCGCCGAGGCCGCCGGTGGCGGCGAGGTGGCGCTGGTGTTCGGCCGCGAGCGCACCGGGCTGGAGAACAGCGAGCTCCAGCTGTGCCATGCCGCGGTCCATATCCCCGCGAACCCGGACTACAGCTCGCTCAACCTGGCCGCCGCAGTGCAGGTACTCGCCTATGAGCTGCGGCTGGCGCTGCTGGACGCCGCCGGGCCGCTGGAGGCGGCGGAACCGCGCGATCCCCCGGCGAGCCACGAGAACATGGAAGGCCTGTTCGGCCATTTCGCCGACACCCTGGAGCAGATCGACTTCCACAAGGGCCGGGCACCGGAGTCGGCGATGCGCAAGCTGCGCCGCCTGCTGCTGCGCGCGCGCCTGGACCAGCGCGAGGTGCGGCTGCTGCACGGCATCCTTGCCGACGCCCAGCGCATGGCCATGCTGGCCGGGCGCCGCTGAGGCCCCGGAATCAGGCC
>JAEWFH010000162.1 GCA_023388955.1 Pseudomonadota bacterium
TCCTGCGGCTTGCGGCCGAAGTGGCCGTAGCTGGCGGTGCGCTGGTAGACCGGGTGCACCAGGTCCAGCATCTGGATGATCCCGTACGGGCGCAGGTCGAAGTGGGCGCGGATCAGCTTCTCGATCACCTCGTCGCCGACCTTGCCGGTACCGAAGGTGGTCACCGAGATCGAGGTCGGCTCGGCCACGCCGATGGCGTAGCTCAGCTGCACCTCGCAGCGGTCGGCCAGGCCGGCGGCCACGACGTTCTTGGCGACATAGCGCGCGGCATAGGCGGCCGAGCGGTCGACCTTGGACGGGTCCTTGCCCGAGAACGCACCGCCGCCATGGCGGGCCCAGCCGCCGTAGGTGTCGACGATGATCTTGCGGCCGGTCAGGCCGCAGTCGCCCACCGGGCCGCCGATCTCGAACTTGCCGGTCGGGTTGATGTGGTACTTGGTGTCCCTGTGCAGCCACTTGGCCGGAAGCACGGGCTTGAGGATCTCCTCGCGCACGGCCTCGACCAGGTCCTTCTGCTTCACGCCGGGGGCGTGCTGGGTGGACAGGACCACGGCGTCGATCGCCACTGCCTGGCCGTCCTCGTAGCGCAGCGTGACCTGGCTCTTGGCATCCGGGCGCAGCCACGGCAGCGGCGAGTTCTTCTTCTTGCGCACCTTGGCCTGCTGCTCCACCAGGCGGTGGGACAGGTGGATCGCGGCCGGCATGTGGCTGCTGGTCTCGTTGGTGGCGTAGCCGAACATCAGGCCCTGGTCGCCTGCGCCCATTTCCTCCGGCTTCTTGCGGTCCACGCCCTGGGCGATGTGCGGCGACTGCTTGCCGATCAGGTTGAGCACGCCGCAGGTGGCGCCGTCGAAACCGACATCGCTGGAGTCATAGCCGATGTCGAGAATCACCTTGCGGGTAAGCGCCTCCAGGTCGATCCAGGCACTGGTGGTGATCTCGCCGGCGACGATCGCCACGCCGGTCTTGACCATGGTCTCGCAGGCCACGCGGGCGCGCTTGTCCTGGGTCAGGATGGCGTCGAGGACGGCGTCGGAGATCTGGTCGGCAATCTTGTCCGGATGGCCCTCGGACACCGATTCGGAAGTGAACAGGTAGCTGGACATCGGGGCTGTATCCCTGCATGCGGATAAAAGGATGGCTGCGGATGATACTACCTGCCGGAGCGCCAGCGCATTCCGGCTGTGAGCGGGTTGCCCTGCAGTAAGGAAGGACGCGCTGTCACCGTGCGGTCGTCTTGCCGCAACGGCTCCGTCGCCTGGCGCCGTCACCCTGCAGCGGACAAGGGGAGGAGGAGCGCGGATGCACCGGTTGCATGAACTCCTGCAAGCCCGCTTTCCGCGCTGGTCCGGGGGGTACCTCGCGCGGCTGCCACGGCCCATCGCGGGAGCGCTGGGGCGCTGGTTGCGGCTGGACCGGGTGGAGGCCTTCGTGGCTGCCCACGGCCAGTCGCACGGCTTCGATTTCGTGCGTGCCGCGCTCGGGTTCCTGGGCCTGCGGTACCAGGTCGAGGAAGCCGGGCTCGGGCGCATCCCCGGCAGCGGGCCCGTACTCGTGGTCGCCAACCATCCGTCCGGCGGTACCGATGCGCTGGCGCTGCTGGATGTGCTGGGCCGGGTGCGGCGCGACGTGCGCGTGGTCGCCAATGATTTCCTGGGGGCACTGGAAGGACTGCAGTCCCTGCTGTTGCCGGTGCGCATCCTGGGTGGGACACCGGGGCCCGGCAGCGTGCGCGCGGTCGGGCAGGCCCTGGCGGACGGCCACTGCGTGGTCGTCTTCCCCGCCGGCGAGGTCGCGAGGCTGGGCTGGCGCGGCGTGCGCGAGGGCCGCTGGCGCCGTGGCTTCGTGCAGTTCGCCCGGCGCTCCGGCGCACCGGTGGTGCCGGTAGGGATCCGGGCCCGGAACTCGCTGCTGTTCTACATCGCATCGGCCCTGTGCCGGCCCGCGGGCACGGCGCTGCTGGTGCGCGAGATGGTCGCCGGCGCCCACCGCCCGGTCCGGTTGCAGGTGGGGGAGCCGGTGCGGTTGCCCGCGTCGGGCGGGATGCAGGCACAGCTGTGGCAGGTGCGAAGGACGGTGATGGAGTTGCGGCTGGGTGCTTCGGGGAGGGGTTCGGGGGACATGGGGGGCGAGCGGTCCAGCACCCTGGTCGCGCCGGTCGACCGTGCCGTGCTGGAAGTGGCGGTGCTGGGGCTGGAACTGCTGGGCCGCACCGCGGACGGCAAGCAGATCCGGGTGGGCCGCCTGGACCTGTCCAGTCCGCTGCTGCGCGAGATCGGCCGGTTGCGCGAGCTGACGTTCCGCGCCATCGGCGACGGCACCGGGCGCAGCCTGGACCTGGATGCCTACGACGGCGACTGGGTCGAGAGTCTGACCGCGCTGGTCGAGGACCCCGACGGCAGCCTGCATCTGCTGACGCACGCAGGCGAGGTGCTGGCCACGCTGTCGGGCCGCCCGGCACCCGCGCTGGCCGTGCCGCAAGCGGCCTGAGCCCCGCCCGCCACGGCCCGGGCCAAACCCCGGCGGGTACGATGCCGGCATGGATTCCCTGACCCAGATTCTTCTTGGGGGCGCGGTGGCCGCCGCCGTGGCGCCGCCGGAACACCGCCGCGCCGCGTTGCTGGCCGGCGCCGGCCTGGGCACGTTGCCGGACCTGGATTCGCTGCCGATCTGGCTGCTGACCGATGACCCGGTGGCGCTGATGACCCTGCATCGCGGCGCCAGCCACTCGCTGTTCGTGTTGCCGCTGGTGGGCGCCTTGCTGTGGTGGTTCTTCCGCGGTCGCGGGGGACGCGTGGCGCAGGCCCCGCGGCGCTGGTTCTGGGCCATCCAGCTGGCGCTGCTGACCCATCCGCTGCTGGATGCCTTCACCGTCTATGGCACCCAGCTGCTGTGGCCGCTGCCCACCCCGCCGGTGATGTGGTCGAGCCTGTTCATCATCGATCCCCTGTATACGGTGTGGCTGCTGGTCGGATGCGTGGCCGCGTTCGCCTGGAAGGCGCGCCCGGCGGCGCAGCGGGCCGTGGTGGCGGGGCTGGTGCTCAGTACCGCGTACGTGGGCTGGTCGCTGGCCGCCAAGTCCATGGTCGAGCGCGAGGCCGACCGCGCGCTGGCCGCAATGGGGCTGGAGGAGGCGCCGCGCCTGTCGGTGCCGACGCCGTTCAACACGCTGCTGTGGCGGGTCGTGGCGATGACGCCGGACGGCTACGCCGAAGGCTTCCGATCGGTGGTGGCGGACCGTGGGCCGATGCAGTTCCGCATGCATGCCTCCGATGTCACCGCCCGCCAGGCGGCTGCGCGACTGCCCGCGGTGGCACGACTGGAGTGGTTCACCAGTGGCTTCCTCGGTGCGCGGCAGGAAGGGGGCGAGCTGGTGCTGGCCGACCTGCGGATGGGCCAGGAGCCGGAGTACTTCTTCCGCTT
>JAEWFH010000198.1 GCA_023388955.1 Pseudomonadota bacterium
TCCAGCACCGCGGAGGCGTCCATCTTCTCGCCGCCGGTGAGCTCGGCCAGGGTCTGCTGCCAGGGCTGGCTGGCACCGCGCGACAGCATGGCCTGGAGCTTCTCGCCGGCGGCCTTGTCGCCGTAGAAGCTGCACTCGTGCAGCGGGCCGTCGAAGCCGGCGGCATCGCACAGCGACTTGTAGAACTGGAACTGCAGGATGTGGGCCAGGAAATAGCGGGTGTACGGGGTGTTGCCCGGCACGTGGTACTTGGCGCCCGGGTCGAAGAACTCCTCGCCGCGCGCATCGACCGGGGCGATGCCCTGGTAGCGGGCCTTCAGGTCCCACCAGGCCTGGTTGTAGTTGTCCGGGGTGATCGAGCCATCGAACACGCCCCAGCGCCAGCGGTCGATCATCAACCCGAACGGCAGGAAGGCGACCTTCGCCAAGGCCATGCGCATCTGTGCGTTGACCAGCGCCTCCTCGGTCTGCTGCTGGGCGTCGACCAGGTCGATCGACTCCAGGTACCGCGGGGTCATCGCCAGCACGATGGTGTCGCCGATCGCCTCGTGGAAGCCGTCGTGGGCGCCGGTCTGGAACAGCGGCGGCAGGTCGTTGTAGGCCAGGTAGTAATACACGTGGCCCAGCTCGTGGTAGATGGTGGTGAAGTCTTCCTCGTTGGGCTTGATGCACATCTTGGTGCGCACGTCGCCCTTCATGTCGATGTCCCAGGCGCTGGCGTGGCAGACCACGTCGCGGTCGCGGGGCTTGATGAACTGGGTGTTCTGCCAGTAGCTGTCGGGCAGCTGCGGCATGCCCAGCGAGGTGTAGAAGTCCTCGGCGCGGCGGGTCATCTGGCGTGCCGAGGCGTCCCGGGCTTCCTGCTCCAGGTCGGCCAGCTGCGCCGGGCCGCGGTCCCCGGTGGCCTGGGCGATCTTGCCGGCGTGGATCTGCTGGTAGCGGCTCTCCAGCGCGCCGGTGATGTCCAGGCTGCCGGCATCGGGGTAGGGCGCCAGCATGTCCCACAGGTTGCCCCAGTCCTGCTGCCACATGTTGCCCATCAGGTGGGCCGGCAGCAGGCCGCCGTCGACGTGGCCACGCTCGGGGCCGTACTTCGCATCCAGGCGGGTGCCGGCATAGCAGTGCAACTGCTCGTACAGCGGCCGGACCTGGTTCCACAGCCGGTCGGTCTCGGCCGACAGCTCGGCCGGGCTCATGTCATAGGACGAGCGCCACATCTCGCCCGCATCGGCGAAGCCCAGCTCGCCGGCGCCGGTGTTGACCAGCTCGACGAAGCGTACATAGTCCTCGCGCATCGGCTGGGAGATCGTGTGCCAACCGCGCCAGGCGTCCAGCTGCTCGTCATAGTCGCGGCTGTTGCGCAGCACGTCCTCCAGCTCGCCGAGCTGGCGGCACTGGCGCGAATCGCCCTCGCCCCTGCAGTACTCGCCGGAGCCGTACATGCCTTCCATCTTGCTGGTGAGGCGGGTCAGCTCGGCCAGCTGGGCCGGGTCGGACGGGGCCGGCATCGAGGTGCCCAGGCGCAACAGCTGGATGGCGCGCGCGGTCTCGGGCGTCATCTCCTGGCCATCGAACCGGCGCGACTCCTCGATCCACTGGTTGAGCCGGGACAGGTAGCGCTCGTTGGCCTTGGCAGCGAGCAGCTGGGTGTCGTCGTTGATGTAGGTCGAGGACAGCCACTGCGGCGTGGTGATCTCCGGGTACATCGCCATGATCTCGGCGTTGACGCGGGCGATGAACTGGTCCGCGGTCTCCTCGCCACGGTCCGCGCCGCTGCTCCTGGTGGCGGTCCCGGCATTGGTCCCGTCCTGCGGGGACGGGGAGCGGTCGCATGCGGTCAGGGCGAGTGCCCCGGCGATGGCGAGCACGAGCAGGCGGTTGCGTGCGGTCACGGCGGTATCTCCGGCGGGGCGCCCGGCGGGCGCAACGAACGCAGGCTAGTGGCCTGCCTCGCGGGGCGCAAGGATGCGCTCGCGCAGGCGCGCGGCGCGGCGGGCGATCTTGGCGTGCATCAGCCGACGCGACCAGCGCGCCAGCGGAATCAGTTCCTTGCGCACCAGCACCGACTTCAGGTCAATGCAGACCAGTTCCGTTTGGCCGGCACGTTGGACGCATGCCAGGTTGCCGCTGTTGAGGTCGAACAAGGGGATATGCTGGCGCTGGAGCCAGGCTTCGAAACGGCAGACGGACTCAGCGAGGGCCTGGCGCTGGGCATCGGGCAACGCGGGGCCAGCGAGAAGCTGGTACAGGCTGGGCGCCGGCTCGCCGGACTCATCGCGCACCAGTTCGCAGCGCAGTGCCGGGCCGGCAGGGGTCTGGACGATGGCTTCGCTTGCCGCCAGCCGCCAGCTTTCGTCGCCGTCCAGCCGCGGCTGCACCAGGCGCCAGGCGCGCAGTTCGGCAAGGTTCGCTCCGGTCGGGCTCAGGGAATACTTCAGGCAATGCCCGGCCGAGTCCGGGTCACGCACGCAGATCCGGTTCGCACCACGGTTCACCACCTGCATGCCCTTCCAGCGTGCCGGTTCCATCGGTCATCCCGGCAGCAGCCCGCGCCGCGCCAGCCAGTCGCGGGCGTCCTCGGCGTCGTTCTCGAACCAGGCGCGTGCCGAGCCCAGGCGGAAGGAATATCCCCAGGCGTCCATGTCCTGCATCATCCGTCTTCGGCCCACGCCCGGCAGGGCGTCGCCGAGCAGGATCTGCAGGTAGCAGGTGGCGTCCTCTTCCTCGACCGAGTCGGTGGCGTCGGTGTGCACCGCGGCGCGGCGCTCCGGCGGCAGGACGATCAGGTGGCAGGATTCGTGCAGCAACGAGTGCACCGGGGTGTCGGCACGCGCATACACGCACGTGCCGATCAGCCCGGCCTCGGATTCACCCCAGTAGCTGCCGGGGATCTCCTCGCCATCGGCCACCGGCACCAGTTCGAGCCCGTAGTCCGCAAGCAGTGCGGCTGGTGCGTCGAAGCCGATGTCCGACAGGTGCAGTACGGTCATTCAGCTGGCAGGGCTCTCGGGCAGGGAGACCGAGATGTCCAGCACCTTGTTGTCTCCTTCCCCGAGCAGGTCGACCTTCACCGCCTCGGCGTCGACGCTGACGTACTTGCGGATCACCTCCAGCAGCTCGCGCTGGAGCATCGGCAGGTAATCCGGGCCGCCGCGGGTGGCGCGCTCGTGGGCGACGATGATGCGCAGGCGGTCCTTGGCGACCGACGCGGTCTGTTTCCTGGCCAGCAGGAAGTCGAACATTCCCATGCTCAGCCTCCGAAGATCTTGCTGAAGAAGCCCTTCTTCTCCGGCGTTACGTAGCGCATCGGGCGGGTATCCCCGAGCAGGCGGGCGACGGCGTCGTCGTAGGCCTGGGCGGCATCGGTTTCCGCATCCAGGATCACCGGCTCGCCCTTGTTGGAGGCGTTGAGCACGTCGGTGGATTCCGGGATCACGCCGATGGTCTTGATGCCGAGGATCTCCTCCACGTCGCCGATGCTCAGCATCTCGCCGGTCTCCACGCGCCGGGGGCTGTAGCGGGTCAGCAGCAGGTGCTCCCTGACCCGCTCGCCCTGCTCGGCCTTGCGGGTCTTGCTGGCCAGCAGGCCCAGGATGCGGTCGGAGTCGCGCACCGAGGAGACCTCCGGGTTGACCACCACCACCGCCTGGTCGGCGTAGTACATGGCCAGGAAGGCGCCCTTCTCGATGCCCGCCGGGGAGTCGGCGATGATGTAGTCGAAGCCTTCTTCCTCCAGCTCCTTGAGCACCTTCTCCACGCCTTCGGTGGTCAGCGCGTCCTTGTCGCGGGTCTGCGAGGCGGCAAGGATGTAGAGGTTCTCGAAGCGCTTGTCCTTGATCAGGGACTGCTTGAGGCTCGACTCGCCGTTGACGACGTTGACAAAGTCGTACACCACGCGGCGCTCGCAGCCCATGATCAGGTCGAGGTTGCGCAGGCCGACGTCGAAGTCGATGACCGCCACCTTGTGGCCGCGCCGGGCCAGGCCGCAGGCGATGGAGGCACTGCTGGTGGTCTTGCCCACGCCACCCTTGCCCGAGGTGACAACGATGATTTCGGTCAAGTTCGGTTCCTCCGGAACAGGTTGGATGCGTGCCAGCGCGGGCGGGGGATGCGCCGGGCACGCGGGATAGGGGATGTTTCGGCCGCCGCGGGCTGGCCGCGGGACTGCGACAGGATGCCCGTTTTCAGGCTCACTGTGGGCCCTGGGCGGCGATATGCAGCTGGCCCTCTTCCAGCCAGACCTGCACCGCCTTGCCGCGCAGCCCGGCGGGGAGGTCGTCCATCACCTTGTAGTGGCCGGCGATGGCGACCAGCTCGGCATGGAACTCGCGGCAGAAAATCCGCGCCTGCTCGTTGCCCTGGGCGCCGGCGAGGGCGCGGCCACGCAGCGGGCCGTAGATGTGCACCGAGCCGTCGGCGATCACCTCGGCGCCGGCGCTGACGCCGGCCAGCACGGTCAGGTCGCGGTTGTCGGCGTACACCTGCTGGCCCGACCGCACCAGCGGCGCGTGGACCAGGCCCGGGCCGCCGGCCGGCGCGGCCGCGCGCGGTGCCGGTTGGGGCGCCGCGGCCGGAGCGGGGGCAGGGGCGGGGACTGGCGGAGGCGCGGAGCCGGTCCCGGACTGCTCGTAGGCGGCGCGGAACTTGGCCAGCAGCGGCAGGCCGAGCTCGCGGGCGAGCCGGTCGGTGTCGCTGCTGCCATAGGCCAGGGCGACCGGAAGCACGCCGGCATCGCGCAGGGCGTCGATCAGTTGCCGCGCGGTGGCGGCGTCGGGTACCTGGCTGAGGCCGCCGAAGTCCACCACCACCGCGGCGCGGTCGAACATCGCCGGGGCGCGACGCACCCTGGCGGCCATCTCATCGGCCAGCCGGCCCACGTCCAGCGTGCGGATGCGCAGGTTGGCGATGCCGACCTGCCCGATCTTCACCTCGCCGGCCTGCTCGTAATCCATCGCAGCGGTGTTCATGCGCCGGTCCCGGTCGAGCGCGGGGCTTCGGTTGCCTCGTCCACCGGGGCCGGGAGCTGGCGCGGGCGCAGCCAGGCCACATCGGGGAGTGCATCGCCGTAGGTGTCGGCGATCCAGGCGTGGCTTTCCAGGTCCTTCATCAGCATCGCGGCGCGGCGCCCGGTGTCGGGCATGACGTGCTGGCCGACTTCGCGGAATCCGAAGCTGCCGTGGAACAGCAGGACCGGGTTGGAGCCGTCCTCGAGGAAGACCTCGCAGGCGACCATCGGATAGCGCGGCTCGGCATAGCTCTGCGCGTCGGCGTAGAACGCGCGGCCCACGCCGCCGCCGCGCCGGCGGCTGGCGACGACCACGCGGTCGATGTAGAAAAAGTCGTCGTGGCGTTCGCGGAACCAGCGGAAGTTGCTGGAGTCATGCTCGCTGTCGCTGCCTACGCCGATCAGGAAGCCGGCGAGGTTGCCCTCGCGCTCGGCGACGCGGAAGTACTCGGCGGTATCGAAGAAGTGGCGCAGCCGGGCCGCGTCCAGCGGAAGGATCGTGGGACCTGCAGCGTTGTTGAGGGCCAGGACGGAATCCAGCTCGTGCTCGCGCACGTCGCGGATGACGATCGACATTCCGATCTCCAGGGTGGGGCGGATCGCAGGGAAGCGCGATCGGGGCGATTATCGCACGGGCGCTTCCGGCATCGCGACACCCGGGATGGCGTGGGGCGTCGATTCCGGCCTGTTCAGGAGGTCGGCGCGCATGCCGCGCAAGCGCTGCAATGCCGTTACGATGCCGTGATGATCGGTCCGCTGAACCACACCCGACTGCTGCGCTTCGCCGGTCTGTTCACCTGGGCGATCACCGGCGTGTGGTTGGTGCAGCTGTGGCTGGACCCGCGCGCGGTCGAGGAACTGCAGGCCGGCGGCCACCCCTTCGCGGTGCTGGTGGCGCGTTGGACCGCGCTGTACCTGAGCTTCGGCATCGTCTACTGGTGGATCAGCCGCGACCTCGGCCGGCGCCGGCATGGTGCGCTCGACAACGTGGCACTGCTGGTGCTGACCGGGTGCGCGATCGGGGTCAGCGTGTTCTCCGGCTCCGGCCTGGGCAGCGTGCTGCTGATGGTGATGGCCGGCCTGCTGCCTTGGCTGGTGCCCGTGCGTTCGGGCGTGGCCTGGCTGGTAGGAAGCAACCTGGCGGCGATCCCGGTGTGGGTGACCGTGCTGGGCTTCCCGCTGCTGATCGCGGCGGCGCAATCGCTGCTGTACGCCGGTTTCTCGAGCTTCGTGTTCGTCACCGCCCTGGTGGCCCGCCAGCAGGCCGAGGCCCGCGAAGAGCAGCGCCGGCTCAACGCCGAGCTGCGCGCCACCCGCCGCCTGCTGGCCGAAAGCGCCCGGGTCAACGAGCGCACCCGCATCTCCCGCGAGCTGCACGACCTGCTGGGCCACCACCTGACCGCGCTGAGCCTGAACCTGGAGGTGGCCGGACACCTGGTCGAGGGGCGGCCGCGGGAGCACGTGCGGCAGGCCCACACCCTGGCCCGGCTGTTGCTGACCGACGTGCGCGAGGCGGTCAGCCACCTGCGCGAGGGAGGTACCATCGACCTGTCGGCCGCGTTGCGGCCATTGGCCGAGAACGTGCCGGCGCTGGACATCCACATGGACATCCAGTCGCCGCTCACGGTAGAGGATCCGGAGCGGGCCCACGTGCTGTTGCGCTGTACGCAGGAGATCATCACCAACGTCGTGCGCCATGCGGGCGCCGACAACCTGTGGCTGGCGGCACGGCTCGAGGGCGGCAGGATCGTCATGGATGCGCGCGACGACGGCCGCGGGGTGGAGGACCTGGAGGCGGGGAACGGCCTGCGGGGCATGCGCGAGCGGCTCGCCCAGGTGGGCGGGACGCTGCGGATCGAAACAGGGGCGCGGGCGGGTTTCCGCCTGCATATCGAAGTTCCGGTTTCCGCGACGCTGGTCGCCGCCGGGCATGAGGCAAGGGCATGAGTGGACCGGTACGGGTAATGCTGGTGGACGACCAGACGCTGGTGCGGCAGGGCGTGCGTTCGCTGCTGTCGCTGGCGGAAGGGATCGAGGTGGTCGCCGAGGCATCGGACGGCAAACAGGCGGTGGAGATGGTCCCCGCGGTAGCGCCGGACGTGGTGCTGATGGACATGCGGATGCCGGTGATGTCCGGGCTGGAGGCGCTGCAGGCGCTGGCCAGGACCGGGCAGTTGCCGCCGACCATCATCCTGACCACCTTCGACGACGACCAACTGGTGCTGGCCGGGCTGAAGGTCGGGGCCAAGGGGTTCCTGCTCAAGGACGTGTCGCTGGAGCAACTGGTCAACGCCATCCAGACCGTTGCCGCCGGCGGTTCGCTGGTGCAGCCGGCGATGAGCCAGCGGCTGCTGTCGGGACTGGAGCACATGCGCAACCAGTTCGTCAGCCTGGACCAGCCCGATCCGCTCACCGAGCGGGAGACCGAGATCCTGCGGCTGATGGCCGGCGGCTTCTCCAACAAGGAGATCGCCAACTCGCTCGGTGTCGCCGAGGGGACGATCAAGAACCACGTCTCCAACATCCTGTCCAAGCTGGGTGTACGGGACCGCACGCGCGCCGTCCTGAAGGCGTTCGAGCTCAAGCTGGTGTGATGGCGGGCTGAAAGGCCTCATTCGGCATGGGTCCCCGAGGCTGCGCCGGACCGGGGAACCTTGCTAGCATTGCCCGTCTGCGCCCTCGTCCCATCCCGGGTCCGGCCCTGGAGAACACATGACCCGCTTCATTGAATTCCTGATTTCGCTGGCCATCGTGGCCGTCCTTTTTGTCGTCGTCGGCTTCCTGCTGCCTTCGAAGCGCCATGTCGAGCACTCGGTCGAGACCAACCGCCGCCTGCCGATCGTGTTCGACACGATCAGCAGCTTCAACCGGTTCACGCACTGGAACGTGCTTCCGCTGCGCGACCCCAACATGGACATCCGTGTCTCCGACCCGGCGTCCGGCGTCGGTGCCCGCCTGGACTACACCTCCGATGAGGACGGCCTGGGCCAGGGCAGCTGGGAGATCGTGGACGTCGTCCCGAACAAGAGCGTCAGCTTCGTCATCGAGGACGAGGAGCGCGGCCACAACAAGCGCACCACCTACACGCTGACCCCGACCGGCCGGAACAACCGCAACGTCAGGATCACCCAGACCTACGACGTGGACTACGGGATGAACCTGCTGGGCCGCTACTCGGGCCTGTACGTGAGCTCCGGCGTGGGCGAGGCGATGAAGATGAGCCTGCAGCGCCTGTCCAACATGCTGGCGGCGGTGCCGAACTACGACTACACCGAGTTCGAGGTCGCCCCGGAGTTCGTCGACCGCCCGGCGGTCAACCTGCTGGTGGTGAGCGCGGCGGTGGAGCGCAACAACGACGTCGTCATGCGCACCATGAACAACAACAAGCAGTGGATCGACAAGGTCATGGAGGCCAACGACCTGGTCGCCGACGGTCCGCTGCGGATCATCACCAACGAGTTCGGTTCGGAGACCTATTCGTTCGACGTGGCCCAGCCGGTCCGTCCGAAGGCCGACGACACCGCGCCGTCCGATACGGAAGGCGCGGAGGGTGAGGAGGCGCAGACCGAGGTCGCCGCCACCCCGGCCCCGGCCGGCAAGCTGGAGATCGAGTTGGAAGGCCCGGTCGAGCACACCTTCGTCGAGGCCCAGCGCGAGGCGGTGGTTCCGTTCAACGGCCACATGGCGACCCTGCCGCGCGTGCGTGACACCCTGCGCGCCTGGGTGCTGACCCAGGGCTACGAGACCACCGGCCGCCCCTACGAGGAGTGGACCAAGGGGATCGACGACAGCTTCACCGAGGAAGGCGAGTTCCGGGCCTACTGGGCCCTGCGCTGAGCCCCTGGTACGGCTGGCAGTAGCATCGGGCGCGCCGTGGGCAACCACGGCGCGCCTTTTTTTCGAGCTGGAGGCGGCGATGACGCAAATGGACACGGGCTCCGGCGGGCGCGGGCTGGCGGCAGCGGGCGCGGTGATGGCGGCGACGTCGGTGGCACTGGCGGCGTACGCCTCGCATGCAGGCGCGCCAGAGACGCGGCAGGCGCTGCAGTCCGCTGCGCTGTTCCTGTTCGGCCATGGCATCGCGCTGGCAGCCCTGACGCCGCGTACCCCGCGCAGGCTGGGCCGGGCGGCGCTGGTGGGCCTGTTGCTGGGCACGCTGCTGTTTTCCGGCAGCGTCGTCGCCGGCCGCCTGTTGGGCTGGCCCACGGTGGCGGCCCCGGCGGGCGGCGTGCTGATGATCGCGGCCTGGTTGGCCTGGGCGCTCGACACGGGCAGGCGCTGAGATGGCCCGCTACCGCCGCGGCTTCGACACCGACATGGCGCACGCCCACCTGCGCCGTGATCGCCGGCTGGCGCCATGGCTGGAGAAGATCGGGCCGATCCCGCCGGATCCGCGCTGGCGCCGCAGCTTCGATCCGGTGGACGCGCTGGCGCGCTCGATCCTCTACCAGCAGCTGAGCGGCAAGGCCGCGGCCACCATCACCGGACGGGTGGAGGTGGCGATCGGCAGCCGGCGGCTGCACGCCGACACGCTGGCCCGGGTGGACGACGACACGCTGCGCGCCTGCGGGGTTTCCGGCAACAAGGTGCTGGCGCTGCGCGACCTGGCCCGCCGCGAGGAGGAAGGGGCGATCCCCGGCCCGAGGCGGCTGGCCTGGATGGACGAGCAGGCGATCATCGACTCGCTGGTGGCGATCCGCGGCATCGGCCGCTGGACGGTGGAGATGATGCTGATGTTCCGGCTCGGACGTCCGGACGTGCTGCCCGTCGACGACCTGGGGATCCGCAAGGGCCTGCAGGCGGTGGACCGCCTGGACGCGCTGCCGACCCCGCGGGAGACCGCGGCGCGTGGCGAGCGCTGGGGGCCATGGCGCACCTACGCCGGACTGTACCTGTGGCGGATCGCGGACCAGGCGTCCGGGAAGGGCACGGCGCCAACGCCGCGATCGCAGGAGTGAGCCCGGCGCGGCGGGTGGGCCTGGTGCGCCGCCGCGCGCGGCCTGCCAGGCGTCAGCGCGGCCCGCGGCGGCGCAGGTAGTCGACCAGGATGAAGATGCCCAGGCCATTGATGGCCAGGGCCAGGACCACGACGACCGCGAGGGTGCGGGTCTCGTCGCCGGCTGCCCAGGCCAGCCCGGCGCCGCCGATCAACATGGCCACGGCGGCCAGCCTCAGCAGGGTGGCCAGCCGTGGCTGGTCGCGGGTGAAACTGCGTGCCAGCACGAATACGGGGAAGCTGCTGGCGGCGACCACCAGGGCCGGGATCATTCCTTGCTGCATGTGTTTTCAGGCGTCCTTGAAGCGCCAGTGCCAGGGCTCGTAGATGATGCCGTGGGGGTTGTCGCGCGGGTAGCTCATGCGGAACCCGTGGCGGGCGGCGTAGGCCTGGAGCCAGTCAAAGGCAGGGGTGGCTTCGAAGGATTCCTCGGCCGGCGGCTCGCCGGGGCAGGACAGGTCCAACGCCAGTCCGGAGTGATGCTCGCTGAAGCCCGGGGCGGCGTTGACCTGGAGGATCTGCCCGACCCGCTGCCCGCGCTCGAGCTTCCGCTGGAAGATCCCCAGCTGGTAGTCATGGCTGCGGTAGCCCGAGATCGCTTCCAGGGTGATCCCGTCGGCCCGGGCCGCGTGGCGCAGGCGATGCCAGGCGCGGACGGCCGGCGCGGCCAGCCACAGGGGCCGGCGATAGCGGTCCAGGCCGGCCAGGTGCAGGCAGGCCGGCTCGGCTACCAGTTCCAGGCCGGTACGTGCGGCGTACCCGGCCTCGTCCAGGCCCAGGCTCTGCAGCCGGTGCTGGAGCTCGGCCAGGGGCAAGCCGCCGGGATCGGTGGCGAAGGCGCGGACCTGTCCCGACGGGAGGTCGTGGAGTGTGTCCAGCAGGTCCAGTGCCTCTTCGATGCCCGGCTCGCGGGGAAGCCGCTCCACCAGCGGCAACAGGCCGCCGGGCAGGTCGGCCGCGAGGTAGCGGCCATCGCGCTTGCGACGCAGGACGTAGCGGGCGCGGGAGAGCGCACGGGCGTCGTGGTTGCTGCGCGCGCGCAGCAGGCCACCCGGCCAGATCTCGACCCGGGCGGTGTTGAACAGGACGCTGGGCTGGCCGCGCATGCCGCCGGTACCGGGAGCGCGGGTCAGGAACCCGGCGCCGCCTCCGCCGCAGGCGCCTGCTGGGCCGGCTGCAGCAGGAAGCCGGCGACCTTGCCCTCGGCGTCGACCGCGGTCTGCGCCAGGATGACGCCGCCTTCGTACAGCAGCGGGATCATGACGACCTGGTAGCCGCCTTGCTCGACCAGCTCGGGATTGCCCCGGCCGGTGGCCGCGCCCAGCTGCTGCGGCAGCGACTCCCACACCTCGCGCAACTGGGGGGTCGGAACCTGCTCGCGCATCAGGTCGGTGAAGCTGGCCTCGATGGCGGGGTAGTCGCCGGCATCCAGGCGATCCAGCAGCTGTACCGCGACCTGTTGCGCGTCGGTCGCCGCGACGACGGCGGGGGCGGGCTCCTGCGGCGCGGCGCTGCCGGACATCGGGAGGGTCATCAGGGCCGCGGCGAGGGCGGCGGGAATCAACAGGCGCATGGTGCAACTCCTTGCAGGTGGACCGGGTCCATCCCGGTCGGTGGCTAGCGATAGCAGCCGCCGGCGGCGGCTGCAAGTCAGGGGTTGATGCGGTACAGCGGTGCCGGCATGAACTCGCCGGTGGCATGCAACGAGCGTCCGTCGTCCGACCAGCCCAGCGCCTCGGCCTGCGGCAGCCAGGGCAGGTCCAGCACCCGTGGCGTGCCGGCGACGGCGTTGGCCCAGTCCTGGCCTTCGCGGCGGTCGTACAGCAGCAGGTGGCGGTAGGTCATCACCGCCAGCGTGCCGCGGTCGGGCGATACCGAGGCTGCGGTGACCTGGCGCGCCAGCGGCGTCCGGCCGCTGGTGTCGGTGTCGTCGTCCAGGCCCGGCATGCCGTACAGCGTGCCCTGCGGGCGCGCGGTCAGCAGCTGCACCGTGGGCGGGTGCAGGGGCAGGACGAAAAGCTCCGGTGGCTGGCGCTTCTTGGAGACCAGCAACACCTCGCCGCGCGTGGCATCGACCGCGATGGCCTCGGCGTCGCGCGGCCCGTCGGGATAGCGGAAGGCGATCGACCACGCCGGGCTCAGGCGCCCGTTGCTGATCTCCTCGGGCTCCTCGAACACGTGCAGCTGCAGGCTGCGCCGCAGGCCGCCGTTGTCGCCGATGTCGGCCACCAGCAGGTAGCTGCGGCCGTCGAGGCGGAAGGACTCGATGTCCTCCCAGTCGGTCTTGACCACGCCGTCGACGTTGAAGCTGGCCAGGCGGCGCCCGCGCGTGGTGACCGCGAACAGCCGTGCCGGGTTGCCACCGTCGTCATGCAGCCACAGCACGTCCTCGTGGCGGGTGGAGGCGGCCAGCCCGCTGACCTCGCGAAGTTGCATGTCCACCAGTACACCGGCCAGGTGGGCGCCGGGGTCGTCGGAGTCACCGCTGCACCCGGCCAGCAGCACCAGGGCGGCAAGCATGGCCGGGAACAGTCGGGAGCAGTGGTGGAGGCGGTGGCGCGGGCGTGGCTCGTGCATCGGGCGAAGCATCGCATGCCCGGTCGCGACGCGTAACCTCGGCGCGGCACCAGCCCCTGCCGCTAGACTTGGCGGCCCGACCGCCACTTCCCCATGCCGGATACCGTGACCGATCATCCCCGTACCCAGTCCGTGACCCTCGGGACGCCGTTGTCGCCGCATGCCACCCGCGTGCTGCTGCTGGGATCGGGCGAACTGGGCAAGGAGGTTGCGCTGGAACTGCAGCGCTTCGGTGTGGAGGTGATCGCCGCCGACCGCTACCCGGACGCGCCGGCGATGCAGGTCGCTCATCGCAGCCACGTGCTGGACATGCTGGACGGCACCGCGGTGCGCGCGCTGATCGCACGCGAGCGCCCGCACCTGGTGGTGCCCGAGATCGAGGCCATCCATACCCGCACCCTGGTGGAGCTGGAGGAGGAGTTCGCCGAGCGCGGCAGCGGCGTGCGGGTGATCCCGACCGCGCGCGCGGCCTGGCTGACCATGGACCGCGAAGGCATCCGCCGGCTTGCCGCCGAGACCCTGGGCATTCCCACCTCCAACTACCGGTTCGTCGACACCCGCGAGGAGTACCTCGCCGCCATCGATGCCGTTGGCCTGCCGTGCGTGGTCAAGCCGGTGATGTCTTCCTCGGGCAAGGGCCAGTCGACCGTGCGCGCGGCCGGCGAGGTCGATGCCGCCTGGGACTACGCGCAGTCCGGCGGTCGCGCCGGTCGCGGACGGGTGATTGTCGAGGGCTTCGTCGACTTCGAGTACGAGATCACCCTGCTGACCGTACGCCACCGCGACGGCACCACCTTCTGCGAGCCCATCGGCCACACCCAGGTGGATGGCGACTACCGCGAGAGCTGGCAGCCGCAGCCGATGTCGGCGCTGGCCCTGGAGCGCGCGCAGGACATGGCGCGCCGGCTCTCGGACGACCTGGGCGGCTGGGGCGTGTTCGGCATGGAGTTCTTCGTGCGCGGCGACGAGGTCTGGTTCAGCGAAGTCTCCCCGCGCCCCCATGACACCGGGCTGGTCACCCTGGCCGGGCAGGACCTGAGCGAGTTCTCGCTGCATGCCCGGGCCATCCTCGGGTTGCCGGTCCCGGTGGTGCGCAGCCGGGGGCCGTCGGCCTCGTGCGCGGTGCTGGCCGAGGGCCACGGCGTGCCGGTGTTCGGAGGCGTCGAGGCGGCCCTGGCCGAACCCGATACCCAGTTGCGGTTGTTCGGCAAGCCCCGCGTGGAGGGCAAGCGCCGCGTCGCCGTCACCCTCGCGCTGGGCGCGGACATCGGGCAGGCACGCGCGAAGGCCCGTGCCGCCGCCGCCCGCCTGCGCGTCCACCTGCGTTGACCTTCCACCCGTTCCCGGAGCCGTGATGAAGCCACGAGTCCTCGACCGCTACTCGGTCTACTTCTTTCCCCAGGCGCTCGAGGTATTGGGCGACGACGCCAGGATGTTCCTCAACGGCGAGGGCGAGCGTGCCCACGTGATCTGCCGCGAGATCGACACCGCCGGCGCGCTGCTGGAGATGACGCTGGAATGCCAGACGACCGACGGCGAGCCCATCGAGGTCGAGCTGATGGTGCCGTCGAACATGGTCCGACTGATCATTTCCACCCGCAGCGATGGCAGCTTCGGCTTCCGCCCGCGCAAGCCGGGGGACGAGGCGCCGGACGCCGCCGCGATCCCCGGCCGCGTGCCGGCGGCCGTGCCGCCGGCCGAGGCCGCACCGGCGGATCAGGGCGCGGCGACGTCCACCCAGACCAGGTAGTGGTCACTGGCCCCGGCAACCTCCGCGCCGGGGCTGCCGGGCTCCGGCCAGTACACCCCGCCGTCGCGCACCGCAAGGTTGCGCGAAGGGAGCACGTAGTCCAGGCGAAGCGTGCCGCCACGCGGGCCGAAGTCGCCGGTGTGTGCCGCCGTGTCGCCCTGCCTGGGCAATCCGCGTTCGCGCGCCCGCAGCACCGCGCCGCGGCTGCGCGGGACGAAGTCGCCGTTGACCCGTGGATGTCCAAGCAACTGCCCGATCGCGCCGTCGACGCTGTCACCGTCGACCGGGTCGGCGTTGTAGTCGCCCGCGATCACGAAGCGGGCGTCTTCCGCCAGCCCGCCACAGCGACCGGCGTCATCGCACAGCCAGGGCAAGGGGCGGCCGCCCACGTACTCCGCCCACAGCCGGATCTCGTCGGCGTTGCGGCGGCCGTTGCGGTCCTCCGGCCCGTCGAACACCGGCGGGGTCGGGTGCGCGGCCAGCAGGTGCAGGGTGCCCATCGGGGTTACGACCGGGACGTCCCAGTGCGACTTGGACGACAGCCGCAGCCGGCGCCAGGTTTCTTCCGGATACCAGGCCGCCCCGGTCTCCGGGTCGACCGGCTGGCGGGCGCCGGGCAGGGCGCTCCAGGGCAGCCGCTGGAAGGTGCGCGCCTGCGAGGCCTGGATCGGGTGGCGTGACAGCACCAGCATCCCGTACTGCCCGGGGTGCAGTCCGTAGCCCCAGGCGTCGTTGCCGCGGTCGCGGCCCTCGCCCCCCACCGTGCCGTCGAGGTCCAGGTCCAGGCCGCTGGGTACGCCGGTATTGACCGGCGCCAGGTAGCGGTAGGGATAGTGGAGGGGTTCGCCGCCGCCGGGCTGGGCCTGCTCCAGGTAGCCGCGCTGGAACAGGCTCGCGGCCACGCCGGCCTCGTCATAGTCGAACTCGTTGAGCAGCACCACGTCCGGGCGCACCCGCTGCAGTACCGCGGCGACGTTGCGTGCATCCTCGTCCCCGGCACGCAGGCGCGCAATCAGCCCGCCCGCCTGCTCGTCGTATAGCGAGGTGTTGTAGGTCGCCACGCGCACCGCGGCGCGCTCGCGCATCGCCTTCGACCAGGAATCGGGGTCGCCATGCACGTTCATGCGCACGCAGCCGGCGACGAGTGTGGCCAGGCCGGCGACGGCGAGCAGCGGCCAGTGGCGGCGCAGGAGGGTGGAAAACGTGGTGTTGCGGGGCCGTCGCGGCGGCAGGGTCATGCGGGGTCTCCGGGTTCCAGGTCGCGCCAGCGGCGTCCGTCGTGGATCTCAAGCGGGCGGAAGCGACGCTTGTACTCCATTTTCGGATGTCCCGCGATCCAGTAGCCCAGGTACAGGTGGCGATGGCCCTGCTGGCGTGCCCATTCAAGCTGGCGCAGGATCGCCAGCGTCCCCAGTCCGCGCCCGGCCAGCTCGGGCTCGTAGAAGGTGTAGACCGCCGACAGCGCGGACTCGACCACGTCGGTCACCGCGACGGCGAGCAGGCGCCCGTCCTCGCGCAGCTCCAGGAACCGTCCTTCGTTCCAGCTGCCGGCCAGGAACTGGTCGAACTCGGTGGCACCGTGGGTGTCCATGCCGCCGCCCCGGTGGCGGGCGCGCAGGTAGCGCCGGTAGAGCGCGAGCTGCTCGTTGGTGCGCGTGGCCGGCTGTACCCGCAGCTCCACCGCGGCATTGCGCGCCAGGCAGCGGCGCTGGCTGCGGCTGGGCTGGAAGCGGCGCACCGGGATCCGGGCGGCGACGCATGCGCGGCACCCGGCACAGTGCGGTCGGTACAGGATGTCGCCGGAGCGGCGGAAGCCCCAGCCCAGCGCCATCGGGTACCAGTGCGGCAGGCGCGGATCGCGCGGATCCAGCACCAGGTCGCGCGCCTCCCGTTCCGGCCAGTATCCGCACGAGTGCGTCCCGGTGTGGAACAGGCGCAGGTCACTGGGGTCCTGGTACGCGTCGGTGCCCATGCGGCGCAGCATAGCCACGCTTGGTGAGGACCACATCTACGCGTGCCCGCGGCGGCGTGGCGGGCTCAGAAGCCGATCAGGCCCCGGCTCTCCACGTGGCGCAGGGTGTCGGTCACCTGCCACTGGCCGTCGATGCGCTCCACCTGCAGCGTCTTGTAGCTGGCCCGGCCGCGGTGGTGGTAGGACTCCAGCTCGATCGTCGCCACCTCCTCGCTGGAGGGACGGAACGCGAACACGCGCACCAGCGTGGCCGGCTGGCCGGTGGCGGGATGGATGCTGCCCTGTTCCTCGTCGGCGATCTCGGCGCAGTGGTTCGCCGGGACCAGGATCACGTCCGGGCGTCGCAGCGGGTCGATGATGGCAGGCGTCGCGTTGCCGCCATCCACGCCCAGGCAGGCGACGGGGGTGCCGACCCCGTCCAGGGCCTGCGCCAGCACGGCGCGTGCCGCGCCCGGCACGGTCGCGCCGATGCTGCCGTCGAACGGTCCGGCGGCCAGCTGTGGCTCCTGCGGACCCTGGGTGGCGAGCCGGAACAGCATCGTGCCGCCGACGGCGGCGATCACCAGCAGCAAGCCCGCCTTGACCAGCAACATGCGCCGCCGGGTGGGGCGCTCGGCTTCCTCGCGCCGGCTCTGGAAGTGATAGGTGGGTGTCCCCGAACGGGTGCTGTCCAGGAGCCCGGCCTCGCGCAGCATCTGCCGGGCCTGTGGTTGCTGGTCGGACTGGATCACCCAGACCGAGGCCCGCGGCGCGGCGCGGTCGCTGTAGCGGAAGCTGCTGCGGCGGCTGCCGTGGTAGGAGCGCCCATTACTGATGCGCACCTCGATCCCCGCATCCCTCAGCAGCTGCGCGACCTTCTCGACGTTCTCGATCCGCGCGCTGGAGAAGACTTCGCGCACCGATCAGCCTTTCGCCGGAACGGCGCGCGCGGCGGCGGCGTCACCAACCACGCGGATCAGCCCTTCCTGGGCGCTGCTGGCCACCAGCCGGCCATGGCGGTCGAACACCTGGCCGCGGGCCAGGCCGCGCGCGCCCTGGGCGCTGGGACTGTCGATCGAGTACAGCAGCCAGTCGTCGACCCGGAACGGACGGTGGAACCACAGCGCGTGGTCCAGCGAGGCCATCTGCACGTTGGGCTGGTAGTAGCTGATGCCGTGCGGGAAGGTCGCCGTGCCCAGCAGCTGGAAGTCGCTGGCGTAGGCCAGCAGCGCCTGGTGCAGCTGCGGGTCGTCGCCGACCCTGTCGCACAGGCGGAACCAGACCTGCTGGTGCGGCGGGCGCTTGGGCGGGTTGAGTTCGTCGCGCGGGTAGACGTGGCGGAATTCGAACGGACCGGTGCGCGAGAGCCAGCGCTGGACCTTGGTCGGCAGCGTGGCCAGCACCTTTTCCGGTACCGCGGCGGCCGGCTCGATGTCCTCCGGGGGCGGCACGGTCGGCATCGGCAACTGGTGCTCGGCGCCGGCCTCCTGCTCCTGGAACGAGGCGGCCATGAAGAAGATCACCTGGCCGTGCTGGATCGCCGTGACCCGGCGCACCGAGAAGCTGCCGCCATCGCGGGTTCGGTCGAGCTGGTAGACGATGGGCGCATCGATGTTGCCCGCGCGCAGGAAGTAGGCGTGCAGCGAGTGCGCGGCACGCGGCGCGGACAGGGTGGCCTGGGCGGCGGCCAGGGCCTGGCCGAGTACCTGTCCGCCGAACACGTACTTGGTGCCGATGTCGCGGCTCTGGCCCCGGAACAGGTTGTCCTCGAGGCGTTCGGGGGCGAGCAGTTCGACCAGCTCGGTGACGGGAGGGGTCATGCGCGGGGCAGGCCGGAGGAGGGGGCCGGCGATTATAGCGGGGAGGGGCTCTCCGCCCCCGGGAACCAGCGTTGCAGCGTGGTGCGCGCCAGCAGCTGCGGCCAGGGGAACATCGGGCCCGGGTCGAGCTTGCGCCGCACCAGGGTCGCGGGAGCGTCGGTGGCCTCCACGGTCCCGGTGTCCAGGTCCTCGTGGCCGGTGATGCGGCGCAGGCCGGGGCAGTCGCGTTGCAGCAGGGCCAGCAGCGCCACCAGCGTGTCCAGCTGGGCGGCTGGATAGGGCTCGACCATGTCCTGGCGGCGCGAGTCCCACCAGTCCGGCCAGCGGCCCCGGTTGACCAGCTCGATGCCGACGCTATGGGCATTCCAGTCGCGCACGTGGTGGGCGACGCGCTCCACCGGCACCCAGCGGTGCACGCTGCCGTCGCGGTCGACGTAGAAGTGCCCGCTGTTGCCGGTGCCCGAGCCGGGGTGGACGATGCGTTCGCCGTACTCGCGGGCGGTCGCCAGGTCGGGCAGTTCGGTGCAGTGGAGCACCACCAGGTCCACCGTGGCCGGGTCGCGGGCCTGCAGGCGCCCGGCGTAGGGCAGCGGACGGTCGTGGATCGCGCCTGGCGCGAGGGCAGGGCTGGGGTCGGGCGGCATGCGGCGGATGCTAGCATCGCAACCCCCCAGCCCTCCGGTCCCGCCATGCCTGGCCACTGCATCCTTTCCCATGGTTTCGAGAGCGGCCCGGACGCCACAAAGGTGACCGCGCTGGCGGAAGCCGCGGAGCGGATGGGGTGGACCCACGAGCGCCCTGACTACACCGACCTGGACGCCCGCCGCGAGGTCAGCGAGGTCGGCGACGTGCCGGCCCGGCTGCAGCGGCTCCATGGCCTGGCGCAGGCTGCCGCGGCGCGCGGTCCGCTGGTGCTGGCCGGGTCCAGCCTCGGCGCCTACGTGTCCGGTCATGTCTCGCGCCTGGTGCCGGTGGCCGGGTTGTTCCTGATGGCGCCGCCGGTGCGGCTCGACGAGGCCCATCCCATCGATGCCGACGCCGTCCCGACCAGCATCATCCATGGCTGGGACGACGAGCTGATCCCCGCCGATGACGTGGTCGGCTGGGCCCGCGCGCGCCGTGCGAGCCTGCTGATGGTCGACGACGGCCATCGCCTGTCCGGACATGTGCAGGCCAGCGCCATCGCCTTTGGCGAACTGCTGCGTCGCCTCGATGCCGGCGTGGCGCCGGCAGCCGCCCGATGAAATTCTTCGCCAGCTGCGGAAAGGGCCTGGAATACCTGCTTGCCGACGAGCTGCAGGCGCTGGGCTGCGAGCGCGCCACGGCGACGATTGCGGGTGTGAACGTGGAAGGCACGCTGGCCGACGCGCAGCGCGCGGTGCTGTGGTCGCGGCTGGCGAGCCGGATCCTGTGGCCGCTGGCGGAGTTCGAATGCCCGGATGCCGAGGCGCTGTACGCCGGCGTCGGGGCGCTCGACTGGCCGGGGCAGCTGGCCCCCGGCGACACCCTGGCGATCGACGCGCATGTCTCTGGCGACGGCATCACCCATGCCCGCTACGCCGCCCAGCGTGCCAAGGACGCGGTGGTCGACGCCATGCGCCAGGCCACCGGCAGCCGTCCGGACGTCGACGTGGAACACCCGGACCTGCGCCTGAACCTGGTGGTGCGCAAGGGGCGCGCGGTGCTGTCGGTCGACCTGGGTGGCGGGCCGCTGCATCGCCGCGGCTGGCGTGCCCACCAGGGCGAGGCGCCGCTGAAGGAAAACCTGGCCGCGGGCGTGCTGCTGCGCGGCCGCTGGCCGCAGGTGTATGCCAGCGGGGGCGCACTGCTGGATCCGATGTGCGGCAGCGGCACCCTGGTGATCGAAGCGGCGCTGATGGCCGCGGACGTGGCGCCGGGCCTGCTGCGCCACGGAGGCTTCCTGCCGTCGCGCTGGAAGGGCTTTGACGAGGCGGAGTGGCAGCGCCTGCGGGAGGAGGCGCTCGAACGCGAAACCGCGGGCCGCGCCGCCCTGCGCCCGGTGTTCACCGGCCGCGACCTGGATCCGCGCGCCATTGCCGCCGCGCGGGAGAACGAGGTGCTTGCGGGCCTGGCCGGCCTGGTCGAATGGAAGGTGGCTCCGGTCGCCAGCCTGGCGCCGGATCGTCGTTCCCGCGAAAGCGGGAACCCACGGACGTTGGCGGACGACGCGGACAGGTCCATGGATCCCCGCGTGCGCGGGGATGACGACGCTTTCGTGCGCGGGGATGACGATGCTTTCGTGCGCGGGGATGACGACGCTTGTGTGCGCGGGGATGACGGGCCCCACGTCGGCCTGGTCGTCTGCAACCCGCCCTACGACCTGCGCCTGGCCGCCGATCCGGCGCTGTACCGCGAACTGGGCGATGCCCTGCGCCGGGCGGTTCCGGGCTGGAGCGCCAGCCTGTTGTGCGGCGATGCCGAACTGGCCCATGCCACCGGCCTGCGGGCGAAGAAGAAATACCAGGTGTTCAACGGTGCGATCGAGTGCACGCTGATCGTGGTCGATCCGATCGCCCCGGCGCGCACCGCGCAGGACGAGGCGCCGGCGACGCTGGGCGAGGGCGCGCAGATGGTCGCCAACCGGCTGCGCAAGAACCTGCGGCGGCTCAAGGCCTGGCGCCGGCAGGAAGGCGTCACCTGCTTCCGTGCCTATGACGCCGACCTGCCGGAATACGCGGCGGCGATCGACGTCTACGAAACCGCCGGGGCCACCCCGCGTACCTTCTTGCACGTGCAGGAGTACGCCGCGCCGGCCTCGATCCCCGAGGACGTCCAGCGCCGCCGGCTCAACGAACTGCTGGCCGCCGCCCGCGAGGTGTTCGGGGTCCCGCGCGAGCAGGTCGCGCTCAAGACCCGCGCCCGCGGCAAGGGCGGCAGCAAGTACGGCCGCTTTGACCAGCGCGGGGAGTTCCTCACCGTCCAGGAGGGGGAGGCGCGCCTGCGGGTGAACCTGTTCGACTACCTCGACACCGGCCTGTTTTTGGACCACCGGCCGATGCGGCTGCGCATTGCCGACGAGGCGGAGGACACCCGCTTCCTCAACCTGTTCGGCTACACCGGCGCGGCCACCGTGCATGCGGCCGTCGGCCGGGCCCGCACCACCACCTCCGTCGACCTGTCCGGCACCTACCTGCAGTGGTGTGCCGACAACCTCGCGCTCAACGGCATCGGCGGCAGCCGCCACCAGCTGGTGCAGGCCGACGCCCTGGCCTGGCTGGAGGCCGATCGCGGCCAGTACGACCTGGTGTTCTGCGACCCCCCGACCTTCTCCAACTCCAAGCGCGCCGGCGACTTCGACATCCAGGCCGTCCACGTCCGCCTGCTGCGCGCGGCCGTGGCGCGCCTGGCGCCGGGCGGAGTGCTGTACTTCTCCAACAACTTCCGCCGCTTCAGGCTAGACGACGAAGCGCTGGCGGCCTTCGCGCACCTCGAGGAAATCACTCCCTCGACCCTCCCCCCCGACTTCGAACGCAACCCCCGCATCCATCGCACCTGGCGCCTCACCGCCACCCGTAGGGCGCAATAGCCGCCCCCGGGGCGGCGTATTGCGCCGGATGGCGAACCACGGCACACCAGCGGGATCCGGCGGATTACGGCCTTCGGCCTACTCCGCCCTACGGTCACGCCGGTGCATCGCGATGCCCGCCAGGCTGACGCCGATGGCGACCGCCACCACGATGATCGTGGCCAGCGCGTTGATCTCCG
This sequence comes from Pseudomonadota bacterium, assembly GCA_023388955.1. Taxonomy (GTDB): domain Bacteria; phylum Pseudomonadota; class Gammaproteobacteria; order Xanthomonadales; family Xanthomonadaceae; genus Novilysobacter. The sequence goes on from JAEWFH010000198.1 coordinate 21,826, forward strand.
GCGTGACGCCCAGCTTGACCTTGGAGTACACCACCATCGGCAGCGTGCTCGAGCCGGGGCCGGAGGTGAAGCTGGCGATCACCAGGTCGTCCAGCGACAGGGTGAAGGCCAGCAGCCAGCCGGCCAGCAGTGCCGGGGCGATCAGCGGCAGGGTGATGACGAAGAACACCCGCCACGGCCGCGCGCCCAGGTCCATTGCCGCCTCCTCCAGGCTCTCGTCCATGGAGGTCATGCGCGAGCGCACCACCACCGTGACGTAGCAGGCGGTCAGAGTGATGTGGGCCAGGGTGATGGTGGTCATGCCGCGGTCGGGCCAGTCGAAGGCCTGCTGCAGGGTCACGAACAGCAGCAGCGAGGACAGGCCGATCATCACGTCGGGCATGACCATCGGCGCGGAGTTCATCAGGCTCAGCAGCCCGCGCCCCGGGAAACGCCCGAAGCGCGACAGCGCCAGCCCGCTGGCCGTGCCCAGCGCCACCGCGGCGGTGGCGGTGATCGCCGCGATCAGGAAGCTGCGCTGCACCGCGTCCAGCAGTTGCTGGTTGGAGGCCAGCTCGGAGTACCAGCGCAGCGAGAACCCGCCCCACACGGTCGATACCCGCGAGGCGTTGAACGAGTACACGATCACCGAGAAGATCGGGATGTACAGGAACGCATACCCCGCCAGCATCGCGGTGTAGAGCGCGAACGGGCGCCTGTTCATGTCTCGGCCTCGTGGTCGGCGCGGCGGTTCTCGATGTATTCGAACAGCAGCGTCGGGGCGACGATCAGCACCAGCATGGCGATGGTCACCGCGGCCGCCAGCGGCCAGTCACGGTTGGTGAAGAACTCGATCCATAGCACCCGGCCGATGGTCAGCGCGTCCGGCCCGCCGAGGATGTCGGGGATCACGAACTCGCCCACCGCGGGGATGAACACCAGCAGCGCGCCGGCGATGATGCCGGGCATCGATAGCGGCAGGGTGATGCGCACGAAGGCATGCCAGGGTTTCGCGCCCAGGTCCTTGGCCGCTTCCAGCAGGGTGAAGTCCAGTCGCATCAGGGTGGCCGTCAGCGGCAGGATCATGAAAGGCAGGTAGTTGTAGACGATGCCCACGTACACCGCGGCGTTGGTGTAGAGGATGCCCCAGCCCGGGTCGACCAGGCCGACCGCCGACAGCACCTGCCCGAGCAGCCCGTTGGCCTTGAGGATCCCCATCAGCGCGTAGGTGCGCAGCAGCGAGCTGGTCCAGAACGGCAGCACCACCATCACCAGCAGCACCAGCCGCAGCGACGGGCGGGCCCGGGCGATGCCGTAGGCGATCGGATAGCCCAGCAGCAGGCAGAACAGCGTGGACACGCTCGCGAACAGGAGTGACTTCAGGTAGGCCGCGACGTACAGCGGGTCGGTCAGCAGCATCGCGTAGTTGGAGGCGTGCAGCCGCAGCGAGACCGCGCCGTCGGCGGCCGTTTCCATCAGCGCGGTGTAGGGCGGCACCTGGCCGAAGACCGCCTGCGAGAAGCTGATCTTCAGCACGATCAGGAACGGAACCAGGAAGAACAGCCCCAGCCACAGCATCGGCAGGCTGGTCACCAGGAAGCGCCCGCGACGGGTGCGGAACTCCCGGCCGACCAGGCGGAACCAGCCGAACAGGTTGCGCACCACGTCGAACCAGAACCCCCACAGGCCGGAGGCGGGGGCGGCCCTCATGCGCGGGTCCTCATGTGGTCAGCACCACCGCGCTGGCCGCCTCCCAGGACAGCCACAGGGTGTCGTCCCAGTCGTAGTGCGGCTCGGAGCTGCGCGCCACGTGGGTTTCCTGGACCCGGACGATCGCCCCCGAGGCGGTCTTGACCCGGTAGATCGACACGTCGCCGAGGTAGGCGACGTCGGCCACCCGGCCTTCGACCACGTTCTCGGTGGCGACCGTGCCGCGCTCCGGCGGCGCCTCGTGGACGTCGACCTTCTCCGGGCGGATCGCCAGGCTGACCGCGGTGCCTTCCGGCAGCGGGTCGGTGTGCCGGGCCAGCAGTTCCTCGTCCAGGTGGTCGCACTGGATGCGCACCATCCCGGTCTCCTCGTCGCTGGACAGCACCCGCCCCTCGAACAGGTTGATGCCGCCGATGAACTCGGCCACGAAGCGCGTGGCCGGGTACTCGTACAGCACCGCCGGGGTGGAGACCTGGACGATGCGGCCGGTGTCCATGACCGCGATGCGCGAGGACATGGTCATCGCCTCCTCCTGGTCATGGGTGACCATGATGAAGGTGGTGCCCACGCGCTCCTGGATGTTCACCAGTTCGAACTGGGTGTGCTCGCGCAGGCGCTTGTCCAGCGCGCCCAGCGGCTCGTCGAGCAGCAGCAGCTTGGGCTGCTTGGCCAGCGCACGCGCCAGGGCCACGCGCTGGCGCTGGCCACCCGAGAGCTGGTGCGGCTTGCGGTTGCCCAGCTGCGGCATGCGCACCAGTTCCAGCATGTGCTGGACGCGGTCGCGGATCTCCGCCGCCGGCAGCCGGTCCTGGCGCAGGCCGAAGGCGATGTTCTGCGCCACCGTCATGTGCGGGAACAGCGCGTAGCTCTGGAACATCATGTTCACCGGCCGCCGGTAGGGCGGCAGCGCGGTCACGTCGACGCCGTCGATCAGGATCCGGCCCCGGTCAGGCTGCTCCAGCCCGGCCAGGATGCGCAGCAGGGTGCTCTTGCCGGACCCGGAACCACCGAGCAGGGCGAAGAACTCGCCGCGGTAGATGTCCAGGCTGACGTCGTCGCAGGCGTAGAGCTTGCCAAAGGTCTTGGTCACGCCCTCGATGCGCACGAACGGCTGCGCCGCCGGGTCCCGCCATGGCTCGATCACGGCGGCGGGTGCGGGCTGCCCGACGGCCCCGTTCATGCGCTCAGCGGCCACTCTTGATCTGGGTCCAGGCGCGCACGCGCTGGCGCTGCACGTCCTCGGGCAGCGACACCGGGTCGACCAGCCTGGCGCGTACGTCCTCCGGCGGATAGACGCCTTCGTCGGCGGCGATTTCCGGGTCGATCAGCGCATCGGCGGCGGTGTTGGCGTTGGCGTAGGCGACGTAGTCGGTGACCGCGGCGATCACCTGCGGCTCCATCAGGTAGTTGACGAAGGCGTGGGCGGCATCCGGGTTGCGGGCGTCGGCCGGGATCGCGATCACGTCCATCCAGCGGATCGCGCCCTCTTTCGGGATCACGTAGCGGATGTCCGGCACCGGGTTGCCGGTGTTTTCCGCCGCCTCGGCAGCCACGTCGCGGGCCTGGCCGATGTCGCCGGAGTAGCCCATCACCAGGCAGGCGTCGCCATTGGCCAGCGCATCCTTGTATTCGGCGTTGTTGAAGGTACGGATGTGGGGGCGGATCGCGGAGTAGGCCTGCTTGACCGCCTCGATCTCGTCGGCGGTGCCCGCATTGGGGTCGCGGCCCATCCAGATCAGCGCCGCGCCGAAGGCCTCCTGGTCATCGTCGAGCACGGTGATGCCGCAGTCGGCGAGCTTTCCGGCGTTGGCCGGGTCGAACAGCAGGTCCCACGAGTCCAGCGGGGCGTCCGGGCCGAGCGCGGCGCGCACCTTCTCCACGTTCACGCCCAGGCCGGTGGTGCCCCACATGTAGGGGACCACGTACTGGTTGCCCGGGTCGATGTCGGCCAGGCCTTCCATGATGTCCGTGTCCAGGTGCTGCAGGTTCGACAGCTTCGCCTTGTCCAGCGGCAGGTACAGGCCGGCGGCGATCTGTCGCTGGGCGAACGGGCGCGCGGACGGGAACACCACGTCGTAGCCGGCCCCGCCGGCGGTCAGCTTGGCTTCCAGGGTCTCGTTCTCGGAGTAGACGTCGTAGTTGACGCGGATGCCGGTGGCCGACTCGAAGCCCGGGATGGTGTCCTCGGCGACGTAGTCCGACCAGTTGTAGACGTTCACCACCCGGGGGTCGCCGTCTCCACCGGCGGTGTCGCCCGAACCACCGCCACAGGCGGCAAGCAGCAGGGCACAGGCAAGCGGGGCAAGGCGCAGGGACACGGCGGTTCTCCGGTAGGCGGGGATGGGGGTTCACGCGATGGCCGCGGATGTGCGGGCAGGGTGCCCCCGGGCGGGTCGGGTGCGCGTGAGGGCGCATGTTCGGAGCGGGCAGGGCGCCTGTCAACGCACCCGGGTCCGCTACTACCGCGCGCGCCCGCGCGGGTGTATGGTGCCGCGCCCCACGCGCGGCCCTGCCGCCCGCCCCAGTTCCCCCGGAGATCCTGCGATGCGCAACACACTGTTTCCCCTGCTGGCCGTGTCGCTGGCATTCGCCCCGGCCCAGGCCCTTGCCCAGTCCGGCGCGGAGCCGGCGTGGAGCGTGGGTGGCAGCGTGACCGGTGCCAGCGACTACGTCTGGCGCGGCGTCTCGCAGACCAGCGAGGATCCGGCCCTGCTGCTGGACTTGTACGCCGAGCATGAGAGCGGCTGGTACGTGGGCGCCTCGGCCGCCAACGTGGATTTCGACGATCCCGACGACGGCATGGACTGGGAGCTGGAGCCCTACGTCGGCTGGTCCGGCGACCTTGGCGCCGGCGCCGGCCTGGACGTGTACGTGTCCAGGGTGATGTACCCGGGCCATGCGGACGGCTATGACATCGACTACACCGAGCTCAATGCCACCGTGTCCTTCGCCGGGTACTACCACGTCGGCCTGGCGTACTCGCCGGACATCTTCAACCTCGGCGAGAAGGGGCTGTACTACAACGCCGGCGCCGAATGGCCGCTGGGCGGAAGCGGCCTGACCCTGGCCGTCCAGGCCGGCCATTACGACCTCGACGACGCCGCCGGGGACAGCTACAGCGATTGGATGGTGGGCCTGTCGCGCGGTTTCGGGCCGGTGGACGTGCAGCTGCAGTACACCGACACCTCCAGCTTCGGCGAGATCCTCGGCGAAAGCGTTGGTGATCCGGCCTGGGCGGACGGACGCGCGGCACTGCTGGCGACTTGGGAGTTCTGAGGCCGTATTGCACTGCACCGGCCGCGCCCCGATATAGGGACGCATCCATTCCCTGGAGGCCTCCCATGAGCACCGAATACGCGCGCGTCGGGAGCATCGTCCCCGGCATGCCCACCTCCGACGGCGCCGGGGTGCGGCTGACCCGCCTGGTCGGCACCCCGCAGCTGCCGCAGCTGGACCCGTTCCTGATGCTCGACGAGTTCGGGACCGACCGTCCCGAGGAGTACCTGGCCGGCTTCCCGGACCATCCGCATCGCGGTTTCGAGACCGTCACCTATATGCTCGACGGGCGCATGCGCCACCGTGACAACCACGGCAACGAGGGCGTGCTGGTGCCGGGCAGCGTGCAGTGGATGACCGCCGGGCGTGGCCTGGTGCATTCGGAAATGCCCGAGCAGGAAGAGGGCCGGATGCGCGGCTTCCAGCTGTGGGTGAACCTGCCGGCGCGGCTGAAGATGACCGACCCGCGTTACCAGGAGTTCGCGCCGGAGAAGATCCCGGTGGCGCGCCCGGTGGACGGGGTCGAGGTGAAGGTGGTCGCCGGCCGGGTGGGCGAGGTGGAAGGCCCGATCCGGCAGCCGGCCACCGATCCGGTGTACCTGGATGTCGCGCTGGCCGCCGGCATGGCCTGGGAGCATGTGCTGCCCGAAGGCCACAACGCGTTTGCCTACGTGTTCGAGGGGAGTGCGTCCGTGGGTGGCGACGGACAGGCGCGGGAGCTGGTGGCGCCGCAGCTGGCGGTGCTGGAGGGTGGCGCGCGGCTGCGGCTGCAGGCCGGCGCGCAGGGCACGGCCCGCATCCTGGTGGTCGCCGGCCGTCCACTGGGCGAACCGGTGGCGCGCCACGGCCCGTTCGTCATGAACACCCAGCAGGAGCTGGTGCAGGCGTTCCAGGACTTCCAGGCCGGGCGCTTCTGAGGCCCGGCCCGCGGGGGCCGGGCGGGCAAGCCGCTGCCGTCAGGGCGCGCCGCCGGCCACCTGGCGGTCGGCGCCGAAGCGCAGGCCGCGGGTCAGCTCGAAGGCACGCTGCAGCTGGTCACCCGTCGGGGCCTGGAACCACAGGTGGGCCCTGCGCCCGTCCGGCAGCTCGATCAGTGTCTCGCGCGCGGCGATGTCGGGCCGGGTGGCGATCTCGGCGCGGTACCACTGCACCTGGAAGCCGCCGACCTGGCCGGTCTCCTCGCGGTTCTTGCGGTGCGGTTCGAATGGCGACTCATCGGCGATGTACAGGCCGAAAGCCTCGCTGCCGTCCTCGCGCAGCGCGCGGCAGAAGTCGGAGCCCCCGGTCCCGCGGTGCTCCCAGGCCAGGCCCGAGTCGGCAGGCAGCTGCGGGCAGCCGGGCGTGGACGTCTGTGCATGCACGGCCGAGGCGGCCAGCAGCAGCAACGGCAGGCAAAGTGCGGTCGATTTCATGTATCCCCCTCGCACCCGCCTTGCGCGGGTGCCAGGAGCCACACTAGGGCAAAACCCGGTCATTGACAAACCACCGGGGCTGGGGCAGTTCCCGGCTGCGCTCAGCCGCCGCGCGGGCCCAGTGCCACCAGCAATCCATGTGCGGCCGCGATCCGGGTGGCGGCATCGGGCAGTTCCAGGCTCATGCGCAGGCGATCCGGCCCGTCCATGCGGTATTTCTTCGGCTGGCCCTGGATCAGCTGGATCACCGCCATCGGGTCCACTCTGGGCTTGTCGATGAATTCGATGCGGCCGCCGTTGGCCCCCAGGTCGAGCTTGCGGATGCCCAGTTCCGTGGCCGCCAGCTTGAGCTCGGCGATGGCGAACAGGTTCTTCGCCGCGTCGGGCAACAGGCCGAAACGGTCGATCATCTCCACCTGCAGTTCGCGCAGCTCCTCCGGGTTGCGTGCGCCGGAAATGCGCTTGTACAGCGTCAGCCGGGTGTGTACGTCGGGCAGGTAGTCCTCGGGGATGAGCGCCGGCACGTGCAGGTCGACATCGGCGCCGCGGGCTTCGGCGCCATCGGCCTCGGGCAGCTTGCCTTGCCGGATGGACCGCACCGCGCGCTCCAGCAGTTCGGTGTAGAGGCTGAAGCCGACCTCGGCCATCTGCCCGCTCTGGTCCTCGCCCAGCAACTCGCCGGCGCCGCGGATCTCCAGGTCATGGGTGGCCAGGGTGAAGCCGGCGCCGAGCTCGTCCATCGAGGCGATCGCGTCCAGCCGCTTCTTCGCATCGCTGGTGATCGACTTGCGGTCGGGCACCACCAGGTAGGCATAGGCGCGGTGGTGGCTGCGGCCCACGCGCCCGCGCAACTGGTGCAGCTGGGCCAGCCCGAAGCGGTCGGCGCGGTGGATGATGATGGTGTTGGCGTTGGGGATGTCGATGCCCGACTCGATGATCGTGGTCGACAACAGCACGTTGAAGCGCTGCTTGTGGAAGTCGAGCATGACCCGCTCCAGCTCGCGCTCGGGCATCTGGCCGTGGGCGATGCCGATGCGGGCCTCGGGCACCAGCGCCTGCAACTCGCGCTGCATGCGGCCGATCGACTCCACGTCGTTGTGCAGGAAGTAGACCTGGCCGCCGCGGGCCAGCTCACGCTCGAAGGCCTCGCGCAGCTGGGCATCGTCCCAGGGCACCACGAAGGTCTGCACCGCCAGCCGGTGCGCGGGCGGGGTGGCGATGATCGACAGGTCGCGCAGCCCGGCCATGGCCATGTTGAGCGTGCGCGGGATCGGGGTCGCGGTCAGGGTCAGCAGGTGGACATTGGCGCGCAGGGCCTTGAGGGCTTCCTTCTGGCGCACGCCGAAGCGCTGCTCCTCGTCGACGATCACCAGCCCCAGGTCCTTGAAGCGCACGTCCTTCTGCAGCAGCCGGTGGGTACCGACGATGACGTCGATGGTGCCCTCGGCGACCTTCTCCAGCTCGGCCTTGATCTCCTTGGTGCTCTTGAAGCGCGACAGCACCTCGACCCGGATCGGCCAGTCGGCGAAACGGTCGTGGAAATTGCGGTAGTGCTGCTCGGCCAACAGCGTGGTCGGCACCAGCAGGGCGACCTGCTTGCCGGCCATGGCGGTGGCGAAGGCGGCGCGCACGGCGACCTCGGTCTTGCCGAAACCCACGTCGCCGCAAACGACCCGGTCCATTGGCTGGCTGGACTGCAGGTCGCGCAGCACCGCCTCGATGGCGGCGTGCTGGTCGGGCGTCTCCTCGAACGGGAAGGCGGCCGCGAACGGCTCGTAGCTGGCCCGGTCGACGTCGATCGCCAGCCCGGCGCGGGCCTGGCGCTTGGCCTGGATCTCCAGCAGCTCGGCGGCGACGTCGTGGACCTTCTCGGCGGCCTTCTTCTTCGCCTTCGTCCACTGCTCACCGCCCAGGCTGTGCAGCGGCGCGGTCTCCGGGGAGGCGCCCGAATAGCGGTTGATCAGGTGCAGCTGGCTGACCGGCACGTACAGCCGGTCGCCCTTGGCGTACTCGATCTCGACGAACTCGTTCTTCTCGCCGCCGGCCTCCAGCGTGACCAGGCCGCGGTAGCGACCGACGCCGTGGTCCTCGTGGACGATCGGCGCGCCCTCGGACAGCTCGCCCAGGTCGCGGATGATCGCCTCGGGCTCGCGTCCCGCCCGCGCGCGACGCCGTGGCTGCGCGGCGCGCTCGGGGAACAGCTGGCGCTCGGTGAGGACGGTGAAAGCCGGCTCGTCGAAGGCGAAGCCGTCCTCGAGCGGCGCAACGGCAATCGCGAATCCGGGAGCGCCCTCACCCCGGCCCTCTCCCGCAGGCGGGAGAGGGGGTAGGAAGCTGGCGAAGTCGGGCAGCACTTCGGGTTGCATCCCGGCCGACTGCAGGATCTCCAGCAGCGCCTCGCGCCGGCCGGGGGAGTCGGCGGCGATCAGCACCCGCCCCGGATAGCTGCCAAGGAAGGACTTGAGCGCATCGGCCGGCACGTGGTCGCGCGCCGCCAGCGGCAGCGACGGCGCCGGCTGGCTCGGCAGTACGTGGACACGCTCCCGCTGCGGGTGGCCCTCGCCGCAGACCTCGATCCGCGACCCTTCGTTGAGCCGTTCGCGCAGCTGTTCGGGCGACAGGTAGAGCTCGCCGGGCGGCAGCAGTGGCCGTTCCAGGTCGTGGCGGCGCTGTTCGTAGCGCTCGCCGGTGTGCTTCCAGAACGCATCGGCCGCTTCCAGCGCCCCTTCGCCCAGCATCGGCAGCGTGCTGCCGGCCAGGTAGTCGAACAGGGTCGCGGTCTGCTTGAAGAACAGCGGCAGGTAGTACTCGATCCCGGACGGGGCGATGCCCGACTTCAGGTCCTGGTACAGCGCGCTGCGGCGGGTGTCGAAGTCGAAGCGCTCGCGCAGCGCGGCCAGTACGCGGGCCAGCGCGTCCTCCTCCAGCGGCAGTTCGCGGCCTGGCAGCAGGTGGACGGCGTCGATCTTCTCCAGCGAACGCTGGCTCTCCGGATCGAAGCCGCGGATGGTGTCGATCTCGTCGTCGAGCAGCTCCACGCGGAACGGCTGGTCGGCGCCCATCGGGTAGACGTCCAGCAGCCCGCCGCGCACCGCGAAGTCACCCGGGTCGAGCACCTGCGGCACGTGCCGGTAGCCGGCCGACTCCAGGCGCCGTTTCTCCGCGTCCAGGTCCAGGCGTTGGCCCACCTGTACGTCGAAGGCGCCGCCGACGATGTGCCGGGTCGGTGCCAGCCGCTGCAGCAGGGTCTGCACGGGCACCACCACGATGCCGCGCGCCAGCGTCGGCATGCGGTGCAGCGCCGCCAGGCGCTGGCTGGTGATCTCCGGGTGCGGACTGAACTGGTCGTAGGGCAGGGTTTCCCAGTCCGGGAATGCCACTACCGGCAACCCGCCCTCCGCGGTCGCCCGGGGACCGAGCAGCGTGCGCAGGTCGTCTTCCAGGCGGCGGGCGGCGTGGTTGTCGCGCGTGATCGCCAGCAGCGGGCCGGCATGGGCCGCGGCGGCGGAAGCGACGTGGAGGGCGAGGGCGGTGACCGAGGCCGGCGCACGCCACCAGGCGCGCTGCTGTGCGGCCCGCGGCAGCGGCGGGGCAGGAATGGGCAATTGCATCAGGGAGCGCGGTGGAAGCTGGCCGATTTTACAGGAGCCGGCCGGCCCTGCTCAGGCTTCGCGCAACCGGCCCGGGACGGCTGCGCCCGCGGCGTCCTCCGGTTCCAGCTCCAGCACCACGCGGACCAGGCCGTCCTCCATCGAGCGGCGTTCGAAGCCGAGCGAATAGGCCAGCGACAGCATCGGCTGGTTGTGCTCGAGCACGTCGCCATACAGGCGGGTGAGCTTCTTGCCTCGAGCCCACTTGACCAGGCGGGTCATCAGGTAGCGCCCCAGCCCCTGGCCGGCGACGTAATGACTGACCAGGATCGCGAACTCGCCCTGTTCGCCGTCCGGGTCGGTGGTCACGCGGGCCACCGCGCCCACCAGGGCCTCGCCGGGTGGCAGCGGTTCGGCTGCGACCAGGGCGAACTCGGTCTTGGGATTGACCCGGGTGAGGCGCTCCAGCATCTCTTCCGGCAGCGTCTTCATCGAATGCAGGAAGCGCTGCCGGACTTCCTCCGGCTGCAGCAGGGGGAACGAGGCACGGAGCGGATCGGCGTCTTCGGGGCGGATCGGCCGGATCAGGACCTCTCGCCCGTTGGGCAGCCGTTGGCGCTCGTGCCAGGGAGGTAGGCGTTCACGGGCAGGCATGGGCGCGATGGTGGCACAGCAGATGTAAAGGAATCCTTCATCGAGGTGGGCGTGGCGCCGGTCACGGCGGCGGACGCAGCCAATCCAGCCGCCAGGCCGCGCCCGGCTCGCCCAGCCGTGTGGAAAGCACGGGCAGCACCGCGGCCAGGGCGGTGTCGAGTTGCCATGGCGGATTCAGCAGCAGCATCCCGCTGCCGTTCATGCGCAAGGGCGAATCGTCGGGCCGGACCATCAGCTCGGCGACCAGCGCGGACTTCGCCGGCAGGCCGGGGATCCGGCGCAGGAACGGGTGCAGGGCGCGCCGGCGCTTGATGGGGTACCAGATCGCCCAGCAGGCCTGCGGCCAGCGCCCCAGTCCGTCGCGGGCGGCGGCCAGCACGGTATCGAATTCGTCCAGCTGTGCCTCGTAGGGCGGGTCGACCAGTACCAGTCCGCGGTTGATCCGCTCCTCGCCGGCACGGGGAGGAAGCAGGGCACGGACCGCGTCGTAGCCATCTCGCGCATGCACCGCCACGCGCGGGTCGCCGGCGAACACCGCCTTCAGCTCCGCCGCCTCCTCCGGGTGCAGCTCGCAGGCGGCGATGCGATCGTGGCTGCGCAGGGCGTGCGCAAGCAGCCACGGGGAACCGGGGTAGCTGGTATCTCCGTGCACGGCGCGGCACGCCTGCAGGGCCCCCAGGTAGCGGGTGACCAGCGGCTGCCGCGGCGGGTCGTCCAGCAAGCGCCCGATGCCGGCTGCCGCTTCGCCGGTACGCAAGGCTTTGGCGTCGTCCAGCCGGTACAGGCCGCGTCCGGCGTGGGTGTCCAGGGCGAACACGGCGGCGGGCTTGGCCAGCAGTGCATCGCACAGGGCGAGCAGCACGATGTGCTTGAGCACGTCGGCATGGTTGCCGGCATGGAAGGCGTGGCGATAGTTCATCCGGCAAGCGTAGCGTGCCGGCGGTTGCAGCGGTTGCAGCGGTTGCAGCGGTTGTGCGCTGCGGCAGGCCACCGCCGCGGATGTCGCCCGTCCTAGACCAGGGTGGGTACCAGCCAGATGCCCAGGCCGCCCAGCATGAGCCCCAGCGCGAGCGCCACCAGCACGTCGCTGGGGTAGTGCAGGCCCAGCACCACGCGCGAGACCGCGATCGCCGCGGTGAACGGCACCAGCACCCAGGCCAGCAGCGGATAGAAGGCGAGGGTGACGGTGGTGAACGCCACCGCGTGCAGGGTGTGTCCGGAGGGGAAGCTGAACTCGTCGAGTGGCGCCACCCACGCACGGATCCGCTGGTCGGAGGCGAACGGGCGCGGACGGCGGGTCCAGCGTTTCATCGCGCGGTAGATGGCCAGCGTGACCACGCCGGTCAGTGCCAGTCGCAGGCTCACCGCCAGTCCGTCGAGGCCATCGGCCAGGACCAGCAGGGCCATCAACGCGTACCAGGCCGGTCCGTCGCCCAGCCGGCTGACCAGGGCGAAGCCGTGCCGCCAGCGGCTGCGGCCACACCAGCTGTTGGCGAGCAGGCACAGGGCGGCATCGCCGCTGGCAAGCCGCCTATGCGAAGGAACGTGCGCCATTTCCAGCCTCCGTGGCCAGTGACTGCAGGAGTCGGTCGAAATCCGCGGCCACGCTGGCCGGCTCGAGGGACGAGGTCGCCTGGCGGGCCGCCGCGCCCATCACCCGGCGCAGGCCCGGGTCCATGCCCAGGTGCACGCAGGCGCGCACGAACGCGTCGTCGTCCCCGGGCGGCACCGCCGCGCCATGGCGGCCGTCGACGAGGTGCTCGGCTGCAGCGCCGGTATCCTGGGCGATGACCGGCAGGCCGCTGGCCATGGCCTCCAGGGTCACGTTGCCGAAGGTCTCGCTCAGGCTCGGGAACACGAACAGGTCGGCCGAGGCGTAGTAGCGCGCCAGCTCATCCCCGCGGCGGACTCCGGCGAACTCCAGGTCCGGGTGCAGACCGGCCAGCGTGGCGCGCAGCGGGCCGTCGCCGACCAGCACCATCCGGGCGCGCGGCTGCCGCGCCTGCACGGCGCGGAAGGCCCGGATCGCCAGGTCCAGGTTCTTTTCCGCCGCAAGCCGCCCCACGTGCAGCAGCACCGGGTCTTCCGGCGCCACGCCCCAGCTGGCGCGCAGGCCGCGATCGCGGTGGGCGGGGTCGAACTGCACCGTGTCCACTGCGCGGGCGAGCCTCCGGAGCTGGCGGAAGCCGAGCCCCGCCAGCTCCTCCTGCAACTCGCGGGTCGGCACCAGCGTCGCGTGGCCCCGGTTGTGGAAACGCCGCATCCACGCCAGTGCCAGGCCGCGCAGGAGGCCGGCTCCGTACGCGTCCATGTACTGGTCGAAACGGGTGTGCAGTCCGGTGGCGGCCGGGATGCCCAGGGCGCGCGCCGCCCCCAGCGCGGAGTTGCCGAGCGGACCCTCGGTGGCGATGTACACCGCGTCGGGGCAGTCGCGCTGCCACTCGCGGCGCAGCAGGCGTCCGGCGGGGCGGCCCATGCGCAGGCCCGGGTAGCGGGGCAGGGGCAGGCTGTCGACCAGCCAGGTGCCCTCGGGTTGGACCTGATCGCGCGACTGGCGCGGACGCACTACCGTGACCCGGTGGCCCCGTGCTTCAAGCCCTTCGGCAAGCGCCTGCACCGTGAGTGCAACGCCGTTCACCTCCGGCGGCCAGGTCTCGCTGATGATCGCGTAGTGCATGCGGTCCTCCAGTGCATGCAGCTTGGTGGCGGGGGATGACGGGGCGATGGCTGCGGTGTGACCGGCGTATGTCTTCGCACCGCCTTTACACCCGGCACGCCAAGCTTTCGCGGTTTTACGTGGGCGCTGGTACCCGGTACTGCGACGACTCCCCGCCCCGATCCCCCAACGCAACGCATCCGTATTCCCCCACGCTCCCATGAATCGACGAGACCTGCTCGCCGCCAGCCTGTGCCTGCCGTTTGCCGCCCTGTGGGGCGGTGGCGCGCCGGCGCGTGCGGCGGTGTCCGGGGGGCGGGCGGTGGCGTTCGGGGCCGACACTGTCCCGGCCCTGGCCCGGGCGCTGGCCGGGCGTGCCTGGCAGGCACCCGCACAGTCCCTTCCGGCGTGGCTGGAGGGCATGGACTACGACGCCTGGCGGGACATCCGCTTCGATCCGGGACGCGCACTGTGGGGCGGGCGGGGACGCGGGTTCACGGCCCAGTTCTTCCACCCCGGTTTCCTGTTCCGCGAGCCGGTGCAGGTATACGAGGTGGCCGAGGGCGAGGCGCGGGCGGTCGACTACGCGCCGGGGCTGTTCGACTTCGGCGCCAATCCGGTGCCGGCCGGCGCCGGGGAACGTCCCGTGGACGGTTTTGCCGGCTTCCGCCTGCACGCACCACTGAACCGGCCCGACTACCTCGACGAGGTCTGCGTGTTCCTGGGCGCGAGCTATTTCCGCGCCGTGGCCCGCGGCCAGCTGTACGGGCTCTCCGCCCGCGGGCTGGCACTGGGTACCGCCGACCCGGCGGGCGAGGAGTTCCCGCGTTTCACCGCCTTCTGGATCGAACGGCCCGCGCCGGGCGCCACGCAGGTGGTCGTTCACGCGCTGCTGGACAGCCCGTCGGTGGCCGGCGCCTTCCGTTTCGCCATCACCCCGGGCGATGAGACGGTCATGGACGCGCAGTCGCGGCTGTACCCGAGGGTGCGCCTGGACCGTGTGGGCATCGCGCCGCTGACCAGCATGTTCCAGTTCGATGCCAGCGACCGCGGCGGTTTCGACGACTACCGCGCCGCGGTCCACGACTCCGACGGGCTTGCGCTGTGGACCGGCTCCGGGGAGCAGCTGTGGCGGCCGCTGGCCAACCCGGCGCTGCTGCAGGAAAGCGCGTTCGCCGATGCGGGTCCGCGGGGCTTCGGGCTGATGCAGCGCAAACGCGATTTTGCCGACTTCGGTGATGCCGAGGCGCACTACGAGCGCCGGCCCAGCCTGTGGGTCGAGCCCGGGAGCGACTGGGGTCGCGGCCACGTCCACCTGGTCGAGATCCCGACGGCGGACGAGTACCTGGACAACATCGTCGCCTTCTGGCGCCCGCAGGCCGGCCTGGAGCCGGGTCGCGAGCACCGTTTCGATTACCGCCTGCACTGGTGCGGCGACCATGGCTGGAATCCCGGCCTGGCCCGGGTGGAGCGGACTGCGTCGGGCGCGCTGGCCGCTGCGTCCGGACGTCGCTTCGTCATCGACCTGGCGGCCACCGTCGATGGTGTCGAGCCGGTGCCGGAGATCCTCGCCGACAACGGCCGGATCGACGGCATTTCCCTGCAGCGCCTGCCCGCCGGTGGCTGGCGGCTGGCCTTCGAACTCCACCCCGGCACAGGGCCGGTGGTCGAGTTGCGCGCTCGGTTGCTGGGCGCCGACCGCACCCCACTTTCGGAGACATGGTTGTACCGATGGACGTAATGGACCACACCCCTGATGCCCCCCTGCTGCCCCCCGAGTCCCCGCTGGAGATGCCGGTGGCTTCGCTCGACGAGCACGCTCCCGCACCGTGCAAGGTGCCCGGTGCGCCGCGCAACGCAGGCCTGCGCCGGCTGTTCGTGTTCGGCGGCACCGCGGCGCTGACCGGCTACTCGGTCTACCAGCTGTGGTGGGCGCTGCGGCCCGGAGGGGTCGGCGTGCTGGAGTGGCTGGCGATCGTGCTGTTCGCCGCGCTCTTCGTCTGGGTGGCGCAGAGTTTCGTCAGCGCGGTGGCCGGCTTCGCGCTGATCGTCCATGGCTACCGCCGTCCCGAGCGGCTGGGGCTGATCGAGGGGGCGGCGCTGCCGGACCTGCGCACGCGTACCGCGTTGCTGGCGCCGACCTACAACGAGGACCCCGACCGGGTGATGGCCGGGCTGCAGGCGATCTACGAGTCGCTGCAGTCGACCGGCCGGTTGGCGCATTTCGATTTCTTCGTGCTCAGCGACAGCACCCGCCCGGAGGTCCGCGCTCGCGAGCGGGTGGCCTTCCAGGCCCTGCGCGAGCGTACCGGCGGGCATGCGCGGCTGTTCTACCGCCACCGCAGCGAGAACACCGAGCGCAAGGCCGGCAACATCGCCGAGTGGGTGCGCCGGTTCGGTGGTGGCTATCCGCACATGCTGATCCTGGATGCCGACAGCCTGATGACCGGCAAGTGCCTGGTCCGGCTGGCGCGGGCGATGGAGCGGCACCCCCGGGTGGCGCTGATCCAGACCCTGCCGATCGTGGTCAACGGCAACACCCTGTTCGCGCGCATGCAGCAGTTCGCCGGTCGCGTGTACGGGCAGGTGCTGGCGGTGGGCAATGCGTGGTGGCATGGCACCGAGGGCAACTACTGGGGCCACAACGCGATCCTGCGTACCCGTGCCTTTGCTTCCTGCGCGGGGCTGCCGACCCTGCGCGGGCCGCGGCCGTTCGGTGGCCACGTGCTCAGCCACGACTTCGTCGAGGCCGCGCTGCTGCGCCGCGACGGCTGGGCGGTGCATCTGGTCGCCAACCTGGGCGGCAGCTTCGAGGAAGGCCCGCCGTCGTTGACCGACATGCTGGTGCGCGACCGCCGCTGGTGCCAGGGCAACTTGCAGCATGGCGGGGTGATCCCGGCCCGCGGGCTGCATTGGGTCGGGCGCTGGCACATGCTCACCGGCATCGGCCACTACCTGACCGCACCGCTGTGGGCGATGCTGATCGTGATCGGGTTGCTGCTGACCTTTGCGGGCGGCGCGTTCGCGCCTTCGCAATGGGGCGGGGCGGCCGGCGCGGAGCGGTTCCTGGTGGTGTTCGGCCTCACCATGCTGCTGCTGCTGGGGCCCAAGCTGCTGGGCTTCACCCTGGCTTTCTTCGATCCCTGGGCGCGACGGCGCAGCGGTGGCGCGGTGCGGATGCTGGCGAGCATGCTGCTGGAGACCGTGCTGACCACGCTGCTGGCGCCGATCACCATGTACGTGCAGTCGCGCGGGGTGGCCGAGGTCCTGGCCGGCCGCGATTCGGGTTGGGAGAGCCAGCGCCGGGACGACGGCACGCTGCCGTGGCCGGTGCTGGCGCGCCGCTATGCCGGCGTCACCGCCTGTGGCGTCGTCGGCGGCGTGTGCGCGCTGCTGGTTTCGCCGCCGCTGGCGCTGTGGATGTCGCCGGTGATCGCCGGCATGGTGTTGTCGATCCCGCTGGTGGCGCTGACCACGGCGCCGGAGGCTTCGGCCTGGCTGCGGCGCTTGGGCCTGTTCGCCACTGCCGAGGAGACCGCGCCGCACCCGGTGTTGGTGCGGGCCCGGGAGCTGCGCGCGGCGATTCCGCCGACGACCGAACGGCTTCCCGGTGAACCCGCGCTCGAATCCGCTGCCCCGGCTGCCGCAGCCGGGATCACTCCGCCCTGATCCGCAGCTCCACTCCGAGCGCCTTCATCGCCTCCGGTTCGTCTTCCAGGTCCGCCCGCAGCAACGGGCGGGCCTGCAGCCAGCGCCGGTCGAAGGCGACTTCCAGCAGCGGCCCGTCGGCGCGGGCATCCAGCCGCGGGATCGGGTCCGCTTCGTGGCCGCGGTGGACGAGCACGGCCAGGCGCATCAGCGCGGCGTTGTGTCGCGCCGCGGGCAGCAGGCGGTCGGGAAGCACGTCGAAGGCCTGCCTCGGGATCTTGCGCCGCTGGGTGCGCACCAGCGCAGCAAGGAACTGCTGCTGCTGGCGCGAGAAACCGGCGATGTCGGAGTGTTCGACCACGTAGGCGCCATGGAGGTGGTACTGGCTGTGGGCGATGGTCAGGCCCAGCTCGTGCAGCCGGGCGGCACGGGCCAGCAGCAGCCGCTCGTCCTGGTCCAGGGCCCAGGCGCCGGCGACCTGGTCGAACAGCCGCAGCGCGGTGGCCTCTACCCGCAATGCCTGGTCCCGGTCGATGCCGTAGCGCTGGACCATTGCGTCCACCGCGGCATCGCGTGGGTCGTCCGCGCCGCCACGGCCAACGATGTCGTGCAGCACGCCTTCGCGCATCGCCGCCTTGCTGGTCATCAACCGTTCCAGCCCCAGCGCCTGGAATGCGGCCTCCATCACCAGCAGGCCGCCGGCGATGATCGGGCGGCGGTCGGCGCTCAGTCCGGGCAGCTCGATCGCGTCGATGCGACGTGCCGACAGCAGGGCCTCGCGTACCTTCGGCAGCGCCTCGGCGGTGATCGCGCCCTTGGTCAGCCCCATGCCCGCGCAGATGGCTCCGATCGCCTTGGCGGTGCCGGACGAGCCGATCGCATCGTCCCAGCCCAGGGCGCGGAAGTGGACTGCGAACTGCTGGAACTCGGCCTGCACCTCGGTGCGGGCCTCCTTCCAGCGGCGGGCGTCCAGGCGCCCGTCGGAAAAGAACCGGCGGGTGGTGGCGATCGAACCGGCCTGCAGGCTTTCGCGCTCGATCGCGTCCAGGCCACTGCCGATGATGAACTCGGTGGAGCCGCCGCCGATGTCGATGACCAGCCGCAGCTTGCCGGGTGCGGAAGGCTGGGCATGGGCGACGCCCAGGTACACCAGGCGTGCCTCCTCGCGTCCGGAGACGACCTCGATGGCGTGTCCCAGCGCGCTCTCGGCGGGCATCAGGAAGGCCTGTGGGGCGGCCAGCCGGCGCACCGTGTTGGTCGCCAGGGCACGCACCCGGTGCGGGGGGATGTCGCGGATGCGCTGGCCGAACCGCGCCAGACAGTCGAAGGCGCGCGCGCGCGCTTCCCGGCTCAGCGCGCCGCGCGCGTCCAGGCCCTCGCCCAGGCGCACGGTCTCGCGCAGCCGGTCGACCACCCGCAGCTGGCCGAGCAGGTACTGGGCCACCACCATGTGGAAGCTGTTGGAGCCCAGGTCGATCGCGGCCAGAAGTTCGCCGTCCTGCAGGGGCGTGGCCATCCCCGGGAGGGTGCCGTGCGGAGCGTGTGGCGGGCCCATCATCCGGCGGTCCGCGCCAGCAGCCAGGCCTGGGCCGAGTGCGGCGGGTC
>JAEWFH010000029.1 GCA_023388955.1 Pseudomonadota bacterium
AGGACGGCACCACCTGGGTGTTCGGCACCGCCAAGTCGACGGACCGCCTGGTGATCTACGACGGCAACACCGGCGAGACCCTGCGCACCCTCGGTGGGCGCGGCGAGGCCGACGGGGAGTTCAAGCGGCCCAACGGCGTGTTCGTGATCGACGACCTGCTGCTGGTGGTCGAGCGCGACAACCACCGGGTCCAGGGCTTCGCCCTGCCCTCGCTGGAGCCGCTGGGCCACTTCGGCGCCGACCAGCTGGTCAAGCCCTACGGCCTGTGGGTCGACAAGGCGGACGACGGCGGCTACCGGCTCTACGTCACCGACGCCTACATGGCCGGCGAAGACGCCGAGGGCGAGGACATCCTGCCGCCGCTGGCGGAGCTGGACGAGCGGGTCAAGCGCTACACTGTGCGCGTGGACGACGACCGCCTGCATGGCGAATTCACCGGGGCCTTCGGCGATACCGGCGAGGCCGGCGCGCTGCGGGTGGTCGAGTCGCTGTGGGGCGATCCGGCCAACGACCGCCTGCTGGTCGCCGAGGAAGACGAGACCTACGCCAACGAGTTCAAGGTCTACGACCTGGAAGGCACGTTCAGCGGCCAGGTGTTCGGTGGCGACCTGCTCACTGCCCAGGCCGAGGGCATCGCCCTGCACGCCTGCGGCGATGGCCACGGCTGGTGGGTCACCACCGAGCAGGGCAAGGACGTCACCACCTTCCACCTGTTCGAGCGCGACAGTCTGGAGCATGCCGGCGCCTTCCGTGGCGGGCTGGTGGCCAACACCGACGGCATCTGGCTCCACCAGGCGGCAACCCGCCAGTTCCCGGACGGCGTGTTCTACGCCGTGCACGACGACCAGGGCATGGTGGCCTTCGACTGGCGCGACATCGCGCGGACGCTCGACCTGCCCGCCTGCGCCGGTTGACCGGAGCGGGCCACGGCGGCAGGCAACACCCGCCGGGTGCCGCCCCGCACCCGGTGGGCCTCCGGTAAGGACCCGCGCGTCATCATGTCCGGCGCGAACCATCCGTCTCCCTGGTACATGCCGTCTTCCGCCCTTTCCCGCGCGGCCCCCGGTTTGCGGGGCGCCGCGCGGTCCACCCGCGCCTCCTTCTTCGTCGCCGGCTTTGCGCTCGCCTGCTGGGCGCCGATGGTGCCGTACGCACAGGCCCGCCTGCAGGCGGACCCCGCGATGCTGGGCACCATCCTGTTCTGCCTGGGGCTGGGCTCGATCCTCGGCATGCCGCTCGCCGGCATGCTGTCGCCGCGGATCGGCACCCGACCGGTGATCCTCGCGGGAGCCGTCGGGGCGTGCATCGCCTTGCCACTGCTGGCCCTGCTGTCCTCGTCGCCCGGCCTCGGCCTGTGCCTGTTCCTGCTCGGCGCCGGCCTGGGCGCAGTGGACGTGGCGACCAACATCCATGGCGCCGAGGTGCAACGGGCTGCAGGCACGCCGATGATGTCGGGGTTCCACGGCTTCTACAGCCTCGGCGGGCTCGCCGGGGCGAGCGGGATGACCGCGCTGCTCGCCTCCGGGGTGGACATCGCATTCGCCGCCGTCATGGCGACGGTAGTGGTGGTGGCCTGCATGGCCGTGGCCGTCCCCGGCTTCCTGGCCTCGCGCGCGGACGCATCGCCGTCCAGGCTGGTGCTGCCGCGCGGCGTGGTGCTGGTGATCGGCCTGCTGATGCTGGCCTGCTTCCTGGTCGAAGGCGCCGTGCTGGACTGGAGCGGGCTGCTCCTGGCCCAGGACAAGCACGTCGACGTGGCGCTGGCCGGCATCGGCTACACCGTCTTCGTGCTTGCGATGGCCGCCAGCCGGATGATCGGCGATCGTATAGTCGGCCGCATCGGTGAACGATGGACCCTGGCGGCCGGCCTGGCACTGACCGGCGCCGGCCTCGCGCTCGCCGCCCTTGCCGGCGCGTTGCCCGTGGTGCTGGCCGGCTTCGCCCTGGCCGGCGCGGCGGCGGGCAACGTCGTGCCCGTGCTGTTCACCCTGGCCGGCAGGCAGACGCTGATGCCCGCCGCCCAGGCGATCACCGCCGTCAGCATCCCGGGCTACCTCGGCGTGCTGATGGGGCCGGCGCTGGTGGGCTACCTCGCCCAGTTCACCGGGCTGGTAGCGGCCTTCGTGGTACTGGCCATGTTGATGGTGGCGGCCATGGCGGGGATCCCCGCGATCCTCCGGATCCGGCGGGACGCCTAGGGAGCGGCCTGCGACCCCTGCGGCGAGTCCACGACCTCCTCGACCGGGTATCCCATCGCCGCGGCCCGCGCGAGCAGCCGCTCCCGGATCCCCTCATCGAGCCGTGGGGTGCGCGAGAGGATCCACAGGTAATCCGCATCCGGCGCCCCGACCATCGCCCACTGGTAATCGGGATCCAGCGCGATCACCCAGTAGTCGCCCCAGACCATGGGCAGCCAGGAAAGCCATGCGGGCGCGAAACGCACTTCGAGCATCGACGTGCTCCCATCGACCCGGCGCGCGACGCCCTGCGATTCGTCGAAGCGGCCGTCCTCCGTGCGGCAGCGGTTGGTGACCGCGACCGTGCCATCGGCATTCAGCGCGTACTCGGCCGTGGTGTCGGCCACGCACTGGTCCTGGAACCGTTGCGGCAACCGCGCCTGCTCGTACCACCTACCGGCATAACGCTCCAGGTCCACTGACTCCACGGCGACGTTCGGGATGGCCGCCGCCGTCTCCGGCGCGGAAGACTGGGCGTGCGCGGCCGGCGCGGCCAGCGCGAGCGCGGCGGCGATGGCACACGTGCAGGCAGAGAAGCGGTTCGACATGGCGGGGCACTCCAGTCCGAAACGCAGGAGTGTCCTGACCGCGGCCGGAAAGCACCGTGAGGGGGGCAACGCCCCGGTCAGTACGCGGCCGCAGCCAGCAACGGGGCGGGATCGCTCCAGCGGGCCCGGCCACCCAACGCCAGCATCTCGAACAACACCGCCGCACCGGCCACTTCCGCGCCCTGACGGCGCAGCAGCGTCAGCCCGGCGAGCAGCGTGCCGCCGGTGGCGAGCACATCGTCCACCAGCAGCACCCTTGCGCCCGGAGGCACCGCGTCGACGTGGACCTCCAGCCGGTCGGTGCGGTACTCGAGCGCGTAGTCCTGGGACAGGGTCCGCGCCGGCAGCCGGCCGGGCTTGCGCACCGGCACGAAACCGGTGCCCAGCGCCTGCGCCAGGGCCGCACCGAGGATGAAGCCACGGGACTCGATCCCTGCCACCGCGTCCAGCCCGGCATCACGCCACGGCCCGGCCATCTGCGCGAGCGCATCGGCGAAGGCACCCGGGTCCGCCAACACCGGGGTGATGTCCTTGAACAGGATCCCGGGCTTCGGGAAGTCGGGAACGTCGCGTACCAGGTGTTGCCACTGGCTCATGGGGAGTGTCGCTCGTGGGACGGAACCCAATGCTAACCGCCGGGGCTCTCGACGTTTGCCGGCGTACGCTGTACCAGTGCCCGTGCGGCTGCAGCATCCTGCAATGCGATGAAGTCGGCGATGGCGTCCAGATCCCCGAGCGCCGGGTCGGTCCAGGTTACTTAAGCCATCGCGACAAGCGATGCTCGGCCTCTTCCTGACTGAGGGTGCGCCCCTCGTCCACCGCCATCTCGCCCCGGGCGATGCCTTCAAGGATCGCGGCGTCGACGTCCACCATGGACTGCCAGAAGCGGCGCTCCAGAGACATAATTTCCGCTTGCGTGCTCATCGTGCACTGCTAGGCCACGGCCAGCTTGAGCTTGCCCACGGCGTCCAGATTTACGTGCTGGCGAGCCACCGAAAGATCATGTGCATCCTGCATGGCAAGCCAGCTTTCCGGAGAGCGACCGATGGCTTTGGAGAGGCGGAGCGCCATCTCCGGAGTGACCCGACTGGTTCCCTTGAGAATGCGGCTGAGCGTGGACGCAGCCACATCAAGCTTTTCGGCCAACTCGCGGCCGCTGATTCCATTGGGCTCGAGGTAAACCGCGGTACGCGCCCGCCGCCACGTCCCGGACCACCTCGGGATGGCGGGCAATGATCTTCAGCAAGGTATCCGCCGCCCCGGACGGCCGGCGGCGCCCCTGCTCCCACTGCTGCAGCGTCCGCGGCGAAATCTGCAGCGCCGCAGCAAACTGCGCCTGGGACAGGCCGGTGCGCAAGCGTGTGCTGATCACCTCGTTGGCATCCACGACGTAGGCCGCACCAACCCGGCCGGCTTTGACGTCGCGGATCGCTTCCAGCAGTTCAGCGCCGATGTCGCGCCCTGCCTCGCTTTCAATCCGATCATTGGTCATGGTCAAGCTCCTCGGCGATGCTGCGCAGCACATGGGGCGGGATG
>JAEWFH010000047.1 GCA_023388955.1 Pseudomonadota bacterium
AGATCAGCGACGACCAGCTGTTCTACTGCCGCTCGCGCGGCATCGGCGAGGAGGACGCGGTGTCGATGATCGTCGACGGCTTCTGCAAGCAGGTCTTCCGCGAGCTGCCGATGGAGTTCGCCGTGGAGGCCAAGGCCCTGCTGGAAGTAAGCCTGGAAGGCGCCGTCGGCTAGCGCGCATTTCCCTTCTCCCGCTCGCGGGAGAAGGTGCCCCGAAGGGGCGGATGAGGGCAGTTCCCAAGTCCAGCATGTAATCCCGAATGGACTTGCCATCTGCCCTCACCCCGGCCCTCTTCCGCAAGCGGGAGAGGGGGTAAAAAACACAAGAGACCATCCACCATGCTGAAGATCGAAAACCTCCACGCCAGCGTCGCCGGCAAGGAAATCCTCAAGGGCCTGTCGCTGGAGCTGCAGGCCGGCCAGGTGCACGCGCTGATGGGGCCCAACGGCGCCGGCAAGTCCACGCTGGGCAACATCCTGGCCGGTCGCGAGGGCTACGAGGTCACCGCCGGCTCGGTCACCTTCGACGGTAAGGACCTGCTGGAGCTGGAGCCGGAGGAGCGCGCCGCCGCCGGCGTGTTCCTGGCCTTCCAGTACCCGGTGGAGATCCCCGGGGTGAACAACACCTACTTCCTGCGCACCGCGCTCAACGCCCAGCGCAAGGCACATGGCGAGGAAGAACTGGACTCGATGAACTTCCTCAAGCTGGTGCGCGAGAAGCTCGCGGTCCTGCACCTGAAGGACGAGCTGCTGCACCGCGCCGTCAACGAGGGCTTCTCGGGCGGCGAGAAGAAGCGCAACGAGATCTTCCAGCTGGCCCTGCTCGAGCCGCGGCTGGCGATCTTGGACGAGACCGACTCCGGCCTGGACATCGACGCGCTCAAGACCGTCGCCGACGGCGTCAACGCGCTGCGCTCGCCCGACCGCGGCTTCCTGGTGATCACCCACTACCAGCGCCTGCTCGACTACATCAAGCCGGACGTGGTGCACGTGCTGGCCGACGGCCGGATCGTGGAGTCCGGCGGCCCGGAACTGGCGCTGCAGCTCGAGGAGCACGGCTACCAGTGGATCAGCGACCGGATCATCCCGGAGAAGGCATGAGCGCGTTGATGGAGAACCTGGCGCGCGGCTTCGACGCGCTTCCCGGCCGCGAGGCCGCCGGCCTGGGCCCGCTGCGGCAGGAGGCACTCGCCGCGGCGCTGCGCGACGGGTTGCCCGGCCCGCGCACCGAGGCGTGGAAATACACCCCGCTGCGGGCGCTGGAGCGTCGCAGCTTCGATCCGGTGGAAGCCGCGCCTGCCTTCGACTCCGCCCTGCTGGCCGACATCCCGGCGCCGAGGCTGGTATTCGTCAACGGCCGGCATGACGCCACCCATTCCGACCTGGACGGACTTCCGGCCGGGGTGCGCGTGCGCCCGCTCTCGCAGCTGCTGGAAGAAGGGGACCCGGCTGCCGCTGGCGCCCTCTCGCGCCGCTACGAGCAGCCGGCCGAGGTGTTTGCCCGCCTCAACACCGCCCTGTCCACCGAGGGCGTGGTGGTGCAGGCGGGGCCGGAGGCGCGGGAAGGCAACCCGCTGCAACTGGTGTTCATCGGCACGCCGGACGCCAGTGACCGGGCCTGGCACCTGCGCCACCGCATCGAGCTCGCGCCGGGCGCGCGCCTGGACGTGGTCGAACACCTGGTCGGGGACGGGGACCACCGCCACCTGGCCAACAGCCTGATGCAGGTCGAGCTGGGGGACGCGGCACGCCTGCGCCACGCCCGGCTGCAGCGCGAATCCACCGGCGCCACCCTCTTCCACCGCACCGACGCAACGCTGGGCGCAGATGCGGAGTACCGGCGGATCGACCTGGAGCTGGGCGCGGCCCTGTCGCGCCACGAGCTCAACATCGCCCTGCGCGGCGACCGCGCCCGCGTCCACGCAAACGGGGTGCTGCTGGCCGACGGCCGGCGCCACCTGGATACCCGCCTGAGCGTGGACCACGATGCCCTCGACAGCACCTGCGAACTGACCTGGCGCGGCATCGGCGCCGACCGCGCCAAGGCGGTGTTCCATGGCGGCATCCTGATCCGCAAGGGCGCCGACGGCACCAGCGCCAACCTGTCCAACAAGAACCTGCTGCTGTCCGAGGGCGCGGAGATCGACACCCAGCCGATGCTGGTGATCCACGCCGACGAGGTCCAGGCCGCGCACGGTGCGACGGTCGGCCAGCTGGATCCAACGTCGATGTTCTACCTGCGCTCGCGCGGTATCCCCGCCGAGCGGGCACGGGCGCTGCTGACCGCCGCGTTCTGCCGCGAACCGCTGTCGGTGATCGATGAAGCAGCCGTGCGCGATGCGGTGGGCGCGCGCCTGGACGAGGTACTGCTGAAGTCGGTGGCGGCGGGGATGGAGGCGTGATGGGGCAAGAGCGCCCCCTCACCCCGCAGGCGGGAGAGGGGGCGACACCCATCGACTGGGCGATGGTGCGGGCGGATTTCCCGGTCCTGCAACGGCAGGTGCACGGCAAACCGCTGGTGTACCTGGACTCGGCCAACACCGGGCAGAAGCCGCGGCAGGTGATCGAGGCCGTCGACGACTTCTTCCGCAACCACAACGCCAACGTCAGCCGCGCGGTGCACGCGCTGGGCACCGAGGCCACCGAGGCCTTCGAGGGCGCGCGCGGCACGCTGGCGCGCTTCCTCAACGTGCGCGCCGACGAGCTGGTGCTGTGCAGCGGCACCACCTTCGCCATCAACCTGGTCGCCTACAGCTGGGCGCTGCCGCGGCTCCGGCCCGGCGATGCGATCGTGGTCACGCGCATAGAGCACCACGCGAACATCGTGCCCTGGCAGCTCATCGCGCAGCGCACCGGGGCCACGCTCAAGGTCGCCGACATCGACGAGCGCGGCGACCTGGACCTGGCGCAGCTGGAGTCGCTGCTGACCGGCGAGGTGAAGCTGCTCGCGCTCGCCCACGTGTCCAACGTGCTGGGCACGGTGAACCCGGTGCGCGAGATCTGCCGCATGGCCCGCAAGCGCGGCATCGCCACGCTGGTCGACGGCTCCCAGGCGGCGCCACACCGGCCCGTCGACGTGGCCGCGATCGGGTGCGACTTCTACGCCATCACCGGCCACAAGATGGCCGGCCCGACCGGCACCGGCGCGCTGTGGGCCCGGCGCGAGCACCTGGAGTCCATGCCGCCGTTCCTGGGCGGCGGGGAAATGATCAAGGAGGTCCGCTTCGACGGCACCGTGTTCAACGACGCGCCGCACAAGTTCGAGGCCGGCACCCCCAACATCGCCGGCTTCATCGGCCTGGGCGCAGCCTGCGACTACCTGTCGGGCATCGGCATGGACAACATCGAGGCCCGCGAGCAGGAGCTGCTCGCGCACCTGACCGCGCGACTGGACGCGATCGACGGGGTCCGGATCTTCGGCCGCGCCCGCGAGAAGGCCGCGGTGGTGAGTTTCCTGGTCGAGGGCGCGCACGCCCATGACCTGGCCACCCTGCTCGACCTGGAAGGCGTGGCGGTGCGCTCCGGCCACCACTGCGCGCATCCGCTGATGCAGCACTTCGGCGTGCCCGCGACCTGCCGCGCCTCGCCGGCGTTCTACAACACCTTCGAGGAAATCGACGCCTTCGCCGCCGCACTGGTGAAGGTACGCGGCTTGCTGGCCTAGCCTCCCACCGCGGCCCTGGCCGCAACCGTGAACTCCCGCAATGACCTCCCCGCTGCAGTTCCGCGACGCCACCGTCGCCGACATCCCCACCCTCGTCGAACTGGTCACGCGCGCCTACCGCGGCGAGGCCAGCCGGACCGGCTGGACCACCGAGGCCGACCTGCTGGAAGGCCAGCGCATCGACCCCGAGGTGCTGCGCGGCGACGTCGAGCGTCCGCGCTCGCAGGTGTTGCTGGCCGAGCGCAACGGGGTCCTGGTGGCCTGCGCGCACGTGGCGGTGGAACGCGACGGGGACGGCGAAGCGGGCTACTTCGGCATGTTCGCCGTCGACCCGGCCCGGCAGGGCGGCGGCACCGGCCGCGCGGTGCTGGCCGAGGCCGAGCGCATCGTGCGCGAAGAATTCGGCATGGTCCGCATGCAGATGACGGTAATCGTGCAGCGCGCCGAACTCATCGAGTGGTACTTGCGCCGCGGCTACCGGCGCACCGGCGTGCTCAAGCCGTTCCCGTACGGGGACGACCGCTTCGGCGTGCCGCTGCGCGACGACCTGCGTTTCGAAGTGCTGGAAAAGGAGTTGGGACCGCGATGAGCGAATGGGTACGCGTGTGCACCACCGCCGAGCTGCTGCCCGGTGAATCCATCGTGGCCTGGGATGGCGATACGCCGATCCTGGTGGTCAACCTCGACGGCACCTTTTACGCCGTGGAGGACCAGTGCACGCATGAGGACTATGAACTGTCCGCCGGCGCCGTCGATCCGCAGGCCGGGACGGTGGAGTGCGTGCTCCACGGAGCGAAGTTCGACCTCCGCGACGGCCGCGCCCTCTGCGCGCCGGCCTACGAGCCGGTGGCGAAGTTCCCGGTGAAGGTGGAGGACGGCGTGGTCTGGACGCGCGACGACCGCTGATCCCCGTTTATTTTTCGCAATTATTATTGCGAATCATTCTTGTTTACCTTTACCATGTGCGCCCCCGACATCCAGGCACATGGAAATGGCCCACATCAGGAGCCGCAAGCACCTCCTTCCCCAGTCCGCCCCGCGCTCGCTCGGTGCCGCATCGCTGATCGGCCTCGCCCTCGGCCTGCCCGCGGTGGCCAGCGCCCAGTCCAGCGGCGGTCCGTCTCCGGATGCGCCCACCCGGACGCTGGACGGGGTGCACGTCGACGGTTACCGCCTCAAGCGCTACTCGGGTGAATCGGCTTCGCCAAAGTTCACCCAGCCGCTGCTCGACACCACCCGTACCCTCGACATCATCAACGCCGACCTGTTCAACGAACAGGGCGCCACCACCCTCACCGAGGCGCTTCGCAACACCCCCGGCGTGAGCACGTTCTACGTCGGCGAGAACGGCAACACCACCACCGGCGATGCCGTGTACATGCGCGGCTTCGACAGCTCCGGCAGCATTTTCGTCGACGGCGTGCGCGACCTGGGTTCGGTCACCCGCGACGTCTTCAACCTCGAGCAGATCGAAGTTGCCAAGGGCCCGGCCGGCACGGACTACGGGCGCACCGCGCCGACCGGCTCGATCAACCTGGTGACCAAGCGCGCCCACCTGCGCGACGCCGCGTCGGCCACCCTGGCGGTCGGTAGCGCCGACCACCGCCGGCTCACTGCCGACTGGAACCAGGCATTGGGGAGCGGCAGCGCGCTGCGCCTGAACGTGATGGCGCAGGACGGAGGCACCGCCGGCCGGGACGTGGTCGAGAACATGCGCTGGGGCGTCGCGCCGTCGCTCGCCTTCGGGCTCGGGACCGCGACCCGGGTGTACCTGGACCTGCTGCACGTACAGCAGGAGAACCTGCCCGACGGCGGCGTACCCACCATCGGCCTGCCCGGCTATACCTCGCCCGACCCGGAGCGTCCCTGGATCGGCGCCGCCGCACCGGTCGACCCGGAGAACTTCTACGGGACGCATCGCGACCACGACGATGTCACCGCCGACATGGCGACCGTGCGCATCGAGCACGACCTCGCCCCGGAGGCCCGGCTGGTCAACACCACCCGCTGGGGCCGCAACCGGCAGGAATACATGCTGACCGCCTTCATGGCCGATGCCGGACGGCTGCTGACCCCGGATCCGGCCGACCCGGCGGGCTGGACGGTCACCCGCAACCTGCCGACCTTCAAGGACCAGCGCAACGAAATCCTCGCCAACCAGACCGCGCTGGTGCTGTCGCTCGGGCAGGGCGAGGTACGCCACGACATCAGCACCGGACTGGAGCTGAGCCGCGAGGAGCTGGCCAGCCGCGGCGTCACCGCGCTCGATGGCAGCAGCTGGCCGGACGCCAGCCTGTACCACCCGGACCCGGACGTGACCGGCCTGCACTGGGGCCACAACGGCGCCCGCGCCGACGGCCGCACCGACACCGTCGCGGCCTGGCTGTTCGACACCATCAGCCTGGGCGAGCGCTGGAAGCTCAATGGTGGCGTGCGCATCGACGACTACGACACGCGTTTCAGCAGCCTGGTGCCCTGCGGGGGTCGCCGTGGGCCCGACTGCGCCGGCGCGCCCGACGGCAGCATCGTCCCGGGCGTGGATGCCGAGGCCTCCGACACCCTGTTCAACTGGAAGCTCGGCGCGCTCTACAAGCCGGCCGAAAACGGCAGCGTCTACGCGAGCTACGCGGTGTCCCACCAGCCCCCCGGCGGTGGCAGCCTGGAGCTGAGCAGCAGCGCCGGCAGCGCCGACAACCCGGCCTTCGATCCGCAGGAAGCCCGCACCGCCGAGATCGGCACCAAATGGGAATTCGCCGACGGTGGCCTGCTGTTGACCGCGGCGGTGTTCGACACCGAAGTCCGCAACGAAATCGCCCAGGACCCCACCGACCAGCTGTACTACCAGACCGGCCGCAAGCAGGTGCGTGGCGTGGAACTGGGCGCGGTCGGCCACGTCACCGAGACCTGGGTGGTCTCGGCCGGCTACAGCCACATGGACACCGAGGTCCTCGACGGCCCGGCCGTCACCGCCGATGGCAGCAGCGTACTCGCCTACACCCCCGAGGATGCCTTCACCGCCTGGAGCACCTGGCAGCCGATGCCCGGCCTGACCCTGGGCGGCGGCGCGCGCTACATGGGCGAACTGGCCCGCGGGCGCGACGGCGCGGTCGGCACGCCCAGCCACACCGAGGACTACTGGGTGGTGGACGCGGTCGCCGGCTACGCCTTCAACGAACACTTCGAGCTGCGCCTGAACCTCTACAACCTGCTCGACGAGGAGTACGTGGCCGCGATCAACAAGAGCGGCTACCGCTACACGCCGGGCGCGCCGCGCTCGGCGCTGCTGACGGCGAACTTCCACTTCTGAGCCGGCTGCCGAGGACCCGCCATGCTGCTGCACATCCCGGGGGTACTGGACCCCAGCCAGTTGTCGCGCTTCCGCAGGGAGCTCGACGGCGCCGAGTGGACCGACGGTCGCCAGACCGTCGGCCCGCAGGGTGCCCGGGTGAAGCGCAACCTGCAGCTGCCCGAGGAGTCGCCCCTGCGGGCCACGCTCGGCGCCGAGGTGCTCACCGCGCTCGCCGCCCACCCGCTGTACTTCCCGGCGGTGCTGCCGGCGCGCACCCTGCCGCCGCGCTTCAACCGCTACGAGGGCGGCGGCGAGTACGGCTTCCATGTCGACGGCGCGGTGATGGCTCTGCCCACTGCACCCGGGCAGCCGGCGATGCAGTTGCGCAGCGACCTGTCGTGCACCGTGTTCCTGAGCGATCCGGGGGAGTACGACGGCGGCGAGCTGGTCATCCACGACACCTACGGCGAGCACGAGGTGAAGCTGCCGGCCGGCGACGCCATCGTCTATCCGTCCAGCAGCCTGCACCGGGTCACTCCCGTCACCGGCGGGGCGCGCCTGGGCGCCTTCTTCTGGATCCAGAGCCTGGTCCGCGAGGACGCGGCACGGCAGATGCTGTTCGAGCTCGATGCCAGCATCCAGGCGCTCACCGCGTCCGGCGCCGACCGCGCTGCCGTGCTCCGGCTGACCGGCATTTACCACAACCTCCTGCGGCGCTGGGCCGGTACCTGAGCGCGCCCCCCTTCCTTTCGCCACGGCCCCCCGGCCGGCGCGGAGATCCCCGTTTTTCCTTCCGATCGAGCCTGATGAACCTTCCCCACTCCCGTTTCCGTCCCACCCTGATCGCCCTCGCCCTTGCGGTCGCACTCCCGTCGACCGTGCATGCAGAAGCCGCCGCGCGCCCTGGACCGGCCCCCGCCCCGGCGCCCGATGCCACCGACCTGGATGCGGTCGTGGTCACCGCGTCGGGCTTCGAGCAAATGGTCCGCGAGGCCCCGGCCAGCATCAGCGTGATCACCCGCGAGGAGCTGGAAACCCGCCCGGTACACTCGCTGGCCGACGTGCTGGTGGACGTGGAGGGCGTCGACGTGGGCGTGGGCGTGGACAAGACCGGCGCACCGCAGATCAGCCTGCGCGGCATGCCCTCGGAGTACACCCTGGTGCTGATCGACGGTCGTCGCCAGAACACCTCCGGCAACGTCGCACCGAACAACTTCGGCAACACCGCCAACAGCTTCATCCCGCCGATGTCGGCGATCGACCGCATCGAGGTCATCCGCGGGCCGATGTCGACCCTGTACGGCTCGGACGCGATGGGCGGGGTGATCAACATCATCACCCGCAAGGTCGGCGATGCCTGGGCCGGCAGCGCCGGGGCGCAGCTCACCGTGCAGGAGGACGATGCGTTCGGCGACCAGCGCGGCGCCGAGTTCTACCTCCATGGCCCGCTGGTGGCCGACCGCCTCGGACTGGCGGTGCGCGGCAGCTGGACCGAACGCGACGCGGCGCATGTCCAGTACACCGACGAGGCCGGCGAAGAGGTCGAGCCATGGATGGGCGCCAACCCCGTCCAGGCCCGGCGCCACAACGCCGGCGCACGGCTTTCGTTCGCCCCCAACGAGTTCCACGACCTCTGGCTGGACGTGTCGGCCCAGCGGCAGAAGTTCGACAACAGCGAAGGCCAGATGGGCACGCTGGGCAGCGGCGGCTATGGGGAGACCTTGCGCTTTGACCGCGACCAGGCGCTCCTGGCCTGGGACGGCCGCTTCGAACGCTTCGCGGTCGAGGCCAGCCTGCAGCAGGTCTCCACCGAGACCCACGGCCGGCTGCTGCCCGCCGGCGTCGACGGCGCCGGCGGCCCGCGCCGGCTGGAGAACGAGAACCGCATCGCCGAGCTGAAGCTGGTGACCGGCCTCGGCGACCACACCCTGACCACCGGCGGCCAGTACCTCGAGGCCGAACTGGTGGATGGTGTGGTCGGTGCGCCGTTCGAGTTCGAGCAGTGGGCGCTGTTCGCCGAGGACGAGTGGCGCCTCAACGACGCCCTGGGCCTCACCCTCGGCCTGCGCCACGACGACCACAGCGTGTTCGGCGGGCACCTCAGCCCGCGTGCCTACCTGGTCTGGAACGCGAGCGCCGAGTGGGTGGTCAAGGGCGGTTACAGCGAAGGCTACCGCTCCCCCAACGTCGAGGAGCTGACCCCCGGCATCCGCGGTTTCGGTGGACAGGGCACGATCCCGCTGATCGGCTCGCCCGGCCTCAAGCCCGAAACCAGCGCCACCACCGAGCTGGGCGTCTACTACGCCAACGCCGCCGGTTTCAGCGCCAACCTGACCGTGTTCAACAACGACTTCGAGGACAAGATCGCCTCGGGCACCCCGATCACCAACTGCGCCTACGGCCTGAGCGCCGACGAGTACGCGGCGGCGGACTTCGGCGGCATGGACTGCTTCGACGCCGGCTTCTTCCCGCGCGCCCCCACCCTGGGCCAGAGCGTAAACATCGACAGCGCGGTCACCCGGGGCGCCGAGTTCGCCATGCGCATGCCGCTGGCACGGACGTGGGAGGTGAGCCTCAACTACACCCACACCGACAGCGAGCAGGAGAGCGGCGACGATGCCGGCCAGCCGCTGACCAACACTCCGCGCCACCTGCTCAACACCGCGCTGCACTGGACGCCGTCCACCGACCTGTCGCTGTACCTGCGCGGCGAGTACCGCAGCGCGCGCTACCGTGGCGCCGGTGCGGCCCAGGACCAGCTCGGGGACTACAAGCCGTACTCGCAGTTCCACCTGGGCGGGCGCTACCAGCTCAACGACCAGGTCAGCCTCAACGCCGCCCTCCACAATGTGTTCGACAAGGACTTCGTGGACTACCTGCCCTATGACAACAACGGCACCCTGGCCTGGGCCAACAGCCGCAGCACCAGCGAGGCCGGGCGCCGGCTGTGGCTGTCGGTGAACGTGGACTTCTGAGCCCATGGCCACCCGCCCCGCCGCCAACGCCGACGCCGCCCGGGCCGCAAGCCGCTCCTGGTGGCTCAAGACCCTGCACCGCTGGCACTGGATCAGTGCCGCGGTGAGCCTGGCCGGGCTGCTGGTGTTCGCGGTGACCGGGATCACCCTCAACCATGCCGCCCAGATCGGTGCCAGCGCCGAGGTCAGCACGGTCACCGGGACCCTGCCACCGGCGATCCTGGAGCAGCTGGCGACCGAGCCCGTGGACGCGGCCCTGCCCGGCCCGGTCGCCGCCTGGCTGGCCGATACGCACGGGGTCCGTGCCGGCGGACGCGACGGGGAGTGGGATGACCTGGAGGTCTATGTCTCCCTGCCCCGGCCCGGCGGCGATGCCTGGCTGGCGATCGACCGCGGGACCGGTGATTTCGAGTACGAGCGCACCAGCCGCGGTGCCATCGCCTGGCTCAACGATTTGCACAAGGGCCGCAACACCGGCGCCGCCTGGCGCTGGTTCATCGACCTGCTCGCCGTCGCCTGCGTGCTGTTCGCGTTGACCGGCCTGTGGCTGCTGTGGCTGCACGCCCGCCAGCGCACCTCCACCTGGCCGCTGGTGGCATCGGGCCTGGTGTTGCCGGTGCTGCTGATCCTGCTGTTCATGCATTGACCCGAGGACGCCATGACCCTTTCCCGACTTGCCCTGCTCGCCGCCCTCGCCCTGCCGGCCACCGCGCCCGCCTCGGGCCTGGACATCACCCTGGAGATCCCGCGCCTGGACGTGGCCGAGTACCACCGGCCCTACGTGGCGGTGTG
Source organism: Pseudomonadota bacterium (assembly GCA_023388955.1). Classification (GTDB taxonomy): domain Bacteria; phylum Pseudomonadota; class Gammaproteobacteria; order Xanthomonadales; family Xanthomonadaceae; genus Novilysobacter. Next base: position 10,720 of record JAEWFH010000047.1, read on the forward strand.
GGTCGAGCGCCCCGACCACAGCGTCGCCGCCAACCTCGCGGTCTGGTACGACGACGACATGGCCAACGACGAGGGCACCAAGTGGCTCAAGGACATGCGCCAGTGGTGGCGGCGCAGCGGCCGGGGCCTGTCGATGCCGGTCGATGGCGTCAGCGGCGCCACCCGCCCGGTGGGCCAGCACCAGCTGCGTTTCGAGGCCGGCCAGGCGCCCTTGGGCACGCTGGCCACCGGCGAGTACGAGCTGGTCGTGGAAGCCGCCCGCGAGGTCGGCGGGCGCGAAGTGGTCCGCATTCCGTTTACCTGGCCGGCCGATTCCGCACGGCAGGCCAGCGCGAAGGGGACGAGCGAGCTCGGCAACGTCCGCCTGACCGTCCGTCCCTGATCCCGCCCCGCCACACCCCATTCGAAGAAAGGAGTTCCCGATGAAGCTGCGACTCGCCGGCGTTGCCGCCACCCTGGCCCTGACCCTGGGCACCGCCCTCCCCGCCCAGGCCCACAAGGCCTGGCTGCGGCCTTCCGCCACCGTGCTGTCGGAGACCGGCACCTGGGTGACCGTCGATGCGGCGGTGTCCAACGACCTGTTCTACTTCAACCACGTGCCGTTGCGGCTGGACAACCTGCAGGTCACCGCTCCCGACGGCACCGCGCTGGAGCCGGCGAACCCGGCCACGGGCAAGTACCGCAGCGTGTTCGACCTGCAGCTGCCGCAGGAAGGCACCTACCGCCTGGCGGTGGTCAACGACGGGCTGTTCGCGCGCTACACCCTGGACGGGGAGTCGAAGCGCTGGCGTGGCAGCGCGGCGGAGTTCGAGACCGGGATCCCGGCCGGCGCCACCGACGTGGAAGCGTCCCAGACCCTGAGCCGGGTGGAGACCTTCGTCACCGTCGGCGCGCCCAGCCTGGGCGTGTTCCAGGCCAGCGGCGAGGGCATCGAACTGGTCCCGGTGACCCATCCCAACGACCTGTACGCCGGCGAAGCCGCCACCTTCCAGCTGCTGCTCGACGGCGAACCCGCCGCCGGGCTGGAGGTCGAGATCGTCCCCGGCGCCACCCGCTACCGCGACAGCCAGGACAGCATCGCAGTGGTCACTGGCGCCGACGGCCGCTTCGAAGTGACCTGGCCGGCCGCCGGCATGTACTGGCTGGAGACCGGCAGCAGCGATGATCGCACCTCGCTGCCGCAGGCCGCACAGCGCCGCCTGGGCTACGTGGCGACCTTCGAAGTGCTGCCGCTCTGACCCATGGTTTCCCGCCTGCCCCTCGCCACGACCCTGTCCGGGTTGCTGACCGGCCTGCTCGCCCTGCTGCCGTCCCCGGCCAGCAGCGCCGCGGAACTGCAGCACATGGCGGGGCGGACGATGGGCACCACCTGGTCGGTCACCCTGGAGGTGGACGAAGACCGCCTCCCCACCCTGCGCGCAGGCGTCGAGGACCGGCTCGACCAGGTGGTGGCGCAGATGAGCACCTGGGAACCGGACTCAAACCTCAGCCGCTACAACCGCGCGCCCGCCGGGAGCTGGCACGCGCTGCCAGCCGAAACGCTCCAGGTGATGGAGGCCGCGCTGGACCTGGCGGAAGCCAGCCGGGGCGCCTTCGACCCGACGGTGGGGCCGCTGGTGGACGCCTGGGGCTACGGCCCGGCCGGGCCACTGGAGGCCGGTGTCACGCCGGATGCCGATGCGCTGGCCCTGGCGCGGGCACGGGTGGGCTGGCAGCGCCTGCGACTCGACGATGGCGGGCGGCTGCTGCAGCCTGGCGAGGTGCGGGTGGACCTGTCGGCGATCGCCAAGGGCTTCGCCGTGGACCGGGTGGCCGAATGGCTGCTCGCCGAAGGCGTCGACGCGTTCCTGGCCGAAGTCGGCGGCGAGCTGCGCGGCCACGGCCACAAGCCCGGTGGCAGCCCATGGCGGGTGGCGGTCGAGCGACCGGCCCCGGATGACTCGCGCTTGGACGACGTGCAGCTGGTGGTCCGCCTGGACGGGCTGTCCATCGCCACCTCCGGCGACTACCGGCGCCGCGACCGGGTCGGCGGCCACCTGGTCAGCCACCTGGTCGATCCGCGCAGCGGCGAGCCCGTCACCCACCCGCTGGCCGCGGTGACCGTCCTGCACCCGCAGGCGATGCACGCCGACGCGCTGGCCACCACCCTGCACGTACTGGGGCCGCGGGAAGGCCTGGAATGGGCGAGGTCGCGTGGGCTGGCGGCCCTGCTGGTGTGGCGCAACGGGAACGGATTCGCAAGTGCAATGACCGACGCCTTCGCAACGCACGTGGAGGCGCCTTGAACACCGCCACCGGAACCCTGCCCCCGGCGGCGCGCCGCCGGCTGGACGCCGGCACCATGGGCAACTGGCTCTTGGTCATGTTGCTGGTCGCGCTGACGGCCACCCTCGCCCTCGTCCAGGTCGAACCCTGGCAGTGGCAGCTGCCGTCCGGCGCCCGGCTGTGGGGTGCGGGCGCCCTGCTGCTTGGCCACGCCGCGCTGATCGGGGTCGTGCGCATCCGCCGTGACGACGCTGCCGGCCTGGAACATGCCGGCTTCGTCGAGCCTGCACATGCCGACTGGGTGGTCGCCCATGCCAGCCAGACCGGCCAGGCGGAGATCCTCGCCGGCCTGGCCGCCACTGCGCTGCGCGCGCCCGGCCACGCCGTCGCACTGGTGCCGTTGTCGGCACTGGATCCAACCACCCTGCACCAGGTCCGCAAGCTGCTGGTGGTCGCCAGCACCACCGGCGAGGGCGACCCGCCGGACAACGCCTGGTCCTTCGTGCGCCGTTGCATGGGCGACGCTTCGCTGCGCCTGGACCGGCTCGAGTACGGCCTGCTCGCGCTGGGCGACCGGGCCTACGGCGACTTCTGCGCCTTTGGCCACATGCTCGACGACTGGCTGCGCAGCACCGGCGCACGACCGCTGTTCGAGACGATCGAAGTGGACGACTCCGACGTGGATGCGTTGCGGCGCTGGGACGTGGAACTGGGCCGGCTCGGCGCCGTCCTGCCTGCAGGCGCGCCCGGTCCGGCGCAAACGCAAGCATGGCGGTTGCACTCGCGCAGCGTGCTCAATCCCGGCAGTCCCGGCGCGTCGGTGCACGACCTGGTGCTTGAGCCGGTGGCCACGCCGGCTCCCACCTGGGAGGCGGGGGACATCGCGGTCGTGCAGCCGCCGGGCTGCGATTCGACACGCGAGTATTCCATCGCCTCGGTGCCTTCCGAAGGCCGGCTGCGGCTGCTGGTACGCGAGCAGTCCCGTGCCGACGGCAGCCCGGGACTTGGCAGCAGCTGGCTCGCCCACGGCCTGGCCGTCGGTACGGAACTGCCGGTGCGCCTGCGCAGCAATCCGCGCTTCCACGCACCGCCCGATGCCCGCCCGCTGGTGCTGGTCGGCAACGGCACCGGCGTGGCGGGATTGCGGGCACTGCTGCGGTCCCGCATCGATGCCGGCCACCACCGCAACTGGCTGCTGTTCGGCGAGCGCACTGCCGCGCATGACTTCCATTACGGCGCGGAGCTCGGAGCATGGCAGGCCGCCGGCGCCCTGGCACGGCTGGAACTGGCGTTCTCCCGCGATCCCGGCGAACTGCACTACGTACAGGACCTGGTCACCCGCCACGGCAGCGAGCTGAAGCGGTGGGTCGCGGACGGCGCCTCGATATACGTGTGCGGCAGCCTGCGCGGCATGGCGCCCGGAGTGGACGCCGCCCTGGAAGCGCTGCTGGGCCGCGAGGTGCTCGACGAACTGGCCGCGAGCGGCCGCTACTGCCGCGACGTCTACTGAGCCCCGCCTGCAACGGACGAAAGCCGCACCAGCAGGGCCTCGCCATGGCCTTCCAGTTGCTGCCGCACGCGCTCTGCGCCGTCCGGCACGAGCAGGCTGTCACCCGCCTCCAGCACGTCGCCTGCCCTGCCATTGCCTGTCCCGCCATTGCCCAGCCACGCCTGGCCCGCCAGCAGGTGCAGCAGCCAGGTGCTGCCCTGCCCGGCAAACAGCACCATCGACCCGACCAGCGGGCGGTGCCACAGTTCGGCCTCGACCCGGCCACGGCACCACATCAGGTTGAAGGCCCGCACCGGGCCACCGCGCGGGACGCCGCGCACCGCCGCTTCGCCCGGATACCCGTGGCGGCCATGCGGGGGCTCCAGCGACACGGTCCCCCCTTCGAACTCCAGGTCCAGCCCGTCACCGGAGAGCAGTACCTGCTCCCGATCCACGCCGGGGAGGCGGGAAAACGCCGCCGGTCCATCGATCTCGGCGATCGACACGCGCCAGTCCCAGGTGCCTGCCGGGCCATCGCGACGCACGATCTCCCGGGTCCAGCCGGCGCCGTTGTGCCAGCGTTCGCGCCGGTAGCCGTTGGCGGGGAGCAGGAGGGGATGGGCTTGCATCGCGGACCGGACGACCGGGAACGGCACCGAGTGTAATCGCCGCCGTCGCCGGCCGGGACAAGGACCGCCCGTCGCGAGTCCGTTCGCGACGGGCGGGTACACGGTCCGGGTCTCCCCCGGTGCCGGGGCTTCCTGCCACCGGCGGCTGGGGACGCGGGAAGTCCCCTTGCACGGGCCAGGCGCCGCCCCGTCCGCACGCGCGGACTCAGTTGCCTTTTCCGTCCTCGACCACGATGCGGTCGCGGTTCTTCTCGACCGTCTTCAGGCCGATGCCCTTGACCTGGGCGAGCTGGTCGGGGCTCTTGAACGGGCCGTGCTCGTCACGGTAGTCGACGATGGCCTGGGCCTTGGACGGGCCGACGTTCACCAGGACCTCGTTGAGCGTCGCGGCGTCGGCGGTATTGATGTCCACCGTATCGGCGGCGAACGCAGGGCCGATGGACGCCAGCGACAGCAGCAGGGCGGCGAGCAGGGTACGCACGCGGCACGCGGTCCTGGAAAGGGAAACGGTATTCATGGCGGGACTCCTTTCTGAGGGGGTGATTCCATTCACCGGACAGGCCGGTGAGGCGCAGTGTCCCCGTGGCCGCCGCCGCAGGCGATCGCCAGACCGGCCACGGCGGCGTCGGCGCGGGTGCCCCGGCGGGGTAGGAAAAGTCCCGGCCGGCCGGCGGCGCTAAACTGTCGCCCCCCCCATAACGAGGCCGACTCCATGGCATCCAGCTCCGGCGATACCGGCATCGACTCCAGCTCCCTCGAACGCTTCGTCTCTGCCAAGTGGGACGACGAGATCGTGCCCCAGCTGGTCGAGTACATCCGCATCCCCAACAAGTCGCCGATGTTCGACGCCAAGTGGGCCGAGCACGGCTACATGGACCAGGCGGTCGATCTGATGCGCGGCTGGGCCGAAGCCCAGGGCATCGAGGGCATGCAGCTGGAGGTGGTGCGCCTGGAAGGCCGCACGCCGCTGATCTTCATCGAGGTCCCGGCTGCCAACGGCGGCAGCGACGAGGACTGCGTCCTGCTCTACGGCCACCTCGACAAGCAGCCGGAAATGACCGGCTGGGACGACGACCTGGGCCCGTGGAAGCCGGTGATCAAGGGCGACCGCCTGTACGGCCGTGGCGGCGCCGACGACGGCTACGCGATCTACGGCTCGCTGACCGCGGTGATGGCACTGCGCGAGCAGGGCCTGCCGCACGCGCGCTGCGTGGTGCTGATCGAGGCCTGCGAGGAATCGGGCAGCTACGACCTGCCCGCCTACGTCGACCATCTCGCCGACCGCATCGGCAAGCCCTCGCTGGTGGTCTGCCTGGACTCGGGCTGCGGCAACTACGACCAGCTGTGGTGCACCACCTCGCTGCGCGGCCTGGCCGGCGGCAACTTCACCGTCAGGGTGCTCGACGAAGGCGTGCATTCCGGCGATGCCTCCGGCGTGGTGCCCTCCAGCTTCCGCCTGCTGCGCCAGCTGCTGTCGCGCATCGAGGACGAAGGCAACGGTCGCATCATCGACGCGCTGCATGTGGAGATCCCCGCCGAGCGCGTCGAACAGGCCCGCCAGGCCGCCGAGGTACTGGGCGACGAGGTCTACGCCAAGTTCCCGTTCCTGGAAGGCATGGCGCCGATGGATGAGGACTCCGCCGAACTGGTGCTCAACCGCACCTGGCGGCCCGCGCTGTCGGTGACCGGCGTGGACGGCATGCCGTCGCTGGACTCGGCCGGCAACGTGCTGCGGCCGCATACCGCGGTCAAGCTGTCGCTGCGCCTGCCGCCGACGATGGACGGCAAGAAGGCCGGCGAGATCCTCAGGCGCACCCTGCTCGACAACCCGCCCAACGGCGCGCACGTCGAGCTGGAGCTGGAGAAGTCCTCGACCGGCTGGAACGCCCCGGCGATGTCGCAGTGGCTGTCGGAAGCGGTGCAGGAATCCAGCCAGGCCCATTACGGCAAGCCGGCGATGTACATGGGCGAAGGCGGCTCGATCCCCTTCATGGGAATGCTCGGCGAGAAGTTCCCGGGTGCCCAGTTCATGATCACCGGCGTGCTTGGCCCGCACTCCAATGCCCACGGACCCAACGAGTTCCTGCATATCCCGATGGGCAAGAAGGTCACTGCCTGCGTGGCGCACGTGATCGCCCGCCACCAGCAGGCCAGCGCGCGCGGCGAGACCCGCGGCGCGGCGGTGGCCGCCGACAGCGGCACCCGCAACGGCGACCACGGCTGCTGCTGAGCGAGGCCCATGGAAACCAGCGTCGACACCACGCGCGAACACCAGCGCCTGTCCTGGGCCCGCGACGTCACCGGCGAGCCCTGGCTGTCGCTGGACCGCGCCTCCACCGACGCCGGCTTCCGCAGCTACTGGCGCACCGCGGGCCATGCCGGGCCCAGCCTGGTGGTCATGGATTCACCACCACGGCTCGAGGACGTCCGCCCGTGGCTGCGCATGCACGATCTGCTCGAGCGCGGCGGCGTGCGGGTACCCCGGGTCCTTGCCCGCGACGAGGACGCCGGCTTCCTGCTGCTGGAGGACCTGGGCCGCCAGACCGGCCTGCAGGCGATCGACGAATCGAACGCGGATGCGCTCTTCGAGGCCGCCTTCGACCAGTTGCTGCGCCTGCAGGCGATCGCCCCCCCGGCGGACCTGACCGTCTACGACGAAGCACTGCTGGCGCGCGAGCTGCGGCTGTTCGACGCGTGGTACCTGGGGCGGCACCTCGGACTGGAACCGGACTGTGGCCTGCTGGAAACGCTGGACCTGGTGTACCGGCGGCTCATTGACGCCGCCCTGGCACAACCGCGCGTGCTGGTGCACCGCGACTACATGCTGCGCAACCTGATGCCGCTCGGGGACGGCGGGGTCGCGGTGCTGGATTTCCAGGACGCAGTGCACGGCCCGGTCGCCTACGACCCGATGAGCCTGTTCAAGGACGCCTTCATCAGCTGGCCGCAGGAGCGCATCGACGCCTGGCTGGCCCGCTACCACCAGCGCGCCCTCGGCGCCGGGCTGCCGGTGCCGGCGCTGGAGCGCTTCCGGCGCGACGTCGACTGGATCGGCGTGCAGCGCCACCTGAAGGTGATCGGCATCTTCGCCCGCCTGCACCATCGCGACAGCAAGCCGAAATACCTGGCCGACGTACCGCGTTTCCTCGGCTACCTGGACCAGGTGCTGCCGCGCTATGCCGAGCTGGCGCCACTGCAACGGGTGCTGGACGAACAGGTACGCCCGCGACTGGCGGACGGAGCCTGACCGGTGCGTGCACTGGTCTTCGCCGCCGGGCTTGGCGAGCGCATGCGCCCGCTCACCGGCCACACCCCGAAGCCCCTGCTGCAGGCCGGCGGCCAGCCGCTGGTGGCCTGGCACCTGGAAAAGCTCGCCGCAATGGGCGTGCGCGAAGTGGTCCTCAACACCAGCTGGCTGGCCGACCGGTTCCCGCAGGTGCTGGGCGACGGCTCGCGCTGGGGCCTGCGACTGCATTTCGCCTACGAAGGCCCGGAACCGCTGGAGACCGGCGGTGGCATGCTGCACGCCCTCGAGCTCCTGGCCGGTGGCGCCGACGTCCCGTTCCTCGCGGTCAACGGCGACATCTGGACCGACTACGACTTCCGCCACCTGCCGGGCGA
>JAEWFH010000086.1 GCA_023388955.1 Pseudomonadota bacterium
GCAAGATCCTCGACCCGGCCAGTGGCAAGGTCTATTCGGTGAAGATGGAGACCACCGGGGGCGGGCAGACGCTGGAGGTCCGCGGCTTCATGGGCTTCTCGCTGCTGGGCCGCACCCAGGAGTGGCACCGCCGCTGAGGCCCGCCCGCATCGCCGCGTATCCCGGACGGCCCGCCCTGCGCGGGCCGTCCCGTTTCCGGCCCCGGGGGCATGGCCTACAATCGCCGGCCCATGGGTGCGCAACCGCGCGCCCCGCATCGCCACAGGGAAGCCGATGAGCATCAAGTCCGACCGCTGGATCCGCCGCATGTCCGAGCAGCCCAAGGGCATGATCGAGCCCTACGAAGCCGGGCAGGTGAAGCAGGTCGACGGCAGCCGCATCGTCAGCTACGGCACCTCCAGCTACGGCTACGACGTGCGCTGCTCGCGCGAGTTCAAGGTCTTCACCAACATCAACTCCACCATCGTCGACCCGAAGAACTTCGATCCCAAGAGCTTCGTCGACGTGGTCGGGGATGAGTGCATCATCCCGCCCAACTCGTTCGCCCTGGCACGCACCGTCGAGTACTTCCGGATCCCGCGCGACGTGCTGGTGATCTGCCTGGGCAAGAGCACCTACGCGCGCTGCGGGATCATCGTCAACGTGACCCCGCTGGAGCCGGAATGGGAGGGCCACGTGACCCTGGAGTTCTCCAACACCACGCCGCTGCCGGCGCGCATCTACGCCAACGAAGGGGTGGCGCAGATGCTGTTCCTGCAGGCCGCTGCCGACGACGTGTGCGAGACCAGCTACCGCGACCGCGGCGGCAAGTACCAGGGCCAGACCGGGGTCACCCTGCCGCGGACCTGACCGTCCGCGCCGGCCCGGCTTTCAGTCGGCCAGCGCGGCCTGCAGCTGCGCGACCCGCTCCACCAGCTGTTCCGGCGTATAGGGCAGGGCGCTGGCGTTGCCCCAGACCGGGCGCGGCCAGGCGATGTCGTCGCGGAAGCGCGCGATCACGTGCACGTGCAACTGCGGGACCTGGTTGCCCAACGCCGCGACGTTCAGCTTGTCGGGCTTGAACACCGACTGCAGCGCGCCGCCGGCGCGGGTGATGTCCGCCGACAGTGCCGCCTGCCGGGCCGGGTCCAGGTCGGTCCATTCAACCGCACCGGCGACGCGCGGGACCAGGATCAGCCACGGGTGGTTGGCATCGTCCATCAGCCTCGCCTCGCACAGGCCGAGCTGGGCGACGGGGTGGGTGTCATCGGCCAGCACCGGGTCCAGCTGCCAGCCGGCGGGGGGCTCGGGCGTCATCGCAGGTTCTCCGTGAGGAAGGCGACCGTGCGCGACCAGGCGAGCCGGGCACTTTCGGGCTCGTAGTCCTTGCGCGGTTCGCAATTGAAACCGTGGCCGGCATCGGGGTAGACGTGGATGGTGGCGCCGGGGTGCCGCTGGCGGTGCAACTCGACGTGCTCGGGCGGGATGGAGCGGTCGCGGGCACCGAAGTGGAACATCATCGGTGTCCGCAGCGGCTCGTCCAGGAACGGCACGTTGCTGCCGCCGTACCAGCTGACGGCCGGCAGTGCCAACCGGGTGTTGGCCAGCAGGGCGAGGGTGCCGCCCCAGCAGAAGCCGGTGGCGCCCACCCGCAGGCCCTCGCGCTGCAATGCATGCGAGGCCGCCCCCAGCACGTCGACCGCGCGGTCGACGCCGGTGGCCGACCGCAGGGCCAGCCCGCGCGCGATCCCGGCCTGGTCGTAGTCCAGTTCCACCCCGGACTCGACCAGGTCGAACAGGGCCGGCGCCACGGCGATGAAGCCCTCGGCCGCCATCCGCGCGGTGACGTCGCGGATGTGCGCGTTCACCCCGAAGATCTCCTGCACCACCAGCACTGCGCCGCGGGACGGGCCGGCCGGCTCGCAGCGCCAGGCCCGGACCGGGCCGTGGGGGGTTTCCAGGTTCGTCCAGCACTCCATAGCCGTTCCCGCCTCTGCTGCCATTGGGGTTCGATTCTAGCGCCGGCCGTATAATCGGCCGCCCTCCGCGCTGCCCGCCGGCGCCGCCCCGGCCCGGAAGCCCGCCGCGCCGCTCCACAGCCCAGGTCCCGCGATGAACCAGCCGACCCTTCCCAGTGCCGCTCCTGCCCCGCGCGTGGGCTTCGTCAGCCTTGGCTGCCCCAAGGCGCTGGTCGATTCCGAACGCATCCTCACCCAGCTGCGGGTCGAGGGCTACGAGCTGGTGCAGAGCTACGACGACGCCGACGCGGTGGTGGTCAACACCTGCGGCTTCATCGATTCCGCGGTGGCCGAGTCGCTGGATGCCATCGGCGAGGCCCTGGCCGAGAACGGCAAGGTCATCGTCACTGGCTGCCTGGGCAAGCGCGCCGACGTGATCCGCGAGGCGCACCCGGGCGTGCTGTCGATCAGCGGCCCGCAGGACTACGCCAGCGTGATGGAAGCCGTGCACGCCGCGGTGCCGCCGCGCCACGACCCGTTCGTGGATCTGCTCCCGGACTACGGGCTGAAACTCACCCCGAAGCACTACGCCTATCTGAAGATTTCGGAGGGCTGCAACCACGCCTGCAGCTTCTGCATCATTCCGTCGATGCGCGGCAAGCTGGCCAGCCGGCCGGTCGACGAGGTGCTGCGCGAGGCCGAACGGCTGGTGCGCGGCGGGGTGCGCGAGCTGCTGGTGGTCTCCCAGGACACCTCGGCCTACGGCGTCGACCTGCGCTATGCCGGACGCGAATGGCGCGGCAAGGCCTACCAGACCCGAATGAAGGCCTTGTGCGAGGGCCTGGGCGAGCTGGGCGTGTGGTCGCGCCTGCACTATGTCTACCCGTACCCGCACGTGGACGAGATCATCCCGCTGATGGCGCAGGGCAAGGTGCTGCCGTACCTGGACATCCCGTTCCAGCACGCCAGCCCGCGGGTGCTGAAGCTGATGAAGCGTCCGGGCG
>JAEWFH010000166.1 GCA_023388955.1 Pseudomonadota bacterium
TGTCGGTGCTCGGCAAGGATCCGCGCACCGAGCGCGACGAGCTGATGCGTGACGTGTGTTTCATCGCCGACGTGGCGGTGCTGCCGCGCTGGATCCGGGTCCGCGAGGCGATCGAGTTCGTCGCCGGGGTCCACCCGCGCTTCGACCACGCCCGTTGCGAGCGCTTCCTTGCCGGCACCAAGCTCTCCCCGCAGATGCGGGTGCGCGAGCTGTCCAAGGGCATGATCGTCCAGCTCCACCTGGCGCTGGTGATGGCCATCGACGCCCGGCTGCTGGTGCTCGACGAGCCGACCCTGGGCCTGGACATCCTCTACCGCAAGCAGATCTACCAGCGCCTGCTGGAGGACTACTTCGACGAGGACAAGACCATCCTCATCACCACCCACCAGGTGGAGGAGGTCGAGCACATCCTCACCGACGTGATGTTCATCCGCGACGGCCGGATCGTCCTCGACAGCGGCATGGAGGAGGTGAGCCAGCGCTTCACCGAGGTCCTGGTCGCGGAGGGCCAGGCCGCCGCGGCCCGCGAACTCAAGCCCATCGACGAGCGCGCCCTGCCCTTCGGCAAGACCGTGATGCTTTTCGACGGCGTGCCGCGCGACCGCCTCACACCACTGGGCGAGACCCGCACGCCGGGCCTGGCCGACCTTTTCGTCGCCACCATGAAGGGGACCTACGAATGAACGCCGTGGACACCAGCAACGTGCCCGCCCCCACCGGCGCGAGGCATCCCATCCACCCCACCCACCGGTTCCGGCTGCTGCTGCGGCGCGAGTACTGGGAACACAAGGGCGGCTTCTTCTGGGCACCGCTGATTGCCGGCGGCATCTCCCTGCTGCTGGCGCTGATGGCCGCGGTCGTGGGCATCGTGATGCTCAACCGCGCGGCCGCCGCCGGCGACATCCAGATCAACGGCATCGACATCGGCATGCTGACCCGGGAGATGTCCCCGGCCGATGCCGCGCATCTCGCCCAGGGCCTGGACTGGTCGCTGATGATGAGTGCGGCCTGGCCGTTCATCGTGCTGACCTTCGTGGTGTTCTTCTACTGCCTCGGGGCCCTGTACGACGACCGCAAGGACCGCAGCGTGCTGTTCTGGAAGTCGCTGCCGGTCTCCGACGCCCAGACCGTGCTGTCCAAGGTCGTCAGCGCGCTCGTGGTCGCACCGGTACTGGCCACGGTGGCGGCGCTCGCCACCATGATCGGCTTCCTGGTCCTGCTCAGTGCGCTGGTGCTGCTGTACGGCGGCAACCCGTTCACCCTGCTGTGGACGCAGTCGCACCCGCTGCGGATCGTCTTCGCCCTGGTCGCCGCGTTCCCGATGTACGCGGTCTGGGCGCTGCCCACCGTCGGCTGGCTGTTGCTGTGCTCTGCGTGGGCCCGCAGCAAGCCCTTCCTGTGGGCGACCGCGGTACCGGTGATCACCGGCCTGCTGGTGACCTGGTTCGACATCATGGAGCTGTTCCAGCTCGACGGCGGCTGGTTCTGGCGCAACATCGTCGGCCGCCTGCTGCTGGGCACGGTCCCGGGCAGTGACGTGTTCTACCGCACGACCGGGTTCGGCGGCAGCGACATCGAGCGCGCCGAGCAGCTGCTGTCGCTGCAGTGGATGTACGGGCTGTTCCTGCAGCCGGGCACCTGGATCGGTGCCATCGCCGGCGCGCTGATGATCTACGCCGCCATCCGCCTGCGCCGCTGGCGCGACGAAGGCTGAGCCTTCCGCAAGCCCGCCGAGGACACGCACATGAACATCCGCCATGCCGCCTTCGCCCTGTGCCTGCTGTTGCCGCTGGCCGCGCAGGCCGGGGACTCCTCCCCCACCGGGATCAATGCCGAAATACGCCAGGAGATGCGCGAAGCACGCAAGGAAGTCCGCGCGGAACTGGCCACCGCCAGGCTGGAGCTGGAAACGGAGAACCTGCGCATCGACAACAGCCTGCGGTTCTCCCGCCGCGACGGGGAGGCAGCCAGCGAGCTTGCCCGCGCCGAAATCACCCCGCAGGGCGACCTGCTGATCGACGGCGAGGCGCAGGCCATCGACGCGCAGCAGCGCCGCCAGCTGCTGGCCTATCGTGGCCAGGTGCTGGAGATCGCCCTGAACGGGATCGAGATCGGCCAGCGCGCCGCCGACGCGGCACTGGCCGAGATCGAGGAGTCGTCCTGGGTCGGCCTGCTGTTCAGCGCCATGAGCGGGCGGCTGGAACGCCGCCTCGAGAACACGCTCGTGCGGGAGATCGAGCCCGCCGTCCGCGGCATCTGCCACGAGCTTCCGGCGGTGATGGTGTCCCAGCAGCAGCTGGCTGCCAGCCTGCCACCGTTCCAGCCCTACGCCACCCTTGAACCCGGCGACGTCGAGGACTGCGAAGCCCTCGTCCAGCAGGAATTCGCTTCACTGTGACCGCGAGGATCCCCGCATGAGACGCACCCGACGCTCCGCCCTCGTCGCCTGCCTCGCCATCGCGCCGCTGATGGTGGCCTGTGGCGGCGACCGATCCGCCGCCGACCCGGGCACGACGGGCAGCGAACCCCGCACCGCCCTGGGCCGCACCATCGACAAGGCCCTGGTCGAGGCACGTGGGAAGATCGCCAACGAGAACATCAGCATCGGTGGCGATACCAATATCCACATCGGTGGCGCGAAGGTCCGCGGCCGCACGCCGGTCGATGCCGAAGGCAATCCGTTGCCGAAGGCCGAGATCAGCCCCGCCGGCGACCTGCTGGTCGACGGCCGGGAAGTAGCGGTGACCCCGCAACAGCGCGAGCTGCTGCTGGACTACCGTGGCCACCTGCTGGCCCTGATCGAATCGGGCATGGCGCTCGGAGCCAGGGGCGCCGACCTGGGCATCCAGGCCGCCGGTGACGCGCTGAAAAGCGTGTTCAATGGCGGCATGGACGACTTCGAGGCGCGGATCGAGGCCGAGGCGGCGAAGATCGAGGCCGAAGCGCTGAAGCTGTGCGACGGCCTGCCGGCACT
>JAEWFH010000196.1 GCA_023388955.1 Pseudomonadota bacterium
TGGCCGGAGGACGGCTACCGCGGCGACTACATCGTCGACGTCGCCCGTGCCTACCTGGAGCGCGCCAGCGTGGAGGTGGACGACCAGCTGGTCACCGCCGCCGGCGATGCCGATGACCTGGACGCGATCCGGCGCTTCGCCGTGGCCTGGCTGCGGCGCGAGCAGAACGAGGACCTGGCCGCCTACGGGGTCGGCTTCGATGTCTACTTCCTGGAGTCCTCGCTATACACCGACGGCAAGGTCGAGCAGGCCGTGGACACGCTCACCGCCAACGGCCACACCTACGAGGAAGGCGGCGCGCTGTGGCTGCGGACCACGGAGTTCGGCGACGACAAGGACCGCGTGATGCGCAAGTCCGACGGCAGCTACACCTACTTCGTGCCGGACGTCGCCTACCACCTGAGCAAGTGGGAGCGCGGCTACGAGCGCGCGATCACCGAGCTGGGCGCCGACCACCACGGCTCGCTGGCGCGGGTGCGCGCCGGCCTGCAGGCGCTGGACGCCGGCATCCCGCAGGGCTGGCCGGAGTACGTGCTGCACCAGATGGTGACGGTGGTGCGCGGCGGCGAGGAAGTGAAACTGTCCAAGCGCGCCGGCAGCTACCTGACCCTGCGCGACCTGGTCGAGGAAGCCGGACGCGACGCCACCCGCTGGTTCCTGGTCGCGCGCAAGCCCGACTCCCAGCTCACCTTCGACATCGACCTGGCCCGCAGCCAGTCGCTGGACAACCCGGTCTACTACGTCCAGGTGTCCCATGCCCGGATGTGCGGCCTGGAGCGCCAGCTGCGCGAGCGCGGGCTGCGCTTCGACCGCGACAACGGCCTGGCCCAGGCGCTTGAGCTTGACGACGAGGCCACCCACGAGCTGGTCGCCGCGATCCTGCGCTACCCCGAAGTGGTGGCCACCGCCGGCCGCGACCTGGAACCGCACCAGCTGGCCACCTACCTGCTGGAGTTGGCACAGTCCTTCCAGACGTACTACAACGATCACCAGTTCCTGGTCGAGGAAGCCGAGGTGCGCGACGCCCGCCTGGTGCTCGCGGCGGCGACCCGCCAGGTGCTGGCGAACGGTCTTGGCCTGTTGGGCGTGAGCGCCCCCGAGGTGATGTAAGTGGCGGCACGACGTGGCAAGTCCCAGGCGCGGCGCAACACCGGCAGCGGTGGCATGCCGGGCTGGGCGTGGATGGTCCTGGGCATCCTGTTGACCCTGCTGGCGGTGCTGTTCGTGCCCCGCCTGCTCAAGTCCGATGGCGATGGCTTCTTCCGCCCCACCCCCAATCCCGACGCCCAGCCGGCGCCGGCGGTGGTGGACGAACTCCCGGCCCCGGCCCGGCGCCCGGCCGGCGAGGCCGCGGACGAGGAACCGCGGCGCGGGTCGCAGTACGACTTCTATACCGTGCTGCCGGGCCGCGAGGTACCGATGACCGACGCCGAGTTGGCCGCGACCCAGCGCGAGGAAGCCGAGCGCCTGGCCCGCCAGCAGCAGGAAGCCGCCGCGGCCGCCAACAGCGAGGATGCCGCCGAGCTGGCCCTGCCCGCCCCGGTGGCGACCGAACCGGCACCCACGCAGGCCGAACCGCCGGCCAGCGCGCCGGCGACGGCGCGCACTCCCGCCGCCCCGACCACCGGCGCCGGGATCGGCGATGGCAGCCGCTACCTCCTGCAGGCCGGCGCCTTCCAGGCCTCCGGCCAGGCCGAGGAGCTCAAGGCCCGCATCGCCCTGCTGGGCCTGACCGCACGCGTAGAATCGGCGCGGATCGACGGCCGCACCGTCTACCGGGTCCGCATGGGGCCCTACGGCACCGCCGGCGACCTCGCCGAGGCCAAGCAGAAGCTGGCCAACGGCGGGCTCGACGCGATGGCGATCAAGGTCGAATAAGCCGGCGCGCGCGCCTAGACCGCGGCGGCCTGGCCGGGCTCGCCGCGCTTGAGGTCGATGAGCGAGGAGGTGTCCTCCTCGCCGCGGCGACGCTCGACCAGCTCCGCATAGTCCGCCAGTGCCTGCTGCAAGGTGGGCAGCTGCAGGCCCGCGTTGCCGGCGATCGCATTGGCGATGCGCAGGTCCTTGAGCATGTGGGCGTTCTTGAAGCCGGGCTGGAAACGGCTTTCCAGCATCGTCGCCCCGCGCTTGTCCAGGAACCAGTTGCCGGCCGCGCCGGCCATCAGCGTCGGCAGCAGCACCGCCGGGTCCAGGCCCAGCCTCTCGCCCAGCGCCAGGCCCTCGCATACCGCCTCGTTGATGCCCGCCACCAGCACCTGGTTGACCGCCTTGGTGGCCTGGCCGGCGCCGTTGCCGCCCATGTGGCTGATGCGCGCCGCGTAGGCCTCCAGCGCGGGACGGGCGCGCTCGAGCACCTCGGCCGAGCCCCCGGCCATCACCGACAGCCTGCCGTTGCGCGCCCCCTCCACCCCGCCGGACACCGGCGCGTCGAGGAAGTCGATGCCTTCCGCGGCCAACAGCGCGGCGGCGCGGGTGGCGGTCTGCACCGACACCGTGGAATGGTCGACCACCACCGCACCGCGTTTGAGCACCTGCGCCAGCGCGGCGACGTTCTCCAGCACGTCCGCGTCCAGCGACACGCACAGCGCGACCACGTCGCAGTCGGCGAAATTGTCGGCTGACCGTGCCGCGCGCACGCCGAGCTCGGCCGCCAGCGTGTCGGCCTTGGCCTGGGTGCGGTTGCCGACCGCGGTCAGCAGGCCGCGTGCGTGCAGGTGGCGGGCCATGGGCGCGCCCATCGCGCCCAGGCCGATGAATCCGGTCTTCATTTCGTGGTCCCCGCCGGTGCCGCGGCATCCCGTCGTGCTGGCCGGTCTTCCAGGTAGGTGTAGCTGGTGAGGCCGGCTTCCAGCGCCTCCTCCAGGCGTGCGGCCTCGTCGGGGGCCAGGTCGGCCTGGGCGACGCGGCCGCGGTAGGCGCGGCGCAGGTCATCGAGTCTGTAGCCGACGTAGTCGAGCATCACGTCGGCGGTATCCCCGCGGCGCTGCTGGGTGATGCGCACGCCGTCGCCGTCGATCCGGGCCTCCACCGCGTCGGTGTCGCCGAACAGGTTGTGGATGTCGCCCAGGATCTCCTGGTAGGCGCCCACCAGGAAGAAGCCCAGGCAATACGACTGGCCCGGCTCCAGCGAGTGCAGCGGCATCGAGCTGTCCAGCCCCTCGTCCTCGACGTAGACGTCGATCCGGCCATCGGAGTCGCAGGTCAGGTCCTTGATCACCCCGCGCCGGTCCGGACGCTGGTCCAGGCCGGCGATCGGCAGGATCGGGAACACCTGCCCGATCGCCCACACGTCGGGCATCGACTCGAACACGCTGAAGTTGACGAAGTACTTGTCCACCAGGCGCTGGTCGAGCTCGTCCAGCACCGTCTGGTGGCCCTTCTCGCCCGGATCCAGTCGCGCCCGCACCTCGTGGGCAACCAGGTAGAACAGGTCGTCGATACGGGCCCGGTGCACCAGGTCGATCTGGCCCAGGGCGTAGGCGGCCAGTCCTTCGCTGTGGAAGTGCGCGGCCTCGTGGAACAGCTCCACCGGCGGCCTCTGGCCGAGCTCGGCGTGGATCTCGCGCAGCTGGCGGATCACCTGCGGCTCGTCGTCGTGGACGTCGGGCACGCGGCCCTCCGGCGCGCGCTCGACCTCGCTGACGTTGGCGATCAGCACCGCGTGGTGGGCGGTCATCGCGCGCCCGCACTCGGTGACGATGCGCGGCGGCTCCAGCCCGTGCTCGGCGCAGGCGGTGGCCAGCGGTTGCACGATGTTGAGCGCGTACTGGTCCACCCCGTAGTTGATCGAACACTCGCTGCGCGAGCGGGTGCCCTCGTAGTCCACGCCCAGCCCGCCGCCCACGTCCATGTAGCGCAGCTTCGCGCCCAGGCGGGACAGCTCGACCAGGTAGCGGGTCGCCTCGCGCATGCCGCCGGCGATGTCGCGCACGTTGGAGATCTGGCTGCCCATGTGGAAGTGCAGCAGCTGCAGGCAATGGCCCATGCCGCTGTCGCGCAGCTGCTTCCACAGGTCCAGCAGCTGGCGCGGGGACAGGCCGAACTTGGCCTTGTCGCCGCCGCTGTTCTGCCACTTGCCGGCCCCCAGCGTCGCCAGGCGCATGCGCACGCCCAGGCCCGGTTCCACACCCAGCGCGCGCGCCTCCTCCAACACCAGCGGCAGCTCCGACGGCTTCTCGATGACGATGAACGTCTCCAGCCCCAGCTTGCGGCCGATCAGCGCCAGGCGGATGTACTCGCGGTCCTTGTAGCCGTTGCACACGACCAGCCCGCCGGGCCGGCTCAGCGCCAGCACCGCCATCAGCTCGGGCTTGCTGCCGGCCTCCAGGCCGAAGGCGGTACCGGCCGGCGTGGCCGGCGCCCCGGCCACCGCGTCATGGCCATGCGCAGCCAGCATCCCGGCCACGCCGGCATGCTGGTTGACCTTGATCGGGTAGACCGCGGTGTAGCCCCCGGCGTAGTCCAGCTCGTCCATCGCCCGGGCGAACGCGCCCTGCAGCCGGCGCAGGCGGTCGCCCAGGATGTCCGGGAACCGCACCAGCAGCGGCAGCTTGGCGCCGTTGCCGCGCGCGCGCTCGACGACCTCGGCCAACGCCACCGACGGGCCGGCGTCGCCGCGCGGGCGCACCACCACCCGGCCGGCGTCGTCGACGTCGTAATAGCCCTCCGACCAGTACGGCACGGAGTAGGTCTGGCGGGCCAGCTGGGGCGACCAGTCGGTCATTCGTCTCACCGGGGCGATGCGTGGGGATGCGCATTCTATCCGCACGCCCGGGTGGGGCCCGTCAGCATGGGGTCACGGGGCGGGCGGCCGGGCTTGGCTACAATCCGCGGCCCCACCCGCCACGCCCGCCGTGGCCCCGACGACGGAACCCGCATGAACGCTGACACCCAGTGGCACCACGAAAACTTCGAGCCGACCGGCTCGGCGATCGGCTACCGCATCACAGGCAAGCTCGACGAGGTGCGCTCGCCGTTCCAGCACATCGAGATCTACGGGACCACGGACTGGGGCAACCTGATGCTGATCGACGGCGCGGTGATGCTCACCAGCCGCGACAACTTCCTGTACCACGAGATGATGGCGCACCCGGCGCTGTTCACCCACGCCGACCCGAAGGACGTGGTGATCA
>JAEWFH010000020.1 GCA_023388955.1 Pseudomonadota bacterium
GTCCACGGACGCCAAGCCGCACGCGCATGCGGGCCCCGGTCGTCGCCGTCGTGGGGGACGCCGTACCACTGCCGGCGCCTGAGGAATCCGTCATCCCCGCGCACGCGGGGATCCATGGGTTTTCCTCTCCGGAACCCGCGCGCCTCCTTCGGACACCGCGCGGGGCGGGAGCCGGAGCGCGGGGGCGTTGCTCCGCGCTCCTGACGACATCCTGTCTTTAAGTCGCGGCGCAGACCATCCATGGCCTGCTCTCCGCAACACCCCCGCGCTCCGGCTCCCACGACGGTTGGTGAAGGCTTCGGACGTGCACTCCAGATACGGCGCTCCCCATGGATCCCCGCGTGCGCGGGGATGACGGGTGGTGCGCGGGGATGACGGGGGGTGTGTGGGGAGGACGGTTACTCCGCGCGCATGGATCCGGTCCGTACGAACCGGTCATGCCACGACAGCGCCTCGCCCAGCAGATGCGGCGTGTGCTTGCCGAAGCTCTCGCGGCTGGCGCGGTCGAAGTAGTCCTGCAGCATCGGCTTGAAGTCCGGGTGCGCGCAGCGCTCGATGATCAGCGCCGCGCGCTGCTTGGGCGCCAGCCCGCGCAGGTCGGCCAGGCCCTGCTCGGTCACGATCACCATGGTGTCGTGCTCGGTGTGGTCGACGTGGCTGGCCATCGGGACGATGCCGGAGATCTTGCCGCCCTTGGCCGTGCTCGGTGACATGAAGCACGACAGGTAACCGTTGCGGGCAAAGTCGCCCGAGCCGCCGATGCCGTTCATGATCCGGCTGCCGGCGATGTGGGTGGAGTTGACGTTGCCGTAGATGTCGGCTTCGATCATGCCGTTCATGGCGATGCAGCCTAGGCGGCGGATGATCTCCGGGTGGTTGGAGATCTCCTGCGGCCGCAGCAGGATGCGCTTGCCGTAGAAGTCGACGTTGGCGTTGAACTCCTCGATGCCCGCCGGGCTGAGCGAGAACGAGGTCGCCGAGGCCATCCGCAGGGTGCCGTTCTTCAGCAGCTCCAGCATCCCGTCCTGGATCACCTCGGTGTAGGCGGCCAGGCCCTTGTAGCCCGCGTCGGCCAGTCCCAGCAGGACGGCGTTGGCGATGTTGCCCACGCCCGACTGCAGCGGCAGCAGGCGGTCGGTCAGGCGGCCGCGCCGGATCTCGTGCGCGAAGAAGTCCATCAGGTGCGCGGCGATCTGGCGGGAGGCATCGTCGGGCGGGCTGAAGGGCGAGTTGCGGTCCGGCGCGTCGGTCTCCACCACCGCGATGACCTTGGCCGGGTCGACCCGCAGGTATGGCTCGCCGATGCGCTCGTCCGGGGCGGTCATCTGGATCGGCTTGCGGTTCGGGGGCAGGGCGGTGCCGTAGTAGATGTCGTGCATCCCGTCCAGCGCCTCGGGCTGCCAGCGGTTGACCTCCACGATCACCTTGTCGGCCAGGTCCAGCCAGGTCTTGTTGTTGCCGACCGAGGAGGAGGGCACCAGGCGCCCGTCCTCGAGGATGCCCGCGGCCTCGACCACCGCCACGTTGATGTCGCCGAAGAAGCCGAACCAGGTGTGCTGGGCGACGTGGCTGAGGTGGATGTCGATGTAGTTCAGGGTGCCGGCGTTGATCCGCTCGCGCACGTTGGGGTCGGACTGGTAGGGCAGGCGCAGCTCCATGCCCTCCACCTTCGCCAGTGCGCCGTCCAGCTCGGGCGCGGTCGAGGCGCCGGTGAGGACCTTGATGCGGAACGGGCTGCCGGCGGCCGCGGCCTTCTCCATGCGGGCGGCCAGTGCCTGCGGGACGGCCTTGGGGTAGCCGGCGCCGGTGAAGCCGCTCATGGCGACGGTCATGCCGGGCTGGATCAGTTCCGCGGCCTGTTCGGCCGACACCAGGCGCTCGGCGAGGCCGGCGTGGCGGATGCGCTCGTGCATGGGGGGCAGGCTCCGTGGGGGGACTGCCCGATTGTATCTTCCGCCCCGGAACGGACCGTTGCCGGAGGGGAAAGGGTCGTTGCGCCGCTTCTCCTTGCAGGAGGGTGCGGTTGCCTGCCCGGGCCACGTACCAGCCGGCAGCCCGGGCAAGCGTCCGCGCCGCGGGCGGTCAGGCTCCCTGCGCGGCGATCCAGCGGTCGATCTTCGCCTCCAGCACGTCCAGTGGCACCGAGCCGTCCTTCAGCACCTCGGCGTGGAACGCGCGCACGTCGAAGCGGTCGCCCAGCGCCGACTCGGCACGGTCGCGCAGCTCCTGGATCTTCAGCTCGCCGATCTTGTAAGCGAGCGCCTGGCCCGGGATCGCCATGTAGCGCTCGGCCTCGGCGGTGGCCTGGGTCTCGGACTCCGCGGAGTTCTCCAGCATGAAGGTGATCACCTGCTCGCGGGTCCAGCCCTTGCTGTGCAGCCCGGTGTCCACGACCAGCCGGATCGCGCGCCACAGCTCGTTCTGCAGGTAGCCGAAGTAGCTGTACGGGTCGGTGTACAGGCCCAGGTCGCGTCCCAGCGACTCGGCGTACAGGCCCCAGCCCTCGATGAAGGCGGTCTGGCCACCGAAGCGGCGGAACGCCGGCAGCCCGGTCAGCTCCTGCTGCAGGGCGATCTGGAAGTGGTGGCCGGGGATCGCCTCGTGCAGGAACAGGTCCTCGGCATCCCAGGTCTTGCGGGTCGGCAGGTCGTAGGTGTTGACGTAGAAGATGCCGGGACGCGTGCCGTCCTCGCTGGGGCGCATGTAGGAGCCGCCGGCGGCGGACTGGGCGCGGAACGGTTCCACCGGCCGGATCTCGAACGGGGCCTTGGGCGTCAGCGAGAACAGCTCGTCGACCCGCTCGTTGACCTTGTCCTCGAGCGAGCGGTAGTACTCCAGCAGCGCCTCCTCGGACTCGAAGGTGAACTGCGGGTCGTTCTGCATGAACTGGAAGAAGTCCTGCAGCGAGCCCTCGAAGCCGACCTGGTCCATGACCTTGTGCATCTCGCCGTGGATGCGCTCGACCTCGTCCAGGCCGATCTGGTGGATCTCCGACGGCGACAGGTCGGTGGTGGTCGACATGCGGGCGCGGTAGGCGTACCACTCGTCGCCGTTGGGCAGCGCGTCCAGGCCCGCGGTGTCGCGGGCGTGCGGCAGGTACTCCTCCGCGATGTACGCGCGCAGCTCGCGGTAGGCCGGCATGAGCTGCTGCTCGATCAGCTCGCGGTATTCGCCGGTGATGCGTTCGCGCTCGGCGGCGTCGAACTCGTCCGGCATCTCCGCCACCGGCCGCCAGAACAGGGTATCCGCGGCGTCGTCCTTGATGAGGGCGTCCAGCTGCGGCAGCACCTTCTCCATCAGCGCGCGCGGCTGCACCACGCCGGCTTCCACGCCCTGCTTCATGTTGGCGATGGCCTGGTCGAACAGCGCCGGCACCTGCGAGGCGCGCGCATGCCAGTTGTCGTAGTCCCCGACGGTTTCGAAGGGCTGGGCGCCGGTGCCCGAACCAAGCTGCACCACGGTGGAGGCGATGTTGTAGAACTGGTTGACCGGCTGCATCCAGCCCGGGAACTTTTCTCCCTCCAGTTCGTCGCGCAGGTCGCTGGTGAAGATCTCGTAGCTCAGCAGGTCCTGGCCTTCCAGGCCCTCCGCGCCGACCGCCTCGACCTGGCGCAGCCAGCGCTCGGCGAACTCGCGGGAGCGGTCGCGGTACTCCTGCGACAGGAAGTTGGGGAGCCGGTCGTTGTAGCGGGGGTCGCCCTGGAAGGTCGCGGCGAGCGGATTGAGCTCCAGCCGCTCTTCCCAGTAGGTCGCGTACAGCGTGTCCAGCCGCTCGGCCGTGGCGCCGGTTTCCGCGGCGCTGGTGGCACCGGTCCCGGCGGGTTCTGTCCCGGACGCGCCGCAGCCGGCTAGGACGAGGCCCAGCGCAAGCGCGAGCAGGGTGTGGGTGGCACGGTTGGACATGGCGGGCTCCTGGGCGTGGCCGGACAATAGGTGGCCCGGCAGCGTCACCGCCGGACGCGCCGGCGGCATGGGCCAAAGGTCACCCGGCTGCGCGCGCGATCACGGTTCCCGGACCAGGCGGAAGCCGACGTCGTCGTAGCCGCGCGTGGTGTCGAGGACGCGCTGGGTCTCGTCGGAGCGCCACGAGGCACCAGCGACCTGGCGCTCGTGGCAGTCCGCGCCGCAATCCAGCAACCACAGCGACAGCGGCCGGCCGATGATCTCCGGGGCGCGGGTGCGGGCGTCGCTGGCGGACGGCAGCCGGTAGCGTTCGCCGGTCTGCTGGCTGTGCCATTCGCCGTAGGCCTGGGCATCGGCGAGCGAGACGCAGACCACGGCCTCCTCCTCGCCCTGGTCGAAGCCGGGGTCGCGCCAGTTGCGCGGAGACAGTACCCGCAGCAGCGAACCGCGGGTCCGGCAGCGGCTGGGCTCGCGTCCGGTCGCGGCGGCGAAGCGCGCGTATTCGGCCCGGCTCACCGGACGCAGGCTGATGGACATGCCGGCAGACGCCAGTGCCGTGCCGCCGGCGTCGGTCCGTGGACCCTGGTCGCCCTGCTTGATCGCACCCGCGCGGGTCGCGAGGCGGTCCACCATAGCGGTCGGCAGGGAAAGCGCGCGCGCCAGTTCCACGACCTCGCCGGCGGTGACCGGGTCGGCATTGGCGGCCGCCTGGTCGATCCGTGCCGACAGGCTGCCGGCGACCTGCTGTTGCAGGGACGCCGCCTCGGCTTCGCCATGGCCCGCCAGTCCATGCAGCTGCGCAATGCGCTCGGCGTACTCGACGCTCCGTGCCCGCTCCCCACGCCCGATGGAGGCGAGCAGCGGTGGCACCAGCCGGTCCGCGAGCTCGGAGGCGGTCCCGGCCACCTGGGTGTTGCCGGGCCCGGCGGCCCAGGCCTGCTGCACGCTCTCGAATGCATTCGCGCCGGCCGGGGCGAGCAGCTGCCCCTCCCGGATGTGCCGGCGGGCATCCTCCAGTGCGACCTGCAGCGGCGATTCCTGCAGCGGCCGGAACATCGCCTCCGCCGGGTCGTGGGAACCCGGCTCCGACGACGC
Source organism: Pseudomonadota bacterium (assembly GCA_023388955.1). Taxonomy (GTDB): domain Bacteria; phylum Pseudomonadota; class Gammaproteobacteria; order Xanthomonadales; family Xanthomonadaceae; genus Novilysobacter. The sequence continues at coordinate 4,999 of JAEWFH010000020.1, forward strand.
CGCGCCTGCCACCAGCAGCCCGCCGTGGTCGCGGCCGTTGGCCAGCAGCACGCCGCCGCCGACCACCGCCAGCAACAGTGCGCCGCCCCAGGCCACGCGTGGTACCCGGCCCAGTTGCGCGCTGGCCCGGTGCAAACCGGCGGCCGTGCGCTGCCACTTACGGCGCCGCTCGATGCGGCTCATCATCGCCTCCATGTCGGGGGCGTCGTCGAAGCGGTCCACCGGGACCTTGGCCAGCGCCCGGTTCATGAAGCGCTGCCAGTGCCGCAGCTCCGCGGGGAGCCTGGGGATCGGGTCCTGGGCATGCATCACCGCCATCGAGAGCGCATCGCCGGCGCGGTAGGGCAGCTCGCCGGTGAGCATTTCCCACGCCAGCACGCCCAGGCTGTAGAGGTCGGCGCGACCGTCGACGTCCTCACCACGGGCCTGCTCCGGCGCCATGTAGGCGGTACTGCCGACCGCGAGCCCGGCGGCGGTGACGCGGGGACCATAGCCGCGGCGCAGTGCCACGCCGAAGTCGGCCAGCAGGGGGCGTTCGGCCTCGTCGAACAGGACGTTCTCGGCCTTGACGTCGCGGTGGACGACACCGCGGGAGTGCGCATAGTGCAGGGCCGACAGCAGCATCCGCATCACTTCCATGACGCGCGCCTCGTCGGCGCTGCCGTCCGGCCTGCGGAAGCTGCGCTGGCCCAGGTGGCCGCGCGGCAGGTGCGGCATGCTGTAGTAGGGCAGTCCCTCGGCGGTGCGGCCGAGTTCGTTGATGCGCACGACATGCGGATGCTCGAGCCGGGCAATGGTGCGCACTTCGTTCTCGAAGCGCCGGCGGCTGACCTCGTCGGTCAGCGCGTGGGGGGCGACCACCTTGATCGCCACCTGCCGCGGCGGGGCGATCTGGTCGGCCAGGTACACGGTGGACATCGCCCCGTGGTTGAGCGCGTGCAGCAGCCTGTATCCGCGTATTTCCGGCAATGGTACGGCTGTCGGCTCTGTGTGCACCATCGACATCGCGGCCCCCATACTCGCGACGGCAAAGCATACCTCCCGCTGCCGGCGGCAGGGGGAGGAAGCTCGGAGTCTGTGACGCAGGGACGTTATCGCGCGGTGAAGGTCACGGCCGGCGGTCGCGCTTGAGGCGGACGTACAGTTGCTTGCGCACCCGGGCGACGAGCTCGCCGGTGGCATCGCGTACTTCGGTGTCGAACCAGTGCAGGGCCTTGGAGCCGTCGGCGGTGGCCTCGCGCAGCTGCCCCACGATCGCGGGGTCGAGGCGGAATTCCGCGTGCACCGTGCCGCGTCCGGGACGCACGAACTCGATGCTGCCCGCCTGGTCCCAGACCAGATGGTCGGGGCCGATGTTGTGCAGGACCAGCAGCATCCAGAACGGATCGGTCATCGAGAACAGGCTGCCGCCGAAGTGGGTCCCGACGTAGTTGCGGTTCCACGGCCGCATGCGCAGCTCGACCCGTGCATGCCGATAGTCGTCCGAGAGGTGGGTGACATGGATGCCGGCGGCGAGGTACGGCGGCCACAGGTTGATGCCGTGGCGGAACAGGCTGGCTTTCATGGGGCCATGGCAACAGGCGGGCGGGGTGGCCAGCCTGCCATACGGCGACGTACTGTCAAGCGCCGCTCAGAACAACAGCGCCGACATCTTCCGGCGGTAGCGGCCTACCAGTTCCGCGTCGTCGATGACGCGGAAGGCGTCGATCAGGGCCTTGCGCGGCAGCCCGCCTTCGAAGTCGCGGTCCCGGCGGAGCATCTCGATGAACTGCTCCAGCGCCGCCTCGGCATCGCCGGCCAGCAGCTGGCGCACGCCGAGCAGGTGGCGGGCATGCAGGTCGTCGCCGTTGGCGCTGATCGCCTGCTCCAGCGCGGCGGCAGGCGGTGCGTCGCCGAGCGCGGTCGCGAAGCCCAGGCGTGCACGCGCATTGCGGGTCCGGTCATCGGTCGCCAGGTTGGCCGGCAGGGTGTCCAGCAGCTGCGACGCTTCGGTGGAGTCACCGGTCTGCAGCAGGGCCAGCGCGAGGTCCAGCCGGAGCTCGGCGTCGTCGGGGGCCGCGGCGGTCTCGCCGCGCAGCCGGGCGACTTCCTGGTGGGGATCGGCTGGCGGCGCGGGTTCGTCCGACTGCGCTTCTCCCGGCGGGACTCGCAGCGGTTCGATGCCGTTGCGCTGCAGCATCTCGCGGATCGCGCCCTCCGGCACCACGCCGGGGAAACCATCGAGCACTTCCCCGCCCTTGAGCAGGAACACGGTCGGGATCGAACGCACCTGGAACGCCGCCGCGATCTGCGGTTCCGCGTCCACGTCGACCTTCGCCAGCACGAAGCCGCCGTTGTACTCGGCGGCCAGCTTCTCCAGGACCGGGGCCAGCTGCTTGCACGGCCCGCACCACCCGGCCCAGAAGTCGACCAGCACCGGTACCTGCATCGAGCGCTGCAGGACCTCGGCCTCGAACGCCTCGGTGGTGATGTCGACGATGTGCGGCGAAGGGGTGGTGTCGGGGGTCATCAGGTGGCCTGCATGCGGGTTCCGTGGCGAGATGGTGCCGCGCGGGGAGGATTGCAAGGCCGGTCAGCCCGCCAGCACGCGGTTGCGCCCCTGCTGCTTGGCGCGGTAGAGCCGTGCGTCGGCACAGGCAAGCAGGTCTCCGGGGGTTTCGCCCGCGGCGGGGGCGGTGGCCACGCCGATGGAGGCGGTGGCCGGGCCGAACTCCTGCCGCAGGTACATCACGGTGGCCTCGCCGATCGCTTCCCGGATCTCCTCGGCGCGGGCCACGGCCATGGCCTGGTCCGCCTCCGGCAGGACCACGGTGAACTCCTCGCCGCCGTACCGGCAGGCGATGTCCTCGCCCCGGGTCAGCGAAGCGAGCACCTCGCCGACCTTCTGCAGCAGCGCGTCTCCGGCCGGATGCCCGTGCTCGTCGTTGAAGCGCTTGAAGTGGTCGATGTCCAGCATCAGCACCGACAGCGGCATTCCCCGGCGCTGGCAGCGCGCCAGCTCCCGCGCGAGGCTGGCTTCCAGGTAGCGGCGGTTGAACAGCCCGGTCAGCGGGTCGCGCAGGGACTGCTGGCGCAGGGTCTCGCGCAGCTGCAGGTTGACCATGGCCAGGCTGAGCTGCTCGCCCACCGCCTCCAGCAGCGCGGTGGCGTTGTCGGTGGGACTGGCGGCGTGGCTGGCGCTCGCGTGGAGCACGCCCAGCGAGGTGCCCTGGGCGACCAGGGGAACGCACAGGGTCCAGATACCCCCGGTGTCCGCGTCGCGGGCAACGTGCCGGCACATCACGTGTCCGTGCTGGTCCCCGGTGCGGTAGGGCTGTCCCCGGCGAAGCGACCAGCAATCGTCCGGGGTCAGCAGGTCGGCGCTTGCGACTGCAGGCGTGCCGAAGGTCGCCACGGCCTCGGCCAGGTTCTGCGAGGCGCGCAGCGCATAGAACTGCCCGCCCACGCCCGGCAGCAGGCGCTCGAGCAGGCCGGTGGTGAGTTCCAGGGCCTCGTCCAGGCCCTGGCAGCTCTGCAGCATGCCGGTGTACCCGCCCAGCGCGCGGTGCTGCTCGGTGACCCGGTCGCGCTCCCCCAGGGAGGATTCCATCTCGGCGATGGCCTCGCGCGCCTCGCGCTCGAGCCTGCGCGCGCGCCGGTTCTCCCGTACCAGGCCCTGCAGCAACATGCCGATCGCCAGCATCGGCAGCACGATCCCGAGCACGACGAAGACCGTGAGCCGGGTGGCGCGCTCGTTGATCACTGCACGGCGTTCGGCGAGGAGCTGTTCCTCGACCTCGCGGATGCGCGACGCGACCTCGCGGGCGCGCGCCGTGCCGCCGGTATTCACGTCCGCCGCAAGCGCCCTGTCGGAATCCACGCCGCCTGGCTCTCCGGACGCGAGCCGTGACAATTCCGCGAGCCGCTGGTCGAGGAGGCTCCGCCATTGCCCGATGCGCCGGGATTGCGCCGGATTGTCCCGGGTGAGTTCGGCCAGGCGGTCCGCGTACTGGTTTGCCTGCGGCACCAGCTCCCGGAACTCCGCATACAGTGCGGGTGACCCGGTACGGCGGTAACCGCGTGCGGCGCTTTCCGCGCTGCGCAGGTGGCCCTGGGTGCTGTGGAGTGCCAGCAGCACGCGATACGAGTGCTCCACCCGGTCCACGCCACGGCGCAGTTCGGCCAGTCCCCATGCGGTCGCCACGCCCACCATCGCCAGCAGGGCCACGGCAACCACGAACGCGGGATATCGAAGAGGCCTCAGCCGGGACATGCGCGCGGTCTCCAGTCCGGTACCGGGCGCGAGTGTAGCGGAGCAGTGTGCATGCATGGCGGCCCAGCCTCGCGCTGGGGTAGGCTTTCCGGTCCCCCGTCGCCGTGTGCCCGCCGTGTCCAGCCAAGCCCCCGTCCCCTCCAGCCACCACGATCCGCATGGCTACGAGCCGCATGCGCTGGAAGCCGCCGCGCAGCGCTTCTGGGACGAAACCCGCGCCTTCGAAGTGACCGAGGACCCGGCGCGGCCCAAGTACTACTGCCTGTCGATGCTGCCGTACCCCTCCGGGGCGCTGCACATGGGCCACGTGCGCAACTACACCATCGGCGACGTGATCAGCCGCCACAAGCGCATGTGTGGCTACAACGTGCTGCAGCCGATGGGCTGGGACGCCTTCGGCCTGCCGGCCGAGAACGCCGCCATCAAGAACCACACCGCTCCGGCCAGGTGGACCCGCGAGAACATCGCCCACATGCGCGGGCAGCTGCAGCAGATGGGCTATGCGATCGACTGGTCGCGCGAGTTCGCCACCTGCGACCCGGACTACTACGTCCACGAGCAGCGCATGTTCGTGCGGCTGATGAAGAAGGGCCTGGCCTACCGCAAGAACTCGGTCGTCAACTGGGACCCGGTGGACCAGACCGTGCTGGCCAACGAGCAGGTGATCGACGGGCGCGGCTGGCGCACCGGCGCGCTGGTGGAAAAGCGCGAGATCCCGCAGTGGTTCCTGAAGATCACCGTTTACGCCCAGGAGCTGCTGGACGGGCTGGACGCACTCGACGGCTGGCCCGACGCGGTCAAGACCATGCAGCGCAACTGGATTGGCCGTTCGGAAGGCCTCGAGATCCGCTTCGACGTGCGCGATCCCGACGGCAATGCCACGGACCCGGTCACGGTGTTCACCACCCGCCCGGACACCCTGATGGGGGTGACCTACCTGTCGGTCGCCGCCGAGCATCCGCTGGCCGTGGCCGGCGCGCGCGGCAGCGACGAGGTGGCGGCCTTCGTCGCCGAGCTGCGCAAGGGCGGGGTCACCGAGGCCGAGCTGGAGACCCAGGAAAAGCGTGGCATGTTCACCGGCCACTACGCCCTCCACCCCGTCACCGGGGAGGAGCTGCCGGTGTTCGTGGCCAACTTCGTGCTGATGAACTACGGCACCGGCGCGGTGATGGCGGTGCCGGCGCACGATGCCCGCGACTGGGAGTTCGCCCACGCCCACGGCCTGCCGATGAAGCCGGTGGTCGCCTCGCCGGCGGTGCGCGATGCGCTGCACGAGATGCGCCGCGACGTGGCCGGCAACGCCGACCCGATGTCCACTGCGCTCGGCAAGTCCGGGACGCTGGATGCCTACGACACCGGTGCGGCGGTGCAGGTGGTGGAGGACTTCATCGCCGCCATCCACGGGCAGGGCGCGCATACCGAGCGCGGCACGCTGTTCAACTCCGGCGAGTTCGACGGCCTCGACTTCGACCAGGCCTTCGATGCGATCGCCGCCCGGCTGGAAGCCGATGGCCGCGCCACCCGCAAGGTCAACTTCCGCCTGCGCGACTGGGGTGTCAGCCGCCAGCGCTACTGGGGTTGCCCGATCCCGGTGATCTACTGCGACGCTTGCGGTGCGGTGCCGGTGCCGGAAGACCAGCTGCCGGTGGTGCTGCCTGAGGACGTGGAGTTCAGCGGCGTCGCCTCGCCGATCAAGTCCGACCCGGACTGGCGCAAGACCTCCTGCCCGCAGTGCGGCGGCGCGGCCGAGCGCGAGACGGACACCTTCGACACCTTCATGGAGTCCAGCTGGTACTACGCCCGCTACACCTCGCCCGGTGCCGCGCAGCAGGTCGATGGGCGCGCCAACCACTGGTTGCCGGTCGACCAGTACATCGGCGGCATCGAGCACGCGATCCTGCACCTGCTGTACTTCCGCTTCTACCACCGCCTCCTGCGCGACGAAGGGCTGGTGGCGACCGACGAGCCGGCGCGCAACCTGTTCACCCAGGGCATGGTCGTGGCGGAGACGTTCTACCGCGAAGGCCCGAACGGTTCGAAGGAATGGATCAGTCCGGCCGAGGTGGACGTGCAGCGTGACGAGCGCGGCCGCATCAGCGGTGCGACCCTGCGCGCCGACGGTCGTCCGGTGCATGTCGGCCACGTCGAGAAGATGTCCAAGTCCAAGAACAACGGCGTGGACCCGCGGGTGATGGTCGAGCGCTACGGGGCCGACACCGTCCGCCTGTTCTCGATGTTCGCCGCCCCGCCGGAGCTGTCGCTGGAGTGGAACGAGTCGGGCGTGGAAGGCATGGCGCGGTTCCTGCGCCGGTTCTGGCGCGAGGTCCACGCCCATGCCGCCGGCTCCGCCCCGCAGCCGCTGGACACCGCCGCGCTCGAACCGGCGCACAAGACCCTGCGCCGCCAGCTGCACCAGGCGATCACCAAGGTCGGCGACGACTATGGCCGCCGCCATGCCTTCAACACCGCGATCGCGGCGCTGATGGAGCTGCTCAACCACGTTTCGCGCTTCAACGACGAAAGCGCGCAGGGCAGGGCGGTCAAGCGCGAGGCGCTGGAGGCCATGGTGCTGATGCTCAACCCGGTCACGCCGCACACCAGCCACGCGCTGTGGCAGGCGCTGGGGCACCCCGAGACGCTGCTGGAGGCCCTGCCGTTCCCGAAGCCGGACCCGTCCGCGCTGGAAATGGACGCGGTGACCCTGGCGGTGCAGGTCAACGGCAAGCTGCGCGGCACCATCCAGGTGCCGGCCGGGGCGGGCCGCGAGGAGGCCGAGGCCGCCGCGCTGGCCGAGCCGAACGTGGCGAAGTTCCTGGACGGGCTCACCGTGCGCAAGGTGATCGTGGTCCCGGGCAAGATCGTCAACATCGTCGCCGCCTGAGCCGTGCCACCCTTGCCGGCCCCGGCATTCCGCCCCGAGACTGCACGCATGACCCGATCCCCGCTGCGACTCCTCTTCCTGGCCACGCTGGTGTTGGCCCTGTCCGCCTGTGGCTTCCAGCTTCGCGACGCGCTGGTGCTGCCCCCGGACCTGGACCCGGTGATGGTCAAGTCGCGCGACCGCTACAGCCCGCTGGCGGATTCGCTCGCGCAGTCGCTGGTGCGCGCCGGCGCGGAACCGGCGGCGGAGGACGACCCCGCGCCGGCGGTGCTCGACCTGCTCGCCGAGCGCTGGGGCGACACTCCGATCAGCGTCGATTCGCGCGGACGCGCGCAGGAGTTCAGCCTGCGCTATGCGGTGGTGTTCGAGCTGCGCAACGGCGACGGCACGGTGCTGGTGCCGCAGCAGGCGATTGAACTCTCGCGTGACTACATCTCGGTGCCAAGCGACGCATTTGGCACGGAAGGCGAGCGGGACATCCTGGTGCGCGAGATGCGCCGCGAGATGGCCGCCGCGGTGCTGCGCCGGGTCGGCGCCGTCTCCCGTGGCGACCGGATGATCGGGCCGGACCCGTTCTCGGGCACCACCGATGCCGCCGAGGCGGCGATGGAGGCGGCCGCCGCGCTGCCACCGCCGGCCAGCGCCGAAGAAGCCGATGGCACCGAAGGGGCAGGCAAGCCCGCCGATACCGGTACGGAGCCGGCAGCGGAGCCGATTCCCGACCCGGTCCGCTGAGATGGATTCCACGCCGGAACAGCTCGCCGCGCGGGTCGCCGGGGGGCCGTTGCAGGCGGCCTACCTGATCGCCGGTCCGGAGACGCTGCGGGTGCTGGAGGCGGCCGACGCGGTGCGGGCCGCGGCGCGCGCACAGGGCATCGGCGAACGCGAGGTGTTCGAGTTCGACGGCCGTTCCGGCGAGGAGGACTGGGACCGGCTGGAGGCCAGTTTCGCCGCCCCCGGGCTGTTCTCCAGCCGCAGGTTGCTGGAACTGGTCCTGCCGTCGGGCAAGCCGGGCAAGCGCGGCATCGATGTGCTGGTCCGCTATGCCGCCGCACCGCCTCCGGACGTGGTGCTGATGGTCACCTGCAACGAGTGGAGCAAGCGCCACGAGGGCAAGTGGAGCGATGCGCTCGCCGGCGCTGGCGCCAGGGCGATCGCCTGGGAGGTCAAGCCGCACGAGTTGTCGGGCTGGGTCTCGCAACGCCTGCGCGCGCGCGGGCTGAAGGCGAGCCAGGACGCCGTGCAGCAGCTGGTCGACCGCATCTCCGGGAACCTGCTCGCCGCGGCCCAGGAAATCGACAAGCTGGCCCTGCTGGCCGGGGATGGCGAACTCGATGCCGCCCGCATGCAGGACCTGGTTGCCGACGCGGCGCGCTTCGACGTGTTCCGGCTGGCCGAGGCCACCCTCAACGGGCAGGCGGCGCAGGTGTCGCGGATCCTCGCCGGACTGCGCGCGGAGGGCGAGGCGATCCCGGCCCTGGTGCCGATCCTGGCCCGCGAGCTGCAGACCTGCGCCGCGCTGGCGCGGGCGGGGCGGGCCAACCTGGCCGCCGAGTTCAAGTCCCGCGGCATCTGGCGTGCCCGCGAGGCCGCCTACCGGCGTGCGCTGGAGCGGCACCCGGCCGGCCACTGGGACGCGTTCGTCTCACGGCTGGGCGAGGTCGACCGCATCGGCAAGGGGCGCATGGCCGGCGACCCGTGGATCGTGCTGGAGCGGTTGCTGCTGGCGGTCTCCGAGCGCAGCGCCGGCCGCCTGCTCGCGCGTGCCGATGCCTGAACCGTTGCTGCCGCTACGGCTGTTCTACGGCGGGACCTTCGATCCGTTCCACTGCGGCCACCTGGCCATCGCCCGCCACGCCCGCCACCGCCTGGGCGTGGAAGTCCGGCTGATGCCCGCCGCCGATCCGCCGCACCGCCCGCCACCGGGCGCCGGGGCAGGTGACCGGGTACGCATGCTGCAGCTGGGAATCGAAGGCGAGCCGGGGCTGGTGGCGGACCTGCGCGAACTCGGGCGCAGCGCGCCCTCCTGGACCGTGGACACCCTGCGCGAACTGCGGGCCGGGCCGGAAGCGCTCGAGCCGGTGGCATTGCTGGTCGGCGCCGACAGCCTGCACGGGCTGGCCGGCTGGAAGGAGTGGCGCGAATTGCTGGAGCTCACGCACTTCGTGGTCGCCGCACGCCCCGGGCTGGAGCTGGGCGAGGGCCTGGTGCCGGAATTGCACGCCGCGCTGGAAGGGCGCTGGACCAGCGAAGCCGATGACCTGCGGCGCTCGCCGGGCGGCCGCGTGTTCCGCCTTGAACAGCCCCTGCACCCGGTCTCGGCCACCCAGGTGCGGAGGCGGATCGGCGAAGGCGGGGACTGGCGGTCGCTCGTCCCGCCCGCAGTGGCCGACTACATTGCCCGTCACGGACTGTATGCGCCGGGGCGCTCAGGCTGAGTCCGGTACAATTCGCGCCCCCCGAAGGAAACGGAACCACCCTTGACCAGCCAAGCCCAAGTCATCAAGACCCGCCTGCCCGATCCGCCCCCCGCGCTGGACGTCCTGCTGGGCACGGTCCGCGAGGCGGTCGAGGAGCTCAAGGCGCGCGACGTGGTCGAGATCGATGTGCGCGGCAAGAGCAGCGTCACCGATTTCATGGTGATCGCCTCCGGCACCTCGACCCGCCACGTGAAGTCGATCGCCGACGAGGTGATCCGCTTCTCCAAGCGGCTGGGCGTGGCCCCGCTGGGCGTGGAGGGCGAGCGCGAGGCGGAGTGGGTGCTGGTCGACCTGGGCGACGTGCTGGTGCACGTGATGCTGCCGCGGGTCCGTGAGTTCTATGGCCTGGAGCGGCTGTGGACCGTGGGCGACCAGGGCCCGGCGGCGGGCGACGCTGCGGATACCACCGACGCCGGCGCTCCGTCCGGCGACGAGATGGACTTCGACGGCGACGACGAAGCCCCGCGGGGCTGAGCCGCGGTGAAGGCACGCCTGGTCGCGGTCGGGGAACGCCCGCCGGCCTGGGTCAGTACCGGCTTCGCCGAATACCGCAAGCGCCTGGCGCACTGGCTTCCGCTGGAACTGGTGGAAGTCACGCCGGGCCTGCGCGGCAAGAACCGTGACGTGGCCCGCGCGATGTCCGACGAGGGCGAACGGGTATTGGCCGCGCTGCCGCGGTCGGCCACGGTGGTGACGCTGGACGGGCGGGGCCGGCCCTGGTCCTCGGAGCAGCTGGCGACCCGCCTGGAACACTGGCGCGGCCAGGGCCGGGACCTGGCCCTGCTGGTGGGCGGGCCTGAAGGCCACGCGCCCGCGGTCGCCGCACGCGCCGACGAATCCTGGTCACTGGGTCCTTTGACGCTGCCCCACATGCTGGTGCGGCTGCTGGTGGCCGAGCAGCTGTACCGCGCAGCGGCGCTACTGGCCAACCATCCCTACCACCGGGCCTGAAGCCGGCCGCCGCATCCCTAGTCGTCGGCCGCGCCGGGGCTGTCCTCGCCGCCGCGGTCCGGACCGCCCGCCTCGGGCCGGTCGTCACGCGGCTTCGGTCGCGAAATCCGCGCGTCCCCGCGGTCCCGCGGATTGGCCTCGGCGTAGCCGCGGTTGTCCTCGGGGTTGCTGCCGGGAGCGGGGGGAGACCCCTTCTTGCTGTCGTTGCCGGCCATGGTCACCTGCCCAGTTCGAACACGATCTCGAGATTGGCTGAGACTACGTTCTCGCCCGGTGATACGGGCGTGTCCGCCGAGCTGGCCACCGCCTCCATGCGCGCCACCCCGTACGGCCTGACCGGGCCACCCGCACCTCCCTCGCTGATGCTGACGATGCGGCGCACGCGCAGGCCGAGGGTCTGGGCATACATTTCGGCCCGCGCGCGGGCCTCCTCCAGCGCGGCGCGGCGCGCCTCGTCGCGGGCCTCGCCCGGCTTGTCGATGGAGAACGAGGGTCCGTTGACGTGATTGGCGCCGCTGGCGACCAGTGCGTCCATGGTCGGGCCGATCCGGGCGATGTCGCGCACCGTCACCTCGACCGTGTTGCTGGCCTGGTAGCCGGTGATCGTGGGGTTGCCGTTCTCCGGGTGACGGTACTGCGGGTACAGGTTCACGCCGGCGGTGCGGATGTCGCGCTCGGCGATGCCGGCCTCGCGCAGCGCCGCCATCACGCCTTCCATCTGCGTGGCGTTCTGGCGCATCGCGGCCTGTGCATCACCGGCCTGGGTGACCACGCCGGCGGAAAGGGTGGCAACGTCGGGCACGCGGCGTGCATCGGCGCTGGCGGCGATGGTGAGCAGGGTCGCGTCGGGCCCCGCGGCGGGTGCCAGTGGCGCCTGCGCCAGGGCCGCGGTCGCGGTGCCGGCGGCAGCCAGCAGGCCCACGGCGAGCAGCAGCGGACGCAGGCGGGAAGTTGCGATGCTTGGCATGCGTTTCCTCTCCGTATGGACGGGAGGAGGGTCCGGGCGGAGCGGTGAATGGGCCGTGAGCCGGCCCGTGGAACGTGCACGCGTTCCCGCGGCGTACGCGGGTGTGCGGGTATCCTTGCCGGCGTTGCGGGGGCATCCCTCCCACCGCCCCTGCCGCGGCAACACAGGACTCCCATGCTCCACCTCGCTTCCAAATCCCCGCGTCGACGTGAGTTGCTGGCGCGCCTGGGCGTCGTCTTCACTCCCCTGGACGTGGAGGTGCCGGAGCAGCGTGCCGCCGGTGAACCCGCGCATGCGTACGTATGCCGGGTCGCGGGCGACAAGGCCGCCGCCGGCCTGGCGCTGCTGCAAGGGCGGCTGCCGCAGGCGCTGGTGCTGGGTTCGGACACCGAAGTGGTGCTCGACGGCGAGGTGTTCGGGAAGCCGGTCGACGATGCCGATGCCCGGGAGATGCTGCTGCGGCTTTCCGGGCGCTCCCACGAGGTGGTGTCGGCGGTCACGCTGCTTGGCATGGACGGCGTGCCGCGCCAGGCGGTGTCGGTCTCCCGCGTGACGTTTGCGCCGCTGTTGCCGGACCAGGTCGCGGCCTACGTGGCTAGCGGCGAGCCCCGCGGGAAAGCCGGCGGCTACGCCATCCAGGGCGTGGCCGAGGCCTTCGTGACCCGGCTGGAAGGAAGCTACTCGGGGGTGATGGGCCTGCCGCTGCACCAGACCGCGATGCTGCTGGCCGGCGCCGGTGTCGAAATCCCCTTCGCCAGCGCCCACGTGCCCGCATGAGCAAGGTGCCCGCATGACCGAGGAGATCCTGATCAACGTGACCCCGCGCGAGACGCGGGTGGCGGTGGTCGAGAACGGCATGCTGCAGGAGCTGCACATCGAGCGCGGCTGGAGCCGCGGCGTGGTCGGCAACATCTACAAGGGCAAGGTGCAGCGGGTCATGCCCGGCATGCAGGCGGCTTTCGTCGACATCGGCCTGGAGCGCGCGGCGTTCCTGCACGCCGCCGACATCGTGCGTCCCGCCGCGGTGGCCGACGAGGGCGGGGAAGCGCCGGTGCCGCCGTTGCCACCCCGCCCGATCACCGAACTGCTGCGCGACGGGCAGGAGATCATCGTGCAGGTGGTCAAGGACCCGATCGGCACCAAGGGCGCGCGCCTGACCACCCAGCTCAGCGTGCCCTCGCGCTACCTGGTG
>JAEWFH010000134.1 GCA_023388955.1 Pseudomonadota bacterium
CGGCGGCGGCTCAATCGCGCGGCGCGGCGTCCTTGACGTACTTCTCCAGCCAGGCGTCTTCCTCGGCCAGCATGTGCAGGACCGACTCGCGGGCGCGGTAGCCGTGCGACTCCTTCGGCAGCATCACCAGCCGGGCGGTACCGCCCAGGCCCTTCATCGCCGCGTACATGCGCTCGCTCTGCATGGGGTAGGTGCCGGAGTTGTTGTCGTCCTCGCCGTGGATGATCAGCATCGGCTCGTCGATCTCGCCGGCATGCATGAAGGGCGACATCGCCAGGTAGGTGTCCTGCGCGTCCCAGTAGTTGCGCTCCTCGGCCTGGAAGCCGAACGGGGTCAGGGTGCGGTTGTAGGCGCCGCTGCGGGCGATGCCGGCGCGGTACAGGTCGCTGTGGGCCAGCAGGTTGGCGGTCATGAAGGCGCCGTAGGAGTGGCCGCCGATGGCGATCCGGTCGCGGTCGGCCACGCCGCGGCGCACGACCTCGTCCACGGCCGCCTGTGCACTGGCGACGAGCTGCCTGACGTAGGTGTCGTTGGGCTCGGCATCGCCCTCGCCGACGATCGGCATGGTCGGCCCGTCCAGGACCGCGTAGCCACGGGCCAGGAAGCCAAGCGGGCCCCAGTAGCTGATCGCGTTGAAGCGGTGCGGCGAACCGCGGACCTGGCTGGCGGCGTCGGCCGACTTGAACTCGCGCGGGTAGGCCCACATCAGCATCGGCAACGGGCCGTCGCGACCGGCGTCGTAGCCCGCCGGCAGGTACAGGTCGGCGGTCATCTCCACCCCGTCGGCGCGGGTGTAGCGGATCTGCTCCTTGCTGACGTCACGCAGTTCGGGGGTCGGATGCGGGTAGTCGGTCAGCGCGTGCACCCCGTCCTCGCCGGCGGCCAGCTCGCGCACGTACAGGTTGGGCACCTCGGTCGGGGTCTCGCGGGTGGTCAGCAGGCGCCTGCCCTCCCCGTCCAGCATCGCCTGCACCGACTCGTAGTACGGGGCCTGCGAATGGAACAGGCGCGTGGCCTGCCCGCTCTCCAGGTCGAAGCGGTCCAGGAACGGACGGTCGCCCTCCGGCGAAGCGCCGGCGCCCTGCAGGAAGATCTCGCCACTGTCGGCCACCACCAGCCGCGAGCGGCCGTTCTCGTCCACCGCGGTCACCGGTGAGCCGGGGTCGCTGTAGCGGTCCTCGTAGGAGCGGTCGAAGACCAGCTCCTGGCTGGCCTGCGGCGCATCCGGGGCGATCTTCCAGGTCCGCGTGGTGCGGTCCTTCCACCAGCGCTCGCTGACCAGCGCCAGTTCCCCATCGCCCCAGGCGATGCCGGCATAGCGCTTGGACAGGTCGGCCAGCACCGCCGGTTCGCCGTCGTACGGTGCGGCCAGGGCGAAGACGCGGTCACGGACCGCCGCCTCCACCGCGGGGTCGCCGCCGTCCTGCGCCTCCACCCAGACCAGGGTGGCCGGGGCGTCGTTGCGCCACCCCACCGAGCGCATGCCGGTGGGCACCGAGTCGTTGCCGACCGGCAGGCCTTCCACCAGCGGCAGCCGGGCATGGTCATGGACCAGCGCGCCGGAGGTGTCGAGCACCTGGATCCGGCGCGGGAACCGGTAGTGCGGGACCATGTAGGAGAACGGGCGCTCCATCACCTGCACCAGCAGGTGCCGGCCATCGGGCGACGGCGAAGCGCCCACGTGCAGGTCCGGCGCACCGATCGTGCGCACCTGGCCGTCGGTGCCGACCAGCGCCAGCTGCGAGGTCAGGTAGTGCTCGAACACTCGGGCCTCGGCCTCGCTCGACAGCAGGTCCTGGTAGGTGCGGATCTGCTGCACCACGCCGCCCGCGGTCTGCTGGATGTTCGGGCCGCCGGGAACGCCGTCAGCGGCCGGCGGCGCGTCCGCCCCGGTCGGGCGCAAGGTCACCAGCAGGCCGCTACTGTCCGGCATCCAGGTGAACCCCGGGCCGCTCACCGCATTGAGCGGCTGCGCCAGCAGCCGGCGCGCAGCGGCACTGGCGACGTCGACCAGCCACAGCTGGACCTCCCCGGCCGCATTGTCGACCTGGCTGAAGGCCAGGTGGCGCTGGTCCGGCGACCAGGCGATGGAAGAAATCGCCAGCTTTTCCGGCAAGCCCTGCACCGGGCGCTCCTGCTCTCCGTCCACCGCCCGCAACGACAGGCCGGTGCCAAAGGAGTACGCACTGCGCGACCAGGTATGCGGGTGGATGCGCATTCCTGCCAGGCGCAGCTCCTGCTGGGCCACCACCTCGATACCGGGAAGCGAAGGCGTGTCGATGAAGGCGAGCAGGTCACGGTGCGGGCTCAGCGAGGCCTGCGGCGGGCGTGGCGCGTCGACCAGGGCCTGCAGTGCCGGAACCGGCAGCTGGTAGCCGGTGCCGGCTTCCACGTTGGTGGCCGGCTGGGCGGTGGCGGACAGCGCCAGCGGCAGCAGGCCGGCGAGCAGGGCGGTGGCGCAGGCGCGCCGCAGAACTGGGTTCAATGTGTTTCCTCCGAAGACCGGGCCACAACAGCGGGATCGGGCCACCCTTGCATGCCCGACGGGATGGTTGCAGTGACAAAAGTCCGGGTGCAATGGCCCCGGCCCGTTCCGGCAACGTCAAAGGCCATGGCAGGCCGGGCCTCGTCGATGCCGTGCACCCCCGCTGCGGTTGGAACGCACATGGCACCAGGGCCGCCCGGAGGCGGCCCTGGTGCGGGAACTGCGTCAACGCAAGGCTCAGGACACCGTCAGATCCATCTCGATCGGGTCGAACTGCTGGTTGCCGTTGTCGCCGTCCGCGCCCGACGAGATCTGGAACAACTTGTAGAGGAAGCCAGCGGGATCCTGGTTCATGTTGCGCGCCATGGAGATGGCGAAATCCATCGGGGTGGGCTCGTAGCTGCCGTCGGTACTGCCGACCATGACATCCAGGCCGCTGTGGGGATTGCCGTCCACGGTCGCCCGGGTCTGGTCCATCAGGGCCTGCATCTGCTCCTGGCTGAACTCGAGGGTCACCGTGTCGCCCGCGTCCACCGGACCGGTGCCGCTGATATCGCCCGTGGCCGCCAGGTTCAACAAGGTGGCCATGGACTCCTCCTCCGCGGCTTCGTCGTGGCCAAAGATGTTGCGCTCGACCCAGTTGTACCCGGCCACGTCCGTGCTCACCTCGAACTGGTAGCTGCGCTCACCCGGCAGTTCGTTGCCGTCGGCATCGAAGCGCTGCTCGATCGTCAGCGGCACGTTGTCGCCATAGGCCAGGTCGGTGGTCAGCGAGTACGAGCCATCCGGATAGCTCACCTTGACCGAACTGCCCAGGTTGGACCGCCCGCCCAGGTCGATGCTGAAGTTGCTTCCCAGCTCGGTGCGCAGCTGGGTCTGGGACGAGTAGTCGATCCGGGAGATGGTGGCGACGTTGGACACCCCGGGCGTCTCGTGGGCCACTTGGCCGGTGGCGTTGAAGTGCTGGAACGCGGCCTGCCCTTCCGCGGTGGAGATGTCGAACTCGGCGGTCTGCAGCTCCGCGCCGTGGAGCTGGTCCTCGCGGCCGGCCATGACCGACACGTCGCCCACCTTCACGCCCACGCCGTTGAAGGCGTTGATGGTCTCGGTGGGGCCGGCGGTGACCCGCACGGTGTCCTCGTCCACCCGCTCGATGGTGTAACTCACGCCTTCGGCGTCGCTGATGTTGGTCTTGGTGCCGATGTAGCGGAACGAGGCCTCGAAGGAGGTGTCGACGAAATTGCTGCCGTCGACCGTCACGCTGCCGCCGACGGGAATCGTCGTCGGATCGAACGGATTGACCCCGGCGGCCTGCTCCACCGTCGCATCGCCCGGCAGCGAGACCTTGTAGGTACTGGTGAACCCGGTGTTCACCCCGCCGCTGACATCCAGCCCGCGCGAGCCACCGACGCCGGCCTCGCCCGACAGCCCGACCTGGGTCCTGGTCGAGACCGAGAAGCTAGTGTGGGTATCACTCTGGCTCTCGGTCAGGGTGACCGAGGACTCGGAGCTGAGGGTGACCGAGAAGCCGTTGGTACCTTTCGGCGAGCCCTCTGGGCGGCTGTTGCCCAGCTCCGTCTTCTGCTTGTCGGTCAGGGTGACCGATTCGCTGTCCGGCTTCCACGCGATGCTGCCGTCCTCGTTCTTGACGGTGACCTTGGCGTCGGTGGTGGAGTGGTTCGCGCTGCCCTGGTCGACCTCGCCGGCGACGCTCTGCGGCGGCGGCGGGATCTCGATCTGCTCCCCCTGCGGCAGCTGGTCGCCGTCGAGCCTGGGGTTGGCCGCCAGGATCGCTTCCGGGCTGACCGAGTACTGCGCCGCCAGCGACTGCACCGTGTCCCCGGTGCCGACGCGGTGCTGGACCGGGTCGACCCTTGCCGGATCGGTCCGCTGGGAGAGGGGCGAGCCGGCGCCGCCGCCGTCGTGGATCATGTGCACCAAGGTCGTTCTCCGCCGAGTGGGGTTTGCCGGCGCCTGGCCCGGCCAGCCTGCGGAATGTTCGTAGCCCGGCCGGGAGGCCGGCATCTGGGGGCAACCCTTGGCCAGCCCCCCCCGGTCCTGACCAGTCAGGTGCTTCACGGTAGAATTGCCGGTCCGCCGAGGGGCGCTGCGACCGCGACACAGATTGCGGCCAGGCTCGGTGGAATCCATGCATGAACGGCGCCCGGTAGCCTCGCCCTTTCCCTCGAGCGGCGGGCCCCCACCCCCGCCCACACCCGCGAGCGGGAGAGGGGGAAAGGCGGGGCGGGAACACAACCGGAGCTATTGAATGAACGCGCAAGCCAGGACCTTTTCCCAGGACGGCGACTACAAGATCGCCGACATCACGCTGGCCGACTGGGGCCGCAAGGAAATCGACATCGCCGAGCACGAGATGCCGGGCCTGATGTCGATCCGCCGCAAGCACGCCGCCGACGCCCCGCTCAAGGGCCTGCGGCTGACCGGCTCGCTGCACATGACCATCCAGACCGCGGTGCTGATCGAGACCCTCAAGGACATCGGCGCCGACGTGCGCTGGGCCTCGTGCAACATCTTCAGCACCCAGGACCACGCCGCCGCGGCCATCGCCGCCACCGGCACCCCGGTGTTCGCCTGGAAGGGCGAGACCCTGGAGGAGTACTGGGACTGCACCCTGGAGGCGCTCAGCTTCCCGGACGGCGACGGCGGTTTCCTCGGCCCGCAGCTGGTGGTCGACGACGGCGGTGACGTGACCCTGCTGATCCACAAGGGCTACGAACTGGAAAACGGCAGCGACTGGGTGGACACCCCGTCGGGCAGCCATGAGGAGCAGGTCATCAAGAACCTGCTCAAGCGCGTCCACGCCGAACGCCCCGGTTTCTGGACCACGGTGGTCCGTGACTGGAAGGGCGTGTCCGAGGAGACCACCACCGGCGTCCACCGCCTCTACCAGCTGGCCCAGGACGGCAAGCTGCTGGTCCCGGCGATCAACGTCAACGACTCGGTCACCAAGTCCAAGTTCGACAACCTCTACGGCTGCCGCGAGTCGCTGGCCGACGGCCTCAAGCGGGCCATGGACGTGATGC
>JAEWFH010000141.1 GCA_023388955.1 Pseudomonadota bacterium
CCATCCTCCCGCTGCGCGGCAAGATCCTGAACACCTGGGAGGTCGCCTCGGGCAGCGTGCTGGCCTCGCAGGAAGTGCACGACCTGGCGGTGGCGATCGGCTGCGACCCCGGCAAGGACGACCTGTCCGGGCTGCGCTACGGCAAGGTCATCATCTTGGCCGACGCCGACTCCGACGGCCTGCACATCGCCACCCTGCTCACCGCGCTGTTCCTGCAGCACTTCCCCGCCCTGGTCCGTGCCGGCCACGTGTTCGTGGCGATGCCGCCGCTGTTCCGGATCGACCAGGGCAAGCAGGTGCACTACGCCCTGGACGAGGAGGAAAAGCAGATCCTGCTCGACCAGATCGAGCGCGAGAAGGCGGAGAAGAAGAAGGGCTCCGGCGGCGCGGTGCAGGTCACCCGCTTCAAGGGCCTGGGCGAGATGAACCCCGCGCAGCTGCGCGAGTCCACCATCCACCCCGACACCCGCCGGCTGGTGCAGCTGACGGTGGAGGACGGCGACCAGACGCGGGCGCTGATGGACATGCTGCTGGCCCGCAAGCGCGCCGGCGACCGCAAGGCGTGGCTGGAGGAGAAGGGCGACCTGGCGACGCTGGAGGTCTGAGCCTCCCGCACGGCACGCCAGGCTGAGGCCGGGTTGCCCGGGCCTCAGGCCCCCACGCGCTCGCGCACCGCCTGCAGGTCCTTCGCCGGCCGCACCTCGATGCTGCCGAACCGCGCCCAGGGAAAGCCACGCGCGATCCGCGTCGCCTCGTCGAGGTCGCGCGCATTGACCAGGTTGAAGCCGGCCAGCAACTCGCGGGTCTCGGCGAACGGTCCGTCGGTGACCCTCGCTTGCCCCGCCCTCTCGCGCAGGGTGCAGGCCTGCGCCACCGGCTCCAGCTGCTGCGACATCACCAGCGTCCCCTGCGCCTGCAGCGCGTCGGCATGGCGCAGGCAGTCGCGCATCAGCGCGTCGTATTCGCGGGTGGGCAGGGCCTCCAGCAGCGCTTCGTCGATGTAGACCAGCAGCAGGAATTGCATAACGGCGGTCGTTTTTGGCGAGCGGCCCATGATGCCGCAGGCGGATGCCACCTCCAACCGTCTGCCGGCCCGGTGGATGTCGATTCCCGCTCCCTCCGTTCGTCAATACGGGCAAGGATCCCATTCCCGGGGTCCATGACGGAGGTGTCCGATGAAAGTGATGGTCCTGGTGAAAGCCGATGCATGCACGGAAAAGGGCCGCCTGCCTTCCGAGGAGGAACTGCGGGCCATGGGCGACTACAACGAGCGCCTGGTCGAGGCCGGGGTCATGCTCGCCGGCGAAGGCTTGCATCCCAGCGCGCGCGGGCGCCGCGTGCGCTTCGACGGCGACCACCGCCACACCGTGACCGACGGCCCGTTCACGGAAAGCCGCGAGCTGCTGGCCGGCTACTGGCTGTGGCAGGTGCGCTCCATGGACGAGGCAACCGAATGGCTCAAGCGGGCTCCGTTCTCCCCTGGGGCCGAGCTGGAGATACGTCCGGTGATGGGCGCGGACGACTTCGGCGAGGCCTTCACGCCCGAGCTGCGGGCGCAAGAGGAGCGCCTGCGCGAGTTCACCGGCGGGCCGGGTTGACGGCGGTGGAGATGTCCGCGGGTTTCGCACTCGCCACTACCCTGCGCTTGTCCGCCGCTGCGCACGATGCTGAGATCGGCCGCATGGATGCGGACACGCTGCGCACGACGCTGGACACCCTGTGGCGGATGGAGTCGCCGGCCCTCCTCGCGCGCCTGGCACGGCAGCTGGGCGACCTGGCCCAGGCCGAGGAGCTGGTCCAGGACGCCTGGCTGGCGGCGCTGGAACACTGGCCGGCCCGCGGGATGCCGGACAACCCCGCCGCCTGGCTCGCGACCGCCGCGCGCAACCGCGCCATCGACGTGCTTCGGCAGCGTCCGCGGACACGGGACAAGTACGAGGGCTGGGCGCTCGAGGCCGCGCCACCCGCCATGACCGCACCCGATGACAGCCAGGCGCTGGAGGACGACATCGGCGACGACCTGCTGCGCCTGATATTCGTCGCCTGCCACCCGGTGCTGCCGGCCGACGCACGGGTCGCCCTCACCCTGCGCCTGCTGGGAGGCCTGACCACGCCGGAGATCGCCCGCGCGTTCCTGGTGCCCGAGCCGACGGTCGCCCAGCGCATCGTGCGCGCCAAGCGGACCCTGGCCCGCCGCAAGGTCCGCTTCGAGGTCCCGCGCCGGGCGGCGCTGCCGGAGCGCCTGGCGTCGGTGCTGGAGGTGGTCTACCTGGTCTTCAACGAGGGCTATGCGGCCAGTGCCGGGGAGGACTGGATGCGCCCGTCACTGTGCGAAGAGGCCCTGCGCCTGGGCCGCATCCTGGCGGCGCACCTGCCGGCACGGCCGGAAGTCCTTGGATTGCTGGCGCTCATGGAACTGCAGGCCTCCCGCGGCGCCGCGCGCGTGGACCGGGAGGGCAACCCGGTCCTACTGGCCGACCAGGACCGGAACCGCTGGGACCGGTCGCAAGTCGCCCGGGGACGGGCCGCCCTGCAGCGCGCCCTCGCCCTGGGGGGCGGGCAGGACCGCTACGTGCTGCAGGCGGCCATCGCCGAGTGCCATGCCACCGCGCGCCGGCTGGAGGACACCGACTGGCGGCGCGTGGCAGCCCTGTACGCGGCCCTGGCGCGGGTCGCGCCCTCGCCGGTGGTGGAACTCAACCGCGTGGTCGCGGTGGCCCGGGCCGAGGGCACCGAAGCGGCCTGGGCATTGCTGCAGCCGCTGCTGGCCGATGCGCGGCTGCGGGACTACGCGCCGCTGGCGGCGGTGCAGGGCGACCTGCTGTCGCGACTGGGCCGCCCCGGGCCCGCACGCCAGGCATTCGAGCGCGCCGCGTCGCTGACCGCGAACACCCGTGAGAAGAACGCGCTCCTGGCGCGGGCGCGGGAATCCAGCCCGGGGTAGCACGCCCCGGGCGGTGCGACGTCAGCCCAGGCAGGCCTCCAGCAGCCGCTCCAGCAGCGGCTGCAAACGCGCGGCGCGGGCTTCGTCGTACTCGCCGCTCGCCTCGTCCATGTAGCAGCGCTGGCTGGTCTCCATCTGGACCGCCTCGATGCCACGCTCCGGCTTGCCGTAGTGGCGGGTGATGTGGCCGCCCTTGAAGCGGCCGTTGGCGACCCAGTCGTACCCTTCCTGCGCGCCGAGCACCGCCTCCAGGCGCTGCTGCAGCGCCGGGGTGCAGCTGGTGCCCGCCGCGGTGCCGAGGTTGAGGTCGGGCAGGCGGCCTTCGAACAGGAACGGCAGGTCGCTGCCCCGGATCGAATGGCCCTCCCACAGCACCACGCGTCCGTGCTCGCCGCGCAAACGGTCGAGTTCCTCGCGCAGCGCCTGGTGGTAGGGGCGCCAGTAGCGCTCGATGCGGGTGGCGATCTCGTCCGGGCCCGGCTCCTGGCCTTCGAGGTAGACCGGGCCGCCGTCGAAGCGGGTGGTCGGGCACAGCCCGGTGGTGTTCTGCCCCGGGTACAGCGAGGTGTCGTCCTCGGGCCGGTTGAGGTCGACCACGTAACGCGACCAGCGCGGCACCAGCACCGAGGCGCCCAACTCGCGCGCGAACCCGTACAGGCGCGATACGAACCAGTCGGTGTCTGGCGCCGTGCGCGCCGCCGGCTGCAGTCGCGCGGCCAGGCCTTCGGGGATCACGCTGCCGTCGTGCGGCAGGCTCACCAGCAGCGGCACGCGGCCGCGGTGCAACTGGAAACTGTGCATCAGGTCCATGTCAGGGCTCCTGCATCAGCACCACTTCCTCGGCGCTGGTCGGGTGGATGGCGACGGTGTCCTGGAAATCCTGCAGGGTGGCGCCCATGCGCACCGCCACGGCGAACCCCTGGAGGATCTCGTCGGCGGCCTCGCCCAGCAGGTGCACGCCGGCGACGCGGCGCTCCGCGCCCACGCACACCAGCTTGAACAGGCTGCGCTGGGGCACGTCGGCCAGCGCCGCCAGCATCGGGCGGAAGCCGGCCCGCAGCACCGTCACCGCTTCGGCGCCGTGGCGCTCCACGGCCTGCTCGGTGGTCAGGCCGACCATGCCCATCGGCGGGTGGCTGAACACCACGCTGGGGATGTTGGCGGGATCCAGCGGGCGGTCGCGCCCGGCAAAGAGCCGGTCCATCAAGCGCCGCGCCGCCGCGATCGCCACCGGAGTGAGCTCGAGGCCCGGGGTGACGTCGCCGACGGCATGGATGTGGCCGACGCTGGTGTCGTGGCGTGCATCGACCACCACGTGGCCCTGCCCGTCCAGCTCCACCCCCGCCTGCTCCAGGCCCAGCCCGGCGGTATTGGGCGCGCGGCCGGTGGCGAACAGCACCTCGTCGAAGACCGCTTCGTCCAGCCCTTCCGCGCGCACCCGGATTCCCCCGCCATCACGCTCCAGCCCTTCGACGTTGCAGCCAAAATGCACGCCGACGCCCGACTGGCGATAGTCCTCGGCCAGCACCCGCGCCAGCTCGCCGTCGAAGGGGGACAGCAGCCGGTCGCCGCGCACCAGCAGCTCGACCCGGCTGCCGAGCGACTGCAGCAGCCCGGCCAGTTCGACGCCGATATAGCCGCCGCCGACCACCGCGACCCGCCCCGGGGCCGCGGTCCAGCGGAAGAAGTCGTCCGACGTCCCGCCCAGCTCCGCGCCGGGAACCGGTGGCCGCACCGCGTGGCCACCCGTCGCCAGCAGGATGCGGCTGGCCTGCAGGAACACCCCGTCCCCGCATTCGACGGTGTGTGCATCACGCAGCCTGCCGCGCATCGGCAGTACCGCGATCCCGGCCTCCTCCAGCCGGCGGCGGTAGCTGTCATGGATGTTGCCGATGTAGCGCTGGCGGTGGGCCAGGAAGGTGGGCCAGTCCAGGGCCGCCTCCGCCCCGGCGAAGCCCAGTTGCCCGGCCAGGCCGAGCCTGCGGCCCATCTCGGCGGCCAGCCACATCGCCTTCTTCGGCACGCACCCCACGTTGACGCAGGTGCCTCCGAGCAGGGCGGGCTCGAGCATCGCCACGCTGGCTCCGTGCGAGGCTGCCCGGAACGCACCGGCGAGCCCACCGGACCCACCACCGATCACCACCAGGTCAAAGTCGCGCGACACGTCGCCTCCAGGTTTTCAATCGTGTCCCATCCTAGCCGGGCCAACCCGGGGCCGGCACCCGCGACCGGAGACCCGCGCAGTTCACGCCAGCCGCGCGGGGTCGAAGGCCGCCGGATCCACTTCCGGCGCACGTCCCGCGACCAGGTCGGCCACCAGTTGCCCGGTCCCGGCACTCATGCTCACGCCCATCATCCCGTGCCCGGTCGCCAGCCAGGTCCGCCGATGGCCCGGAAGCCGGCCGATGATCGGCACGTCGTCGCAACTCATCGGCCGCCAGCCGCACCAGCGTTCGCGCACCCGCGGTCCCACCGGCTCGCGCAGGCTGGCGCGGGCCGCACGTTCCAGCGCCGCGAGCCTGCGCGCACGCAGGCGCTCGTCGAAGCCGGAGAACTCCATGGTGCTGCCGAGCCGGAAGCCGCTGGGCCAGCTGGTCACGCATACCGACCAGTCGCGCAGCACCAGTGGCCGCCGCGGCACCAGCGCCGGCGGGTCGTAGGTGATCGAGTACCCCTTCCCCGGCTGCATCGCCCGCGCCAGCCACGGCGCATCGATGGCCCGCGCCAGGGTCGGCGACCAGGCACCGGCCGCCACCACCACCTCGCGTGCGTGCAGGGTTCCGGTCGACGTATGCAGGATCGCGTCGGTGCCGGACTCCTCCAGTCGCTGGAGGGCACGGTCCTCGTCGATCCGGCCGCCATGCGCGCGCACCACCCGCGCCAGCTCGTCCACGTAACGGTCCGGGCGCAACACCGCATCACCGCGGAAGCGGATCGCGCCGGCGGTCCCGGGCAGCACGGCCGGCTCCCGGGCATCGAAGTCGGGTCCGTCGATGACCTCCACCTCCACGCCCAGCTCGCGCAGCAGGTCGAGTTCGCGCTGGCCGTGTTCGAACGCGGCCGGGCTGCGGAAGACGTAGTCCTCGCCCGACTCGGCGAATTCGCAGTCGAGCCCGTGCCGGGCGACCCAGGCGCACAGCCGCGCGCGCGAGTCGTTGAGCAACAGCGACTTGGCGCGTGCGCTGGCCTCCCAGTCGCGCAGGTTGCAGCGGCCGGC
>JAEWFH010000200.1 GCA_023388955.1 Pseudomonadota bacterium
TCTTCGCAGTCGCCTTCTTCGCAGTCGCCTTCTTCGCAGTCGCCTTCTTCGCAGTCGCCTTCTTCGCAGTCGCCTTCTTCGCAGTCGCCTTCTTCGCAGTCGCCTTCTTCGCAGTCGCCTTCTTGGCAGTCGCCTTCTTGGCAGTGGCCTTCTTGGCAGTGGCCTTCTTGGCAGTGGCCTTCTTGGCGGTGGCCTTCTTGGCGGTCGCCTTCTTGGCAGTGGCCTTCTTGGCAGTGGCCTTCTTGGCACTGGCCTTCTTGGCGGTCGCCTTCTTGGCAGTGGCCTTCTTGGCGGTCGCCTTCTTCGCAGTCGCCTTCTTGGCGGCGACCTTCTTTGGTGCCGTCACGCCGTTGCCGGTGGAGCTGGCGGTGGCCGTGGCCTCGCCGGTGTTGCCGTTGTCCGTCGCGTCGCTTGCGGCGGCGCTCTTTGCGGTTTTCCTGGTGGCCATTGGTGGCTCCTCGTCAGTGGTCTATCGGGGTTACAGCCCAGTACCAAGCAAATGCCGTGGGCACCGCCCATGGCCAACCGCCAGTGCAACGCGCACCGGAACGGATCGGGTCCGATCATGCACCTTCGACACGTTGCGCGACATGCGCGCACACGCGTACGCATCCCTGTCCGGAACATGGAGGGAGGCGATGACCTGGAAGTTGACGTCGTGCACTCGTGGGTGCGGGAGAGAAACCGGCCCGTACCGTTCGTCCCGGAGGAGAAGGTCAAGGGTTGCAGCGCGCGTTGTCGCGTAGGTTTTTCTCACTTGCTTCCGCAGGAGACGTCTGCTTGGCGAAACCTAATCACGCTGCAGTGGAGTGTCAACAACACACGTCTTTCGCTGCACCCGCAAACATGAAAAAACCCGCACCTTTCCAGGTGCGGGTCCGTATTTTTTCCTGCTTCGAAACCGGTACGTCGAACGCGACTCAGCCCTCGTCCGCCTCGACCATCCTGCCGTAGGCGTCGGCGTCCATCAGTCCGTCCAGCTGGGTGGCGTCATCCACCTCGAGGGCGAACAGCCAGCCTTCGCCGAAGGCATCGCCATTGACGGTCTCGGGCGTGTCCGACAGCGCCTCGTTGACGGCGGTGACGGTGCCGGCAACCGGTGCGTAGATGTCGGACGCGGCCTTGACCGACTCCACGACGGCGATCGCCGCACCGGCGTCGAAGTGGTCGCCCACCTCGGGGAGTTCGACGTACACCAGGTCGCCGAGCTGGCCCTGGGCATGGTCGGAAATACCGACGGTCACCTTGCCGTCGCCCTCCACGCGCACCCACTCGTGCGACTTCATGAACTTCAGGTCACCAGGGATCTCGCTCATGGCACTGCTCTCCGCCAGGGAAGGAAGGGCGCACAGTGTACTGGCGCCCGGGGATGGTGGGGTATGTGAAACGCGTTGCCGCTCAGCCGGCCACGCCCGGCGCCGCCTCGCCGTTGCGCATGAACGGGAGGGCCACCACGCGTACCGGCACTTCCTTGCCGCGGATGTCGACCCGCACGCCCTCGGCGCCGGGCGCGAAGTCCCCCGCCGGCACGCGCGCCAGCGCAATCGCCTTCGAAGCGGTGGGCGAGAAGGTACCCGACAGGATCTCGCCGTCGCCCGCCGGGGTCAGCACCTTCTGTCCGTGGCGCAGCACGCCGCGCTCGTCCATCACCAGCGCGATGACCTGGCGCGGTACGCCGTCGGCCTGCTGCCGCTCCAGCACCTCGCGGCCGATGAAGCCACGGCCCTCGTCCAGGGAGACGGTCCAGCCCAGGCCTGCCTCGTACGGGGTCACCGACTCGTCCATGTCCTGGCCGTACAGGTTCAGGCCGGCCTCCAGCCGCAGGGTGTCGCGCGCGCCCAGGCCAGCCGGCTTGACCCCGGCATCGAGCAGGGCCTGCCACAGCGCGGGTGCATCGCCCGCCGGCAGCACGACCTCGAAGCCGTCCTCGCCGGTATACCCGGTGCGCGCCACGAACAGCTCCGCCCCCGCCTCGCTGCGGAGGTCGGCGCTGGCGAAGCGACCCAGCTTGTCCAGCGTGTCGCGGTCGGCCTCGGCGACCAGACCAATCACCTTCGCGCGCGCATTGGGGCCCTGCACGGCGATGATCGCCAGGTCCTCGCGGGCCCTGACCTCGACGTCGAACGCGGCGGCATGGCGGCCGATCCAGGCCAGGTCCTTCTCGCGGGTGGACGCGTTGACCACCAGGCGGAAGAAGTCCTCGCCCAGGAAGTACACGATCAGGTCGTCGATCACCCCGCCGTTCTCGTCGAGCATGCAGGTGTACAGCGCCTTGCCCTGCACCTTGACCTTGTCGATCGAGTTGGCCAGCAGGTGGCGCAGGAACTCGCGCACGCGCGCGCCGTGCAGGTCGACCACGGTCATGTGGCTGACGTCGAACATGCCGGCGTCACGACGGACCTGGTGGTGCTCCTCGATCTGCGAACCGTAGTTGAGGGGCATGTCCCAGCCGCCGAAGTCGACCATGCGCGCGCCGAGCGAGCGGTGGCTGTCATTGAGGATGGTCTTGCGGGTCATGGCGGTCCGGTCCTGGGGAAGGGCTGGCCATTATCGGCGATCGCGCCGGGAAGTGCGGCCGCCGGCCGGGTATCGGGATGCCCTGCCGCCGTACAATTCTCCGATGGATTCCCTCCCCCTTTCCGCCTTCCTGGTCGCCACCGGGACCGTGGCGCTTGCCGAGATCGGCGACAAGACCCAGCTGCTCGCGCTGCTGCTGTCGGCACGCTTCCGCCGCCCGCTGCCGATCATCGGCGGCATCCTCGTCGCCACCCTGCTCAACCATGCGCTGGCCGCCTGGTTTGGCGCCCTGGTGGCCACCTGGCTGAGCCCGCAGGTGCTGCGCTGGGTCGTGGCCGGCAGCTTCCTCGCCGTAGCGCTGTGGACACTGCGCCCCGACTCGCTGGACGAGGCGGAGACGACACCGGGATCGGCACGCAGTGCCTTCATCGCCACCACCATCGCCTTCTTCCTCGCCGAGATGGGGGACAAGACCCAGGTGGCGACGGTGCTGCTGGGCACTCGCTACGACGCCCTGGTACAGGTGATCCTCGGCACCACCGCCGGGATGATGCTGGCCAACGTGCCGGTGGTGGTGCTGGGCAGCCGGTTCGCCAGTCGCCTGCCCCTGAAGGCCGCGCGCTACCTGGCGGCGGGGGTATTCGCCGTGCTGGGCCTGTGGGTGGCATTCCGCGGCATCGGCTGAGCCGGCCGACCGCGCTATGCTCGGCCCCGACCTCCACGGGGACCGGAGACGGTGATGCAGGGATTGCATGGCCTGCGCGACACGCTGGCGCGCGTCATGGCGCGTCCGGACTCGATCGTGCTCGAACTGGGCGCCGGCGGCGAGCTGCTGGTCGCCCGCCTGCGCCTGGTACTTGCCGCGCTCCTGCTGCTGCTCCCGCTGGCCAACATCCTCACCGGTGGCGGGCTGGGCGAGACCCTGGCCGGCCTCGCCGGGGCGATCGCCATCAACCTGCTGTCACTGGCCTGGCTGCTGCTGGCCCGCGACCCCCACCGCTATGCCTGGCTGCCCTTCGTCACCACCGGCTTCGACGTCTCGGTGGTGACCCTGGTGCTGGCGCTCCTGGCCTGGCAGCACCCGTCGGCCGGACTCAACAGCACGGTGGTGTGGTGCTGCTACGCGCTGGCGATCATGTTCACCGCGCTGCGCGGCGACGGCAGGGCGAGCGTGTTCGCGGGCCTGCTGGCGATCGTGCAGTACGGGGCACTGGTGGCGATCGTCATCGCCGCCGCCGAATCGCCCGAGCGCCTGCTGTCGAGCGAGTACGGCATCGTCCACGTCGGCGGACAGATCCAGCGCCTGGTCCTGCTGGGCCTCCTCACCGCGGTGACCACGGTGATTGCCTTCCGCACCCAGCAACTGGTCCTGGATTCCGGCCATGACGGGCTGACCGGCCTCCCCAACCGCACCTGGCTGGTACACCGGGTCCCCCTGCTGCTGGCCCACGCCCGCGAGCAGGGGTGCAGCCTGAGCGTGGCGCTGGTCAACCTGGACGGCCTGGGCCGGATCAACCAGCAGGAAGGCGAACACGCCGGCGACCGCGCCCTGTGCCACGCCGTGGACATCCTACGCGGCATGTCCGACCGGGAAGACCATCTGGTACGCCTGGGCGGGGACGAACTGCTGATGGTCACCCCGCAGCCCGCCGGGACCACCTGGGAACGGATCGATGCGACGCGGCGGGAACTGACCAGTCGTCCGCTGGTGATCGGGCCCGGCGGCGGGCGGATGTACCTGAGCTTCAGCGCCGGGATCGCGTCCAGCCCGGTCGACGGCCCTTCGGTCGCGGACCTGTTGCGGCGCGCCGATCGCCGCCTGCGCCAGGCGAAGCGCGAAGGGGGCAACCGGGTGATCGCCCGCGACGACTGACGCCCCGGTTGCCCCACAGGCCCGCTGCACCGTACGCTGCGCCGTTCGGCGGCGCACGGTCCGCGCCCGGGGATGGTGGATGGACGTATTGGCGCGCATCGGCTTCGGCCTGTTCGGGCTCGCGGTGCTGATCGGCATCGCCTGGCTGTTTTCCAGCCACAAGCGCCAGGTCGACTGGAGACTGGTCGTGACCGGCCTCGCGCTGCAGATCGGCTTTGCCGCCCTGGTGCTGCTGGTGCCGGGAGGGCGCGATGTCTTCGATGCGCTGGGCGACGGCTTCGTCCGGCTGCTGGGCTTCGTCAACGTCGGCTCGGAGTTCATCTTCGGCACGCTGATGGACACCGAGACCTATGGGTTCATCTTCGCCTTCCAGGTCCTGCCGACGATCATCTTCTTCGCCGCGTTCATGAGCGTGCTGTACCACCTGGGCGTGATGCAGGCGATCGTGCGGGCCATGGCGTGGGCGATCACCAAGGTGATGAACGTCTCCGGTGCGGAGACCACCAGCGTCAGCGCCAGCGTGTTCATCGGCCAGACCGAGGCGCCGCTCACGGTGCGCCCGTACATCAGCCGGATGACCGAGTCCGAGCTGCTGACGATGATGGTCGGCGGCATGGCACACATCGCCGGCGGCGTGCTGGCGGCCTACGTGGGCATGCTGGGCGGCGGGGACCCGGTGGCCCAGGCCTTCTACGCCAAGCACCTGCTGGCGGCCTCGATCATGGCCGCCCCGGCGACCTTCGTGGTGGCCAAGCTGCTGATCCCCGAGACCGGCACCCCGCTGACCCGCGGCACGGTGAAGATGGAGGTCGAGAAGACCACCAGCAACGTGATCGACGCCGCCGCCGCCGGTGCCGGTGACGGCCTGCGGCTGGCACTGAACATCGGCGCGATGCTGCTGGCCTTCATCGCCCTGATCGCGATGATCGACTGGCCGCTGACCTGGATCGGCGAGGTGACCGGGCTGGCGGACGTCCTCGGGCGCCCGACCAGCATGGCCACCCTGCTGGGCTACCTGCTGGCCCCGGTGGCCTGGCTGATCGGCGTGCCGTGGCAGGACGCTGTGGTGGTCGGCGGGCTGATCGGCGAGAAGATCGTGCTCAACGAGTTCGTCGCCTACCTGCACCTGTCGGAGATCGTCACCGGCCAGAACACCGACGTGACCCTGACCGAGCAGGGCCGGCTGATCGCCACCTACGCGCTGTGCGGCTTCGCCAACTTCTCCTCGATCGCAATCCAGATCGGCGGCATCGGCGGACTGGCACCCGACCGGCGCCAGGACCTGGCGCGGTTCGGGCTGCGGGCGGTGCTCGGCGGCACGCTGGCGACGTTCATGACCGCCACCATCGCCGGCGTGCTGACCAGCCTGGGGGCCTGAGCGATGACCGAGGTCGTCGTCGTCGGTTCCTTCAACGTGGACCACGTCTGGACGCTGGCGCGCCATCCGCAGGTCGGCGAGACGATGGCCGCCACGTACGCGACCGGGCCGGGCGGCAAGGGCTTCAACCAGGCCACCGCGGCCGTGCGCGCGGGTGCCCGGACCACGTTCGTCTGCGCGGTGGGCAATGACGAGGGCGGGCGGCTGGTCCACCGGCTGGCGGAGGCCGACTCGATGGCCCTGCATGCCGCGGCCTCGACCAGGCCAACCGGCACCGCCGGCATCTACGTCGACCTGGCAGGCAACAACACCATTGCCTTCGCGGCCGGGGCGAACGCCGACCTGGCGCCGGGCTTCGTCGACCGCCACGCCGCGCTGCTGGGTGGGGCGCGGGTGGTGCTTGCCCAGATGGAATCGCCCCTGGAGGCGGTCGAGGCGGCATTCCGCCACGCGCGGCGTGGCGGGGCGCTCGCCATCCTCAATCCAGCGCCGGTGGACGCCGAGGTGCCCGCCGCGCTGCTGCAACAGGTGGATGTCGCCACCCCCAACGAGACCGAGTTCTGCGCCCAGCTGCAACGCCATTGCGGCCAGGGCGCGGAACCAGGCGGGCTTGCCGGCATGGAGGCCGCCCCCCTGCACGCGCTGTGCCGGCGCTTGCTGCCGCACGGGACCGTGGTGGTGACGATGGGCGCAGCCGGGTGCTTCGTCTCCCACTCTCCTTCCAGGCTCCATGGCGACGGGGATTGCTTCTACCGGGTCCCGGCCGCGCCGGCGGCGGTGGTCGACACCACCGGTGCCGGGGACGCCTTCAACGGTGCGCTGGCCGCGTCGCTGGCGCGGGACGGCGCCTGCTTCGCCGACTCCGTCCGTTTCGCCGCCCGCTATGCGGCGATGTCCACCGAACGCGCGGGCGCGGCCTCCTCCATGCCCAGGCTGCACGCCTGACGATTGCCTGACCGGCCCCGGGTCCCTTCCCCGTGGTGGCGACTAGAATGCGCGCATGCGCATCGGCCCCCACCACATCGATCCCGGGGTGGTCCTCGCCCCGATGGCGGGGGTCACCGACAAGCCGTTCCGGGTGCTGTGCAAGCGCCTGGGCGCCGGTTTGTGCGTATCGGAGATGACCACCTCCGACCCGCGCCTGTGGGACACGCCCAAGTCGCGCCACCGGATGGACCACGCCGGCGAGCCCGACCCCATCAGCGTGCAGATCGCCGGCACCGAACCGGCGGTCATGGCGGCGGCCGCCCGCCACAACGTCGACAACGGCGCGCAGCTGATCGACATCAACATGGGTTGCCCGGCCAAGAAGGTCTGCAACGCCTGGGCGGGCTCGGCGCTGATGCGCGAACCGGCGCTGGTGGCGCAGATCCTCGAAGCCGTGGTCGCGGCGGTCGACGTGCCGGTGACCCTCAAGATCCGCACCGGCTGGGCCGCCGGCCAGCGCAACGCACTGGAGATCGCCCGCATCGCCGAGGCCGCCGGCATCGCCGCGCTGGCGGTGCATGGCCGCACCCGCGACCAGCTCTACAAGGGCGTGGCCGAGTACGACACGATCGCCGAGGTCAAGGCGGCGCTGTCGATCCCGGTGCTGGCCAACGGCGACGTCGACTCCCCGCGCAAGGCCCGCGAAGTGCTGGAGTACACCGGCTGCGACGCGGTGCTGGTCGGCCGCGCGGCGCAGGGCCGGCCCTGGATCTTCCGCGAGATCGCCCACTACCTGGCCACCGGCGAGGAGCTCGCTCCACCGACGCTGGTCGAGGTACGCGACATCCTGCTGGGCCATCTGGAAGACCTGCATTCGTTCTACGGCGAGGCCAAGGGGGTGCGCATCGCCCGCAAACACCTGGGCTGGTATGCCAAGGACCGTCCGGAGAACACCGCGTTCCGCGCAGTGGTAAACCGCGCCGACAGCGCGGAGGCACAATTGCGCCTGACC
>JAEWFH010000008.1 GCA_023388955.1 Pseudomonadota bacterium
AGTGCCCGAGGGAGCTGCACATCATACCGCGGTTTTCGTGGCTGTCAACACCTTTCGTTGACCCCGTTTCCCGCCGCGTCCCGCCGCTTCAGCCGAAGCCTCCGTGGCGGGCCGCGCATTATGCACACGGCTTTCACGGGTGGGAAGCCGTGGACTGCGAATTGAAAGCTCCCGTTCAGGAAGCGACCAGAAGGACCCTGGCGAACGTGCGTTTGCCGACCTGCAGCACCCCCTCGAAGCCCGGCTGCAGCGTGCGCTGGCCGTCCTCGACCACCTCGCTGTCTATACGTACCGCGCGCTCGCGCAACTTGCGGTTGGCTTCGGAGTTGCTCGGGGTGAGCCCGGCCGCGGTGAGTACGGCGGCGATCCGCAGTCCCTCGGCGGGAACCGGGACTTCCTGCAGCGGCAGGGCGCTGGTGTCCCCCTGCCCGCGCACGGCGGCATTCCAACCGGCGACCGCGGCCTCCGCCGCCGCCGCGTCATGGAAGCGCGCCGCCAGCTCCCGGGCCAGCCGCATCTTCAGGTCCCGCGGGTTCAGCACCCCGGCCTCGATCTCGCGGCGTGCCGCAGCCGCCGCGTCCGCGGTGATGTCGAAGCTGAGCAGCTCGATCCACTTCCACATCAACTCGTCGCCGATCTTCATGGTCTTGGTGACGATGTCGATGGCCGGCTCGTCGATGCCAACGTAGTTGCCCAGCGACTTGCTCATCTTCTGGACGCCATCCAGGCCCTCCAGCAGCGGCATGGTCAGTACGACCTGAGGCTTCTGTCCGTGGTGTTCCTGCAGCCCCCGGCCCATGAGCAGGTTGAACTTCTGGTCGGTCCCGCCCAGCTCGACATCCGCCTGCAGCGCCACCGAGTCATAGCCCTGCACCAGCGGGTAGAGGAACTCGTGGATGGCGATCGGCTGGTGGGCGGCGTAGCGCTTGGCGAAATCGTCGCGCTCGAGCATCCGCGCCACGGTGTGCTGCCCGGCCAGGCGGATCATGTCGTCCGCGCCCATCTTCCCGAACCACTCGGAGTTGAAGCGCACCGTGGTCCGCGCCGGGTCGAGCACCTTGTAGACCTGGTCGGCATAGGTCTTCGCGTTGGCCAGGACCTGCTCCCGGTCCAGCGGCTTGCGGGTGGCGTTCTTCCCGGAGGGGTCACCGATCATCCCGGTGAAGTCACCGATCAGGAACACGACCTCGTGGCCGAGGTCCTGGAAGGTGCGCATCTTGTTGAGCAACACCGTGTGCCCAAGGTGGAGGTCCGGCGCGGTGGGGTCGAAGCCGGCCTTGATCCGGAGCGGGCGGCCGGTGGCCAGGCGCTCGGCGAGTTCCTCGCGCTTGAGGAGCTCGTCAGCCCCGCGCTCGATGAGGGCAAGGTCGGATCCGGCAGAAGCTGAATTGGGGGACACGGGCGTACCTGTTAAGAAGATTGAACATTCGTGGTCACGTCATTGAATCCCGGCTGACCCCGGACCGGGGTCACGGAACGCAAAAGCCATGGCCTTCAAGGGTTTGACGCATACTCCTCGCGTCTCTATCGTACCTTCCGCACGCCGCCTTCACATTGGTGGCCCAGGGGATTCTTTTGATGACGTCTTCCGGAACCGGTCCCGACCGGCGTGAACGCCTGAAGCAATTGCGCGAAGCCGCCCTGCACCGACCGGTGCCGGCACACGACCACACCCACGGCTTCACCGGCCGCTGGTCGCGGCGACAGTGGGCGCAGGCCAGCCTGCTGGCCACCATGGCGGCACTGACCGCGGCGATCGTACCGGGCTTCGGCAACCTGCCGACCTCCCATGTGCACGCGCCCCACCTGTCCACCGCCCTGCCGTTGCCGCCGATGCCGGTGAGCGGGGTGGCTCCGGCGGTGGAGCAGTGGCAGTCGGTGCAGGTGCGCAAGGGCCAGACCCTGGGCGCGCTGTTCCAGCAGATGGGCGTTTCGGCCAACGTGATGCACCGCATCCTGGAGCAGGATGGCGCGGAGAAGGCACTCACCCGCCTGCGGCCGGGCGCCACCCTGGACTTCCGGATCGACGCCGACGGCACGCTGCGGGGCTTCCGGTACCTGCGCGACCGCGACCACCGGGTCGAAGTGACCCTGGCCGACGGCCAGGTCGAGCAGCAGGTCACCGAGTTGCCCAGCGAGATCCGCTCGCGCGCGGTCACCGGCGAAATCGGCACCTCGCTGTACGCCGCCGCGCGCAAGGCCGGGCTGTCGCCCTCGGCCATCGCGACGATGACCGACGAGATCTTCCAGTACGACATCGACTTCACCACCGCGCAGAAGGGCGACCGCTTCAGCGTCGTCTACGACGAGGTGTGGCGTGACGGCGAGCGCATCGGTACCGGCGGGATCCAGGCCGCCACCTTCACCACCGGCGGCAAGACCTATACCGGCCTGCGTTTCGAGCACGACGGCAAGGCGGGCTACTTCGACCTGGAGGGCCGCCCGCTGAAGAAGGCCTTCATCCGCATGCCGATCCCGTATGCGCGCGTGACCTCGGGCTTCAATCCCTCGCGCAAGCACCCGGTGCTGGGCACCACCCGCGCGCACCGCGGCGTCGACTACGGCGCGCGTACCGGCACCCCGATCATGGCCGCCGGCGATGCCCGGGTGCAGTCCGTGGGCTGGCAGCGCGGCTACGGTCGTACCGTGGTCCTGGACCACGGCCGTGGCCACACCACCCTGTACGCGCACATGTCGCGCTTCGGAAACTTCAAGCGCGGCCAGCGCGTGAAGCAGGGCCAGACCATCGGCTACGTCGGGGCCAGCGGCCTGGCCACCGGTCCGCACCTGCATTACGAGTTCCGCGTCAACGGCGTGCACAAGAACCCGCTGGCCGTCACCCTGCCGCCGCCGGAGCCGCTGAAGGGCCAGGCGCTGGTTGCCTTCCGCGCCGCCACCGCTCCGACCCTGGCACGCCTGCAGCAGGTCGAGGACCGCGCCCGCTCGATCGCATCGACCGGGTCGAAGCAGGCACCGGACGACAAGGCCTGAACCATGCCGTCCGCCGGGGGTAGCGCCCGCGGCAACGAACCGGAAGCGATGTTCGTCGGGCTGATGTCCGGCACCAGCGCCGACGGGATCGATGCGGCGCTGGTGGCGTTTGACACGGCCGATCGGTGTCGCCTGGTCCATGCCACGCATACGGCGTGGAGCCCGGAACTCCGGCGGGTCCTGCTGGAAATCGGCCAGCAACGGCTCGAACCCTCCCTCGACACCCTCGGCACCCTGGACATCCAGGTGGCGGAGGCATTCGCCGCAGCGACGCTGTCGCTGCTGTCGGCGGCCCGCGTGCCGGCCACCGCGGTCACCGCGATCGGCTCGCACGGGCAGACCGTACGCCACCGCCCGGCGGGAGCCCGGCATGACGGGCATCACCCGTTCACCCTGCAGCTTGGCGACGGCAACGTCATCGCCGAGCGCACCGGCATCGCCACGGTGGCCGACTTCCGGCGCCGGGACGTCGCGGCCGGGGGCCAGGGCGCGCCCCTGCTGCCGGCCCTGCATGCCGCCTT
Organism: Pseudomonadota bacterium; assembly: GCA_023388955.1. Lineage (GTDB taxonomy): Bacteria > Pseudomonadota > Gammaproteobacteria > Xanthomonadales > Xanthomonadaceae > Novilysobacter. The sequence goes on from JAEWFH010000008.1 coordinate 3,513, forward strand.
GCTGGCCGATCCGGCCGAGTCCCGCGCGGTCCTCAACCTGGGCGGCATCGCCAACCTGACCCTGCTGCCGCCCAGTGGCGGCGCCGTGCGCGGCTTCGACACCGGCCCGGCCAACGCGCTGCTGGATGCCTGGTGCGAACGCCATAGCGGCCAGCCATTCGACCGCGACGCCGCCTGGGCCGCCGGCGGAGCCGTCCAGGCGCCCCTGCTGCAGCGCCTGCTCGACGAGCCCTGGTTCGCCCTGCCGCCGCCACGCAGCACGGGGCGCGAGCAGTTCCACCTGGACTGGCTGCAGGAACGCTTGTCGGGCGAGGCGCCGCGGGACGTGCAGGCCACGCTCCTGGAGCTGACCGTACGCACGGTGGTGGATGCGCTGGAGCGCGAACAGCCCGGGACCCGGCGCGTGCTGGTATGCGGTGGCGGTGTGCACAACCCGCTGCTGATGTCGCGGCTGCAGGCGTCGTTGCCGGGGGCCGTGGTGGAGTCCACCGCCGCCCACGGCCTTGATCCCGATCAGGTCGAGGCGATGGGGTTCGCCTGGCTGGCACGGCGGACGGTCGCGGGGCTGGCGGGCAACCTGCCTGCGGTCACCGGTGCCCGCGGGCCGCGGGTACTCGGGGTGGTCTACCCCGCGGCGAGCTGATCACGCTCATCGCTGTGGTCGCGGGCGCGGCCGATCAGCGAGAAGCCGGGATCATCCTCCATCCTTTCCATCGCCTCGATGGCGGCCTGCAGGGCCGCGGCGTCCCCGTTGTCGAAGCGCGGCATCGCCTCCGCCTCCGCGGCCAGCAGCCCACGCTCGACCAGTTGCCCCAGCGCGCGCTCCAGGCTCCAGCCACGGGACCCGGCGAACCGGCGCACCCGCTCCAGCAGCAGCGGTTCCAGTTCCAGTTGCACGTTCCAGCTCATTCCTGCGCCCTCCTGCCCGCGAGGATATGCCGGCCGCGGCACCGCGCCAACCCGGGGCGACCCGGGGAGTGGCCCCGGCGGTTCAACCGGGCGGCCGCCGCGCGGCGAGCACCACGCAAAGCAGCACGGCGGGGATTCCCACCACGGCGGTCCCGGCGAAAAACAGCGAGTAGGCTTCCAGCAGCGTGCGGCCGCCCACCTCCAGCTGCTCCACCGCGACCCCCGACAGGCCCTTCAACACCTTGCCCAGCAAGGCATAGAACGAGCTCAGCAGGGCGTACTGCGTTGCCGTGTAGCCGATGTTGGTCAGGCTCGACATGTAGCCCACCAGCGCGACGCCGGCGTAACCGCTGCAGAAGTTGTCGATCACCATCGCCGCGGTGAACACGCCGTCGTCGGCGCCATGCAGCGCCAGATAGCTGAAGGCCAGGTTGGACCCCGGGCCGAGCACCGCCCCGGCCAGCAGGGTGGTCCCGAACCCGAAGCGCACCGCGCTGATTCCCGCGGCGGCCACCCCGAAGACGGTCGCGACCAGCCCGACCGAGCCACGGACCGCGCCCACGGTCTCCTTGTCGATGCCCAGGTCGGCATAGAACGGATTGGCCATCGGTCCCATCAGGAAGTCGGGCAGCCGGTACAGGCTGATCACCAGCAGCATCAACAGCGCCCAGCTGCCGTGCTGGCGGAAGAAGGCAACGAAGGGTCCGACCACCGCATCGAGCATGCCGCGTCCGCCCAGCAGCGGCACCGGCGAGGCGATGGCGGCAGCCGAGCCGGTGGCGGCCGGCTCGCGGGCGTACAGCGTGGCGAATACGCCGACCCCCATCAGTACCGCCATCAGGGTGTAGGACACCATCCAGCCGACCTGGGCGGCGATGATCAGGATCAGCGCATCGGTCACCAGCAGTGCGCCGCGGTAGCCCAGCGTCGAGGTGGAGGTGAGCAGGCCCTGTTGTTCCGGGTTGTCCGCGGACTCGATGCGCCACGCATCGATGACGATGTCCTGGGTCGCCGAGGCGAAGGCGACCACCAGCGCCAGTCCGCCGAACACCACCAGCTGATCGAGCCGGATTCCGGCCAGCAACACGGCGCCCTCGCCCGGCTGCACCAGCGCCATGCCGACCAGGGCCGCGGCGACCACGACCTGCGCCAGCATCATCCAGCCGCGGCGCCGCCCCAGCCAGCGCCCCAGCACCGGCGCGTCCAGCTTGTCGACCAGGGGCGCCCACAGGAACTTCAGCGAGTACGCCAGCCCGACCCAGGACAGGAAGCCGATGGTCGACAGTTCGATGCCGTTCTCGCGCATCCAGAAGCCGAGGGTGTTGCCCACCAGGTAGATCGGCATGCCGGAGCTGAAGCCCAGCAACAGCATCGCCAGCACCTTGCGCTGGCGCAGGCTGGCCAACACGCCGCGCCAGCCCGGCGCGGGTGCAGGCACGGCGCCGGACTCAGCGCCCATAGTCGACCGTGAACGGTGCATGGTCGGAGAAGCGCGGATCGCGCAGGATCGACCAGCGCTTGAGCCGCTCGGCCAGCGCCGGGGTCACCAGCTGGTAGTCGATCCGCCAGCCCACGTCCTTGGCGTAGGCCTGGCCGCGGTTGCTCCACCAGGTGTAGTCCTGGCCCTCCGGCTCCAGCGCGCGGTAGGCATCGATCCAGCCGTCACCGCACAGGGTGTTGAGCCACTCGCGCTCGGGCGGGGTGCAGCCGGAGTTCTTCTGGTTGGACTTCCAGTTGCGGATGTCCAGTTCGCTGCGGACGATGTTCCAGTCCCCGCACAACACGTAGTCGCGGCCGCTGGCCAGCCACTCGTCGAGGATCGGCCGCAGCCAGTCCATGACCTCGAACTTGAAGCCCTGGCGCAGCTCGCCGGACGAGCCCGACGGGATGTAGAACGACACCACCGACAGGTTGCCGAAGCGCGCCTCGATGTAGCGCCCCTCCTCGTCGAATGGCTCCCAGCCCAGCGCGGTGCGGACCTCGTCGGGCTCACGGCGGGTGTAGATCGCCACGCCGCTGTAGCCCTTCTTGGTGGTCGCATCGCGGAAGAACGCCTTGTAGCCGTCGACCACGAACTCCGGTGCGGCGAGCTGGTGTTCCTGGGCCTTGGTTTCCTGCATGCACAGGATGTCCGCGTCCTGCTCGCGGAACCAGTCGAAGAAGCCCTTGCGGGCCGCCGAACGGATCCCGTTGGCGTTGAAGCTGATGATGCGCATGTACTGCCGTCGTCTGCGAAAGGGGGAGTGCGGCGGCGCCGCGAAGGCAGGATAGCGCGCCACTGGACCAGGCCGGTGGCCGGCCGGACCCATCGCCCCCCGGCCGGTATCATTCCTTCGACCCCACAGCCGGCCGATTGCCTTGGACGACCACCGCTCCCGCTTCCTCAACCTCGCCATCGATGCCAACGCCCTGCGCTTCGGTGAGTTCACGCTCAAATCCGGGCGCACCAGCCCCTACTTCTTCAACGCCGGCTGCTTCGACTCCGGCGTCGCGCTCGCGGGCCTGGCGGCCTGCTACGCCGATGCGCTGGAGACGGCCGGACTCGACTTCGACCTGTTGTTCGGTCCCGCCTACAAGGGCATCCCGCTGGCAACCGCGCTGGCCTGCGAGTACGCGCGCCGCGGACGCGACCTGCCGGTGGCGTTCAACCGCAAGGAAGCCAAGACCCACGGCGAAGGCGGCCAGCTGATCGGGGCGCCGTTGCAGGGACGGCGGGTGCTGGTGGTCGACGACGTGATCACCGCCGGCACCGCGGTGCGCGAGGCGCTGGGCACGATCACCGCCGCCGGTGGCGAGGTGGCCGGCGTGGTGATCGCCCTGGACCGCCAGGAGGCGCTGGATCCGGCGCACAGCCGGCGTTCGGCGGCGCAGGCGCTGGCCGCCGAGCGCGACTTCCCGGTGGTCGCGGTGGCCGGCCTGGACGACCTGTTGGCGTTTGCCGGCGGCGCACCCGGGCTGTCCACATGGCGACCCGCACTGGAGGCGTATCGTGACCGGTACGGCAGCCGCGACGAGGCTTGAGTCCTGGCTGGCGCACTTCTTGCGTGGTTCAACCTGACGCCGGACCACCACTCCGGACCGTAGATCGACCGACGCCATGCTGCTGAAACCGTCCCGAGCCGTGTTCCTCCTCGCCACTGCCGGCGCCTTGCTGGCGGCTCCTGCCGTGGATGCGCAGCAGCGCGGATCGGACAAGACGATCTACTGCTGGGAAGAAGAAGGCGAACGGATCTGTGGCGATGCGTTGCCGGCCGACGCGGTCGACAACGCCCGTCGCGAGTTCAGCACCAGTGGCCTGCTGACCCGCACCCTCGGCCGCGCATTGACGGAAGAAGAGAAGGCGGCGGCCGAAGCCCTCGCCGCACTGGAGCGCGAGAACGCCGCCAGGCAGGCGGCCCAGGCACGTCAGGAACAGGCGATGGTTCATGCCTACGACAGCGAAGAGGCGCTGCAGCGGGCCTTCGACGCCCGCATCGGGCTGGTGGAGGCGTCCGCACGCAGCTCCGAGCTGGGCGTGGAAAGCATCCGCAGCAGCCTGATGAGCCTGCTGCGCCAGGCGGCCGAAGCCGAACTGGCCGGCCGTGCCGTCCCCAAGGCGCTGGCCGCGGGGATCCAGGAGCAGCACCGCGGCCTGCGCCTGCAGCAGTCCCTGCTCGAGCAGCAACGCATCCAGCGGCAGCTGCTGGGCGAGGAACTCGAGCAGTCGCTGGCGCGCTACCGGGAACTCAGGCAAGCCTCCCACCGCTGACCGGGCAGGCGCCCAGTCGCGTCACTTTCAGAACGAAAGCGGCAGGTCCGGATCCAGCGCCAGCAGACGCTGGCGGAATTCACCCTGGATGCGGTCCAGTGCGGCCTGGTCGTCGGCATCGAAGCGCAGCACCAGCACCGGGGTGGTGTTGGAGGCACGCACCAGCCCCCAGCCGTCCGGCCAGTCGACCCGCAGTCCGTCGATCGTGGAGAGGCGGGCGCCGCTGAAGTCGGCCGCGGCAACGAAACGCTCGACGAACCCGTGCGGGTCCCCTCCCGGGGCGGCAACCTTGATCTCCGGCGTCGACACCCCGCCGGGCAGCGCCTCCAGCACCTCGGCCGGGCTGGCCGGATCGGCGGCCAGGATCTCCAGCAGCCTCGCGGCGGCGTAGATGCCATCGTCGAAGCCGTACCAGCGCTCCTGGAAGAAGAAGTGGCCGCTCATCTCGCCGGCCAGCTCGGCGCCGGTCTCGCGCATCTTGGCCTTGATCAGCGAGTGGCCGGTCTTCCACATCAGCGGGCTGCCGCCATGGCGCAGGATGTAGCCCGGCAGGCGGCCGGTGCACTTCACGTCGAAGATGATCTGCGCGCCGGGATTGCGTTCGAGCACGTCGGCGGCGAACAGCATCAGCAGTCGGTCGGGGAAGATGTTCTCGCCGTTGCGGGTGATCACCCCCAGCCGGTCGCCGTCACCATCGAAGGCGAGGCCCAGGTCCGCGTCCAGTCGCGCCACCATCTGCACCAGGTCGGCCAGGTTGTGCGGCTCGCTGGGATCGGGGTGGTGGTTGGGGAAGGTGCCGTCGATCTCGCAGTACAGCGGCACCACCTCGGCGCCGATCGCCTCCAGCACCCGCGGCCCCAGCCCGCCGGCCACGCCGTTGCCGGCGTCGACCACGACCTTCAGCGGGCGCTCGAGCTGGATGTCGGTCGCCACGCGCTGGACGTAGTCCTCGTCGATGTCGCGCTTCTCCAGGGTGCCTTCCTGCGGCGAGGCATGGAGCCGGCCCTCGGCGATGCGCTGGTACAGGTCGGTGATGGCATCGCCGGACAGGGTGTGCCCGCCGACGACGATCTTGAAACCGTTGTAGTCGGGCGGGTTGTGGCTGCCGGTCACCGACACGCAGGACCCCGCCCGCAGGTGGTAGGCGCCGAAATAGACCAGCGGGGTCGGCGCCAGGCCGATGTCGACGACGTTGCGTCCGGCCCGGCGCAGGCCCTCGACCAGCGCCGTCGCCATGTCCGGCCCCGACAGCCGGCCGTCACGGCCCACCACGATGTCCGACAAGCCCTTCTCGTACATCAGCGACCCGATGGCCTGGCCGATCAGGGTCGCGACCTGCGGGGACAGCGAGCTGCCGACGATGCCCCGGATGTCGTAGGCGCGGAAGATGCCGGGGTCCACGTCCACGCCCGCGTCTGCCGCGGCGGCGTCGGGCGCCACGGCAGCAGCCGGGACGGGGGCCTGCCCGTCGACGGCCCCGGCGGCAACGGCGGTGGCCGCGTCCGCTTCCAGTTCCGCCTCCCGGGCCGCGGCCTCGGCGACGGTCGGTGCCGCGAGGCCCTCGCCCTCCGCCTCGTCCTCTCCCGCCGCGGCCTTGCGGCCGGCCAGGAAGCGCGGCGCGAGCAGCGCCAGCACCGCGAGACCCAGCAGGACCAGCACCGCGATGCCGGCACCCGCGTCCGACAGGCCGTACGGTGCCGGGGCGACATAGGGAACCGCGGCCGCGATGCGCAGCCCGCTGCCGGGCACCCGGGCCCCGAGGGCCTCGGCACTGTCGGACAGACGCGTGTCGCCACGCTCGATTACCCCGTGCCCCCCTTGGCGCAAGGCCAGGTAGGTACCGTCGGGGATCCCCGCGCCACTGACCGGCCCGGCCACCACCTGAAGCGGCAGGTGGACCAGCGCCACGGCCAGCAACGCCCCGCCATCGCCCCGCACCGGCGCCGCGATGGCCAGGCGCTCGGCATCGCCGGCGCGCACCACCCAGGCCACCGGCGCATCGGCCGCGAGCGCCGCCTCCATCGCACCGAGGCGGCCGTAACCGGCGTCGGGCAGGGCGGCGTAGACCTGCTCCAGGTCCGGCGCCATCAGCACGCCGTCGACCGCACCCTCCCAGTCGTCGTCAAGCAGGTCGCCGGCGCGGGCGAAATCGCCGGCCGCCGCGGCATCGCGCACCGGCACGGAGTCGACCCGCGCGGCCATTTCCTGCTGCTGCGCCCCAAGCGCACTCGCCAGCTCGGCCACGATCCCGTCCCGGGCCTGGGTCAGCCCGTTGCGGCGCTGCCCGTCCTGGTTCTGCTGCCACGCGCTCCAGGCAAACCAGCCGGCCACGAGTACCAGCAGCGCCGCGACGGCGGCAAGGAGGAGGCGCAGGCGCGCCGGGTCGAGGCCGGCGGTGTCGATGGTCTTGCTCAATTTGATATCCCCTCTCCGCCTCAGCGCAGGCCGGTATGGCCGAATCCACCGCTGCCGCGGCTGCTGGGCGTGAACCCGTCTACCACCTGGACCGTGGCACGCACCACCGGCAACAGCACCAGCTGTGCGATGCGGTCACCCGGCTGGATCGTAAAAGCCTCGCGCCCGCGATTCCACACACTCACCTGCAGCGGTCCCTGGTAATCGGCATCGATGAGGCCGGTGCCGTTGCCCAGCACGATGCCGTGGCGATGACCCAGCCCGGAGCGCGGCAGGATCACCGCGCACAGGCCCGGGTCGCCGATGTGGATGGCCAGGCCACTGGGGACCAGCTCGGCATCGCCGGGAGCCAGTTCCAGCGGGGCCTCCAGCGCGGCGCGCAGGTCGAGGCCGGCGCTGGCATCGGTGGCGTAGGCGGGCAGCGGCCACTCGGTGCCCCAGCGCGCGTCCAGGACTTTCACTTCAAGGGTGTGTCGCATCCTCTGTCCTTGTTCATCGGGACCGCGGTCACGGCCCGTGCACCCGGGCCAGCCTTGCCGCCACCAGCCCGAGCAGTTCCATGGCGATCGTGGTCTTGGGTCCCGGGCCCAGGCGCTGGTGGCCTCCGTCCCAGTAGACCTCGAGGGTATTGTCGGCGGATTCGAAGCCACTGCCGGCGATGCCGACCCGGTTGGCGCATACCAGGTCCAGCTTCTTGCCGCGCAGCTTGGCCAGCGCGTTGGCCTCCAGGTCAGTGGTCTCGGCGGCGAAGCCGACCACCAGCGCCGGCCGCGACGGATGCACGGCGACCTCGGCGAGGATGTCGCGGGTGCGCACCAGCTCCAGCACCAGGCCGTCGCCGCCGGGCTGCTTCTTGATCTTCTGCGCCGCCACGCTCGCCGGGCGGAAGTCGGCCACGGCCGCCGCACCGACGTAGACGTCCGCGGGCAGTGCGGCCATCACCGCCTCGTGCATCTGCGCCGCCGACCGCACGTCCACCCGCTGCACGCCGTCCGGGGCCTGCAGCGCGACCGGGCCCGCCACCAGCGTCACCCGCGCCCCGGCGGCCCGCGCGGCCGCGGCGACCGCGAAGCCCATGCGGCCACTGCTGCGATTGCCGATGAAGCGTACCGGGTCGATGTCCTCCCAGGTCGGCCCGGCGGTGACCAGCACATGGCGACCGGCAAGTACCCCGGCCGTAGCGTCCGCGCCCTGGCTCAAGCCGCGCCCTCCGCCAGTGCGGCCACGATCTCTTCCGGCTCCAGCATCCGCCCCTCGCCGACCTCGCCGCAGGCCTGGCCGCCCGTGGCTGGGCCCAGGACCCGCACCCCGCGCCCGCGCAGCGTCCCGATATTGGCCTGCGTGGCCGGGTGCGCCCACATCAGCCGGTTCATCGCCGGCGCCACTGCCAGCGGCGCCGAGGTGGCCAGGCACAGGGTGCTGACCAGGTCGTCGGCCAGGCCGTGGGCCAGCTTGGCCAGGGTGTTGGCGGTTGCCGGTGCGACGACCACCTGGTCCGGCCAGCGCGCCAGCTCGATGTGGCCCATCGCCGCTTCGGCCGCCTCGTCCCACAGGCGGGTGCGCACGCTGCGCCCCGACAGGGCCTGGAAGGTCTGTGCGGTGACGAAGCGGGTGGCGGCCTCCGTCATGGCCACCTGCACCTGCGCGCCCGCATCGCCCAGCCGGCGCACCAGCGCCGCGGACTTGTAGGCGGCGATGCCGCCGCAGACACACAACAGGATGTTCCGGCCGCGCAAACCGTCCACCGGGAAAACTCCGACCCTACAGGCAGACGCCAGCTTACCCGACCGGCCACTCCGGGCCGATGCCCCCGGGCGGGGTGGAAGGCGAAAGTGGAGGCCGGCCTGCTGATCCCCCCCTGCGATGCACATCCGTGACTGGCCCGCCGGCGAACGCCCGCGGGAGAAACTCCTGGCCCGCGGCCCCGGCGCACTTTCCGACGCCGAGCTGCTGGCCCTGTTCCTGGGCTCCGGCCTGCGCGGCCGCGACGCCGTCACCACCGCGCGCGAGCTGCTCACCGCGCACGGGCCGCTGCGGGCCCTGCTCGACCGCGCCCCCGCCGAGCTGGCGCGGCTGCCCGGCCTGGGTCCGGCCCGCGCCTGCACCCTGGCGGCGGCGCTGGAGCTTGGCCACCGCCATCTGGAGGCACAGCTGGAACGGGGCGCCACCCTCAGCGACCCCCAGGCCGCCGGCCGCTACTTCGCCCAGCGCCTGCGCGGGCGTCCGCACGAGGTCTTCGCCGCGCTGTTCCTGGACAACCGCCACCGCGCCCTGGGCTTCGAGGAACTGTTCCGCGGCACCATCGACGGCGCCGAGGTGCACCCGCGCGAGGTGGTCCGCCGCGCACTGGCCCACAACGCCGCGGCGGTGATCGTCGGCCATAACCATCCCAGCGGGAACCGCGAGCCCTCGGCCGCCGACCGTGCGGTCACCGCACGGCTGAAACAGGCACTGGCCCTGGTCGACCTGCGACTGCTGGATCACTTCGTGATCGCCGACGGGCCACCGGTCTCGCTGGCCGCGCGGGGCTGGGTCTAGGGGCATTCATGCAAGCCTGCCCGCCGGAGCGGCTAAAATGGCCGGTTCCGTGCACTGCGCAGGTCACCTAGTGAAAGCCTCCCTCCACGCCCTGGTCAGCCGGGCGATCGACGCCCTCCGCTCCGCCGGCACCCTGCCGGCCGATGCCGAGGTCCCCGAATTCGTCATCGAGCGCCCCCGGAACCGTGCCCAGGGCGACTTCTCGACCAACGCCGCGATGCTGCTGGCCAAGCCGGCGCGCAGCAA
>JAEWFH010000025.1 GCA_023388955.1 Pseudomonadota bacterium
CTGCGGGCGAAGATCGACATGGCCAGCGGCAACATCAACCTGCGCGACCCGGCGATCTACCGGATCAAGAAGGTCCCGCACCAGAACACCGGCGACGCGTGGCCGATCTACCCGATGTACGACTACGCCCACGCGCTGGGTGATGCGGTCGAGGGCATCACCCACTCGCTGTGCACGCTGGAGTTCGAGGACCACCGCCCGCTGTACGACTGGTGCGTGGACAGGGTGGACCTGGCCGGCGACCCGGAGCTGATGGCGCCGCTGGTGCGCAAGGGCGTGCCCAACACCGCCGCCAAGCCGCGGCAGATCGAGTTCTCGCGCCTCAACATCAACTACACGGTGATGAGCAAGCGCAAGCTGATGGCGCTGGTCCAGGCCGGGCTGGTGGACGGCTGGGACGACCCGCGCATGCCGACCCTGCAGGGCATCCGCCGCCGTGGCTATACCCCGGCATCGCTGCGCCTGTTCGCAGACCGGCTGGGCGTGAGCAAGCAGAACTCGATGATCGACTTCTCGGTGCTGGAAGGCTGCCTGCGCGAGGACCTGGACACCGCCGCGCCGCGCCGGATGGCGGTGATCGACCCGCTGAAGCTGGTGGTCACCAACCTGCCGGAAGACCACGAGGAGTCACTCGCCTTCCCGAACCATCCCAAGGACGAGTCCTTCGGCAGCCGCCAGGTTCCGTTCTCGTCGCAGCTGTGGATCGAGCGCGACGACTTCGCCGAGGTCCCGCCCAAGGGCTTCAAGCGCCTGGTGCCGGGAGGCGAGGTGCGCCTGCGTGGCGCCGGCATCTTCCGCTGCGAGGAGGTGGTCAAGGACGACGCCGGCACCGTGGTCGAGCTGCGCGGCAGCCTGGATCCCGAGTCGCGCCCCGGCATGGAGGGCGCCAACCGCAAGGTCAAGGGCACCATCCACTGGGTCAGTGCGCGCCACGCGGTGGCCGCGGAGATCCGTCTGTACGACCGCCTGTTCAACGTGGCCGACCCGGACGAGGACAGCGACGGCAAGACCTACCAGGACCACCTCAACCCGGACTCGCGCTCGGTGGTGCAGGGCTGGGTGGAGCCGTCGGCGGCCGGCGTGGCGCCGGAGCATTCGTTCCAGTTCGAGCGCCTGGGCTACTTCGTCGCCGACCGCCACGACCATGCCGCCGGCGCCCCGGTGTTCAACCGCAGCGTCACGCTGCGTGACACCTGGGCCGGCAAGGCTTGACCCCCGACGGCGCCCATGGCGGGCGCGCTGGAAAGGAGACCGGAATGACCATCCTGCGCCCCTTCATGGGCCTTGTGCTGGCCCTGCTGCTTGGCGCCTGCGCCGCCCCGGGCAGCCAGGCCGCGGACCCGGTGCACCGCGGCCCGATCCCGGGTGCCCCCACCCTGGGCAGCCCCGCCGGCAGCGGTTCGGGCGTGGACCGCAGCTGCAGCACCGACGCCGACTGCACGGTCAAGAACGTCGGCAACTGCTGTGGCTACTACCCCGCCTGCGTCAACGTCGACAGCCCCACCGACCCCGAGGGCGTGAAGGCGAACTGCGCCGCCGAGGGCCGGGCCGGCGTGTGCGGGTTCCCGGAGATCTCCGGCTGCCAGTGCGTGCAGGGCACCTGCCAGAGCCAGCGCAGGGAGGCGATCCTGGAATGATGCTCAAGGCCCAGCTCCATCTCACCCTGCCCGTGTGGGTGCACGAGGCGGTCGACACCCTGCGCAGCTACCCGTCCGACGAGGACAAGGTGGCGCTGGCGATCGAGCTGTCGCGCCGCAACGTCGAAGCGCGCAGCGGCGGGCCGTTTGGCGCCGCGGTGTTCGGCCCCGGGGACCGGATCATCGCGGTGGGCGTCAACCGCGTCGTGCCGCAGGCCTGTTCGGTGGCACACGCCGAGACCCTGGCCTTCATGCTCGCCCAGCAGCGCACCCAGCGCGCGCGCCTGAACGAGGACGAGGCCGGCAACCACGCCGGGCCGGTGACCCTGGCCACCTCCGCGCAGCCGTGCTGCCAGTGCTACGGCGCCAGCTTCTGGGCCGGCATCGACCACCTGCTGATCGGGGCGCGCAGCGCGGACGTGGAGGAACTGACCGAGTTCAACGAGGGCCCGCTGCCGGCGGACTGGGTGGGCGAGCTGGAGAAGCGCGGCATCCAGGTCCGGCGCGACCTGCTGCGCGAGCGCGCGCGCGAGGTGCTGGCCGACTACGGCCGGCTCGGCGGCGCGAACTACTGACGATGGACCACGGCTTGCTGTGCCTGTGCCGGGCGGGCTTCGAGCCCGAGCTGGCCGCCGAGCTGTCCGGGCGCGCGGCCCTGGCCGGTCATCCCGGCCATGCCCGCACCACCCGCGGCAGCGGCCTGGTGGAGTTCTTCCCGGCCGACGGCGATGCGCCCGGGCTCGCCGGTGCGCTGCCGTTCCGCGAGCTGGTCTTCGCCCGGCAGAAGCTGCTGCGCCTGGCCGAGCTGCGCGAAATCGAGGGCAACGACCGCATCGGTCCGCTGCTGCGCGCGCTCGACGGCCTGGCCGACGCCCGCCAGCTGCCGCTGTTCGGCGAACTATGGGTCGAGCACGCCGACTCCGACGAGGGCCGTCCCCTGGCCGGACTGGCGCGCAGCTTCGGCAACGCCCTGCGCCCCGCCCTGCGCAAGGCCGGGCGCCTGGCGCAGCGCGATGATCCCCGTCGGCCGCGCCTGCACGTGGTGCTGCTGGGTGGCCGGCACCTGCTGCTGGCCAGCGGCGACCCGGCCGACAGTGCGCCCTGGCCGCTGGGCATCCCGCGCCTGCGCATGCATCCCGACGCGCCGAGCCGCTCGGCGCTGAAGCTGGAGGAAGCGCTGCTGGTGCTCCTCGGCCCCGGGGACCGCGAGCGCCTGTTGCGCGAGGGCATGCAAGGTGCCGACCTGGGCGCCGCGCCCGGTGGCTGGAGCTGGGTGCTGGCCCGCCATGGCCTGATGGTCACCGCAGTGGACAACGGGCCAATGCGCGAGGAGCTGCTGGCCGCCGGGCGGGTCCGCCACGTGCGCGAGGACGGCTTCCACTGGCAGCCGCGGCAGAAGCTGGACTGGATGGTCTGCGACATGGTCGAGCAGCCCCGCCGGGTCGCCGCGCGCATGGCCGAGTGGTTCGCCAATGACTGGTGCCGGCGCGCGGTGTTCAACCTCAAGTTGCCGATGAAGAAGCGCTGGGACGAGACCCGGCTGTGCCTGGACCTGTTCGCCGAACAGGCCGGACGCCCGCTGCGGGTGCGGGCGCGGCAGCTCTACCACGACCGCGAGGAGATCACCGTCTACGCCGACGGCAGCTAGGGCCGCGGTCAGACCCCCGCCGCGTGCCGCCACAGGGCGCGGTTGAGCGGCGGCACCCGGCCGGCAACACCCAACAGGTGGCCGCGCAGCATCAGCGGCACCGGCGCATCGTTGGAATAGACCCGATCGATCAGGTCGAAAGCGTGGGCGGAGACGGCGTTGTCGCTGCGGCGACGCCGGTTCCAGCGGGCCAGCCGCGCCGGCGCCCCGATGTCCCCGCCCGTCCCGACCGCCCGGCCAGCCACGTCGAGCAGGGCGGCCACGTCGCGCAACCCCAGGTTCACGCCCTGCCCGGCCAGCGGATGGACCACGTGCGCGGCGTCGCCCACCAGCACCACCCGGCCCTGCAGCTGGGTGGCGGCAAGCTGCCGGCGCAGCGGGAAGGCGGCGCGTGCGGAGACAGTGGCCAGTTCCCCCAGCGGGCCATCGAAGGCGCGTGACAGCTCGACCAGGAAGCGCTCCGCGTCGACGTGCAGCAGGCGCTCGGCTTCCGCTTCCGGCAGGCTCCAGACGATCGAGCTGCGCGGCCCGCCCTGCGGGTCATCGGCGAACGGCAGGAAGGCCAGCGGGCCTCCGGGAAGGAAGCGCTGCCAGCACGTCGCCTGGTGCGGCAGGGCGTGCCCGACGTAGGCCACCAGGCCGCGCTGCCCGTAGCTGCGTCCGCTGGCCTCGATGCCGGCCAGTTCCCGCACCCGCGAGGCGCCGCCGTCGGCCCCGACCACCAGCCGGGCGCGCAGGCGGCGCCCGGATTCCAGTTCCACGCTGGCGCCGTCCAGGCCCTGCTCCAGCCCGGTGATCCGGTCCGGGCAGTGCATCCGCACCCCGGCCTGCTGCGCCGCGCTCCACAACCGGTCGACCAGCAGCCGGTTCTCGATGATCCAGCCCAGCTCGCGGCGGCCCAGCCGGTCGGCATCGAAGACCAGCGGCGAGCCGCCCCCCGCGTCCCACACCTGCATCCCGCGGTAAGGCTGCACGCGCGCAGCGGCGATCGCGTCCCAGGCGCCCAGGCGTTCCAGCAACGCGCCGTTGTCGGGTGCGATCGCGAATACCCTCAGGTCGGGTTCGTCCGCGCGCCAGTGCGGCGGCTCGCGCGGCTCCACCAACGCGACCTGCAGACCCGCGCGGGCCAGGCCGAGGGCGCTGGCGGTCCCGGCGACGCCCGCACCGACGACGACCGCGTCCAGTTCACGCCGGCTCATGCCGCCACCCCCGGGATCCGGCACAGGTCCGGGACGTCACCGCGATACCCCATCGCACCACCCACCAGCCCGGCCTGCAGCGATCCGGACAGGCCGACGCCCAGCAGGCCGAGGCTGCGCAGCGGACGCAGCAATGGCGACGGGTTGGCGGTGACCCGCGCCAGCCCGTCGGAGAAGGCCAGCGTGCGCTCGCGGTCCCCTGCACGGCGGGCGGCATAGCGCGCCAGCAGCGCGGGGTCGCCGCAGTCGCCACTGCCCCGCAGTTCCTCGGCCAGCGTCAGTGCGTCGCGCAAGCCGAGGTTGAAGCCCTGGGCGCCCACCGGGTGGATCGCCTGCGCGGCATTGCCGACCAGCACCGCCCGCGGCCCGGTCAGCGCGCTGGCGAGGGTACGCACCGCCGGATAGGCACTGCGTGGCCCGCAGCCCAGGAAGCGGCCGGCACGCCAGCCGAAGCGCCGCTGGGCGAGCCGCAGGAATCCATCCTCGTCCATCGCCGCGACCGCGGTGGCCTCCCCGGCGGGCACTGCCAGCACCAGCCCGTACTGGCGGTCCGCGCGCGGCAGCAGCGCCGCCGGACCGTCGTCGCCCAGCCGTTCCCAGGCGGTACCGTCGGGTATGCGGTCGGTACGCAGCCGGGTCACGAACAGCCTCTGGCCGTAGTCATCGACCGCGGTGCCGATACCCAGCGCGGCGCGCACGCCGCTGCCGGCACCGTCCGCGCCCACCAGCAGGCGGGTCCGCAGCAGGCGCTCGCCCTGGTCGTTTGCAACACGCAGGACCCGGGCGTCGCCATCGTCCTCCGCGAGCCCGAGGAAACGTGCCGGCCGCAGGCGGCGGACCCCGTGCAGCCCGGCCATCCGGGCCTCCAGTGCCTGGCCGAAATCACGCGCCACCACCACCTGGCCGAACGCCTCGCGCCCGTAGTCCGCCGCGTCCAGCAACACCCGGCCGAAGTCGCCCGCGCGGCTCACGTGGATGCGGCGGATCAGCGCCGGCGGCCCCCGCAGCTGCTCCATCACGCCCAGCGCGGTGAGCGCGTTCACGGTCGCCTCGGCGAAGCTCAGGTTGCGCTCGTCGAAGACCTCCGGCATGGCGCCAGCGCTGGCTTCCAGCATCACCACGTCGAGGCCGGAGCCTTCCAGCGCGATCGCCAGGCTGGCGCCCACCAGGCCGCCTCCGATGATCACCACGTCGTGGGTCGTCCCGGGGTCCGGGAGCCTGGCTGGGGAGGGGGCCGGGTCGGTCATTGCGCTATGCTAGCGGCTCCCGTCGGCTCGTACTGCGCACCATGACCAACACCGCATCCAAGGCGCCCCTGGGCGGCCTGTTCACCGCCGGCCCGCTCGTCCTGCTGGCCCTCATCGTCGTGGCCGCGCTGACCCGCGTGCTGCCGCACCCGCCCAACTTCTCGCCGGTGGCCGCGGTGGCCCTGTTCGGCGGCGCCTACTTCCTCAACCGGCGCTGGGCGGTGTTCGTCCCGCTGCTGGCGCTGATGGCCTCCGACCTGGTGCTGGCGCGCATGCACGGAGGCCTGTACGGGACCTGGTTCTCCAGCAGCGGCATCTGGCTGGTCTACGGCGCCACCGCGGCGATCGCAGTGATGGGCTTCGGCCTGCGCGGCCGGGTCGGCGGGGCCAGCGTGCTGGGCTACTCGCTGGGCGCCTCGGTGTTCTTCTTCCTGGTCACCAATGCCGGTGCCTGGCTGGCCGACCCGATGTACCCGAAGACCTTCGCCGGCCTCGGCGCGGCGTATGCGGCCGGCATTCCGTTCTTCCAGTGGACGGTGGCGGGCACGCTGGCCTACTCGGCCGCCCTGTTCGGCGGCTTCGCCCTGCTGCGGCGCCAGCTGCCGGCGCTGCGCGCGCAGACGGCCTGAGGCCACCCGCACCAATGGGCAACCGCCTCTCGAAGATCTACACCCGCACCGGCGACGACGGCACGACCGGCCTGGGCGACGGCAGCCGGGTCGGCAAGGACTCCGCGCGCGTGGAGGCCTACGGCACGGTCGACGAGGCCAATTCGGCGATCGGCCTGGTGCTGGCCGCCGGCGTCGCCGGGGACGTCGCCACGGTCCTGACCGCGGTGCAGCACCAGCTGTTCGACCTGGGCGGGGAGCTGTGCATCCCCGGCCACGCCGCCATCCACGACGCCGACATCGAGCGCCTCGAGCAGCACCTGGACCGCTTCAACGAAGGCCTGCCCCCGCTGCGCGAGTTCATCCTGCCCGGCGGTGGCGAGGCGGCCGCGCGCTGCCACCTGGCCCGCACCATCGTGCGCCGGGCCGAGCGCGCCACGATCGCACTGGCCCGCGACGAGGATGTGCGCGCCGAGCCGGTGCGCTACCTCAACCGCCTGTCCGACCTGTTGTTCGTGCTCTCGCGGGTACTGGCGCGCGCCAGCGGCCACGGCGAAGTGCTCTGGAACCACGAACGCCGCAAGGGCTGAGGGTCCGCCCCCGCCGATGGCGCCCGTCCCGCTCCGGCTGTACACCCACCCCGACTGCCTGGGGCATGACCCCGGCGCGCCCCACGTGGAAGTCCCGGCGCGCCTGGGGGCGGTGACCGACGCGCTTTCGCGGAGCTTCCCGGACCTTCCCTGGTACCCGGCACCGGAAGCCACCCGCGCCCAGCTGCTGAGGGTGCATGACCCGGCGCTGCTGGCGCTGGTGCTCGATTCCGGACACCGGCCGGACGACCCGCCACTGGCCCTGGATCCGGACACCTTCGTCGGCACCGGTTCGGCTGCCGCCGCGCTGCGCGCCGCCGGGGCCGGCGTCGCGGCGGTCGATGCCGTCCTGGCCGGGGAGGCGACCCGGGCATTCTGCGCGGTGCGCCCGCCCGGCCACCATGCCGGCCACTCCACCGCAATGGGATTCTGCCTGCTCAACAACGTCGCCGTGGCCGCTGCCCACGCGCTGCACGCGCACGGGCTGCCCCGCGTGGCGGTGGTCGATTTCGACGTCCACCACGGCAATGGCACCCAGGAGATCCTCGCCGCCGAGCCTGCCGCGCTGTACGTGTCCAGCCACCAGTCGCCGCTGTTCCCGGACACCGGAGGCGAAGCCGGCGGCACGGGCAACGTCCTCAACCGCGGACTGGCGCCCGGCAGCGGCAGCGACGCGTTCCGCAAGGCCTGGGAGGAGGAACTGCTGCCGGCGCTGGACGCCTGGCGCCCGCGGCTGTTGCTGGTGTCCGCCGGCTTCGACGGCCATCGCGCCGACCCGCTCGCCGACCTGGACCTGGACGGCGCGGACTTCGCCTGGCTGACCACGCGGCTGCGCGCCATCGCCGACCGCCACGCCGGGGGCCGGCTGGTCTCCACCCTGGAAGGCGGCTACTCGTTGCAGGCGCTGGCCGAGGCCGCCGTGGCGCACGTCGGCGCGTTGCGCTGAGCTGTGCATGTCCTTCACCTGGCGCGTGCAACGGTGAACCCCCGCCCAAGCGGACCCTGCCCGCGTTGCCGGTACACCCGGTGTTCCGGCAAGCTAGCGGGCGTTTTTCCCGCCTGAATGGATGGCCGCGTGCGAAACAGCTTCCGCTTCCTCCCCCTGTCGCTGTGCATCGCCGCCGCCCTGCCGGCCTACGCACAGGAGCCCGACGACTCGTGGCGGCTGTGTCCGCTGGAGGATGCGGTCCCGCCGTTCCTGGATGCCCCGGCCCCGTCGGGCACCGCCGCCGACCGGGAGAACCAGCCGACCGACATCTCCGGCGACGCCCTGCAAGGCAACCCGGACAGCACCCTGTTCGAGGGCAACGTGGAGCTGACCCGCGGCGACCAGTTCCTGGGCACCGACCAGCTCACCTATGACAGCCAGGCCGGCACCTACACCGCCGAGGGCAGCGTGCGCTACCAGGACTCGGGCATGCGCATCCTCGCCGAGCGCGCCCATGGCGACCAGGAAGCCGACCGCCACACCATCGAGGACCTGCGTTACCAGCTGATCAGCCGCCGCGGCAACGGCGGCGCGGAGAAGATCGAGATGGAGGGCGAGCAGGGCCTGCTGCTGGGCTCGACCTACTCCACCTGCCCGCCGTCCGAACGCGCCTGGGAACTGCAGGCCGACCGCATCGACATCGACACCGTCGAGGGCATGGCGGTCGCGCGCCGGGCCAGCATCCGCATCGGCAAGGTGCCGGTGATGTACGTGCCCTGGCTGATGTTCCCCATCGACGACCGGCGCCGCACCGGCCTGCTGTGGCCCTCGGTCCGCCTGTCGGGCCGCAATGGCTTCGACTACGAACAGCCGGTCTACCTCAACCTGGCGCCCAACTACGACGCCACCCTGACCCCGCGCATCATGACCGACCGCGGGGCGATGATCGGCGCCGAGTTCCGCTGGCTCTACGAGGGTGGGCGCGGCACCCTGGAAGGCACCTGGATGCCGACCGACAAACTTCCGGAGAACGAGCCGGAACGTTATGCCGGTTCGACCACGCCGCCCACCGACGACCGCGGCACCTTCAAGTTCAACGCCACCCACGCGCTGGGCGGCAACTGGCGCACGACCGCCAACCTCGGCTGGGTCAGCGATCCCCACTACCTCGAGGATTTCAGCAACACCCAGTACGGCATGTCGGCCTGGAACATACGCAGCTCGCTGGGTGTCTACGGGCGCGGGCAGCACTGGGACGCCGGCCTGATGGCCGACCACAACCAGCTGGCCGACTACACCCTGACCGAGCGCAACCTGCGCTACGACCGCCTGCCGCGTGCGTTCGTGAACTGGGAGCAGCCCATCGGGCGCTGGTTCCGGGCCGGCCTGGGCGCGGAAGCGGTGAAGTTCCAGCACGACGTCCGCGACGAGGGCTCCCGCCTGGACGTGAAACCCTTCATTTCCATGCCGCTGGAAGGCCCGAGCTGGTACCTGACGCCGAAACTGGCCTGGCGCTACACCGCGTGGGAGCTGGACGACAACCTGGCCGCGGCCAACGACGGCGAAGCCTCTCCGACCCGCAGCCTGCCGATCACCTCGCTGGACGCCGGCCTGTTCTTCGACCGCCAGGTGGAGATCGCCGGCGACAGCTTCCTGCAGACCCTCGAGCCGCGCATCTATTACCTCAACGTCCCCTACCGGGACCAGTCCGGGCTGCCGCGCTTCGACACCAACCCGATGACGTTCAGCTGGGGCCAGCTGTTCCGCGACAACCGCTACACCGGCCCCGACCGCCAGATCGATGCCAACCAGCTGACCACCGCCCTGACCACCCGGCTGATCAGCGAGGCGGACGGTCGCGAACGGCTGTCGGCGAGCATCGGCCAGATCCACTACTTCGACGACAGCCGGGTGACGCTCAATCGCAACCAGGCGCCACTGGAAGCCGGCCGCTCGTCCTGGGTCGCCGACGTGGGCGTTGCGGCGAGCGACCGCTGGACCATCAACGCCTCCTACCAGTGGGACCCCAAGGAGCGCCGCGAGGACCTGATCAGCCTGCGTACCCGCTACCTGATCGGCGACACCGGGGTGGTCAACCTGGGCTACCGCTACCGCCGCGACCTGGCCGAGCAGGTCGACTTCTCCTTCCTGTATCCGGTCAACCGGGAATGGAGCCTGGTCGGGCGCTACTACTACTCGCTGGACGAGCGCAAGGTGATCGAATCGATCGCGGGCGTGCAGTGGGAAAGCTGCTGCATGGCCGCGCGCCTGGTGACCCGGCGCTACATTCGCCACCGCAGCGGCGAGCTCGACGATTCCCTGCGTTTCGAGATCGAGCTCAAGGGCCTGGGCTCGGCCGGGCAGAAGTCCGGCGACTTCCTGCGCCGTGCTATTCTCGGCTACGAGCGCGACGACCTGTATCTGGTCCCGCCCTCCTCGCTTGACAGCGACTCCTACGACCCCTCCCTCGACCCGATCCCATGAAGAAACTGTTCGCCTGCCTCATCGCCGGGGCACTGCTGGCGGGGCCAGCGCATGCACAGCAGGTGGCGCCGATCGACGGCATCGCCGCCGTCGTGGACGAGGACGTCATCCTGCGCAGCGAACTCGAGCGCGCGGTGGCCAACATCCGCGCCCAGTACGCCGGCCGCGAAGAGCAGTTGCCGCCACCGGCGGTGCTCGAGCGCCAGGTCGCCGAGCGCCTGGTACTGCTCAAGCTGCAGGTGGCGCGCGCGCGCGATACCGGCGTGCGCGTGGGCGACCAGGAGATCGACCAGGCAATCGCCGCGATCGCCGCCCAGAACGGCGCGACCGTGCAGCAGCTCAGCGCCCAGATCGCCGCCGATGGCCTGGATTTCGACCAGTTCCGCGACTCGGTGCGCGAGGAGCTGATGATCCAGCACCTGCGCAACCGCTTCGCCCGCAGCGAGATCGCGGTCACCGAGGCCGAGGTCGACTCCGCTCTGCAGGCGCAGTCCGCCGGCGGGCCGCAGTACCACATCGCCCACATCCTGGTCGGCCTGCCCGAAGGCGCCACGCCCCAGCAGATCAACACCGCCCAGGAGAAGATCGAAGGCATCAAGGCCCTGCTCGACCGTGGCGAAATGGGCTTCGCGGCCGCCGCGGTGCGCTACTCCGACAGCCCCAATGCCCTGGAAGGCGGCGACCTGGGCTGGCGTGGCGGCAGCGAGATCCCGTCCGCGTTCTCGCAGATGGTCATGAACATGGCCCCCGGCGAGGTCACCGCGCCGATCCGTGGCCCCAGCGGTTTCCAGCTGGTGCAGCTGGTCGACGTGCGCGATGCCTCCGCGGCGGACACGCAGATGGCCACCCAGGTTCGCGCCAGCCACATCCTGATCCGGGTCGGCGACGACACCGACCCGGCAACCGCCAAGGCCGAAGCCGACACCCTGCATGCCCGCCTGGCCGGCGGTGCGGACTTCGCCGAGCTCGCCCGCAGCCGGTCGCAGGACGTCAGTTCGCAGGCCGCCGGGGGCGACCTGGGCTGGTTCGTGCCGCAGCAGTTTGGCCCCGAGATGGCGACGGCGGTCAACGCCCTGCGCGACGGTGAGGTGTCGGAGCCATTCCGCACCTCGGCCGGCTGGCACATCCTCAAGCGCACCGGTACCCGCCAGGCTGACGTCGGCGACGAGAACCGCCGCGCCCAGGTCCGCGACATGCTCGGCCGTCGCAAGCTGGAGGACCGCTGGGAGCGCTTCGTCCGCGAAATGCGCAGCGAGGCCTACGTCGACCTGCGCACCGTGGCGCTCGACGGTACCCGGGCCGACTGAGATGGCATTGCCCCGGCTGGCGCTGGTCCCGGGTGAGCCGGCCGGCGTCGGGCCGGAGCTGTGCGTGCGGCTGGCCCACCGGGACAACCCCGCCGCGCTGGTGGCCCTGGCCGATCCGGCGGTCCTGCTGGATGCAGCCGGCCGCCTCGGCCTGCCACTGGAGCTGCTGCCTCCCGAAGCCGCGGCCAGTGTGCGTCCCGGACAGCTGGCCCTGCAGCCCGTGCTCGCCGCCGCCGCGGCCGACCCGGGCCACCCCGACCCGGCCAATGCGCCCTCGGTGATCGACGCGCTGCTGCTGGGCGCGACCGGCTGTCTGGCGGGCGACTACGATGGCCTGGTCACCGGTCCGGTGCACAAGGCCGTGGTCAACCAGGCCGGCATTCCCTACACCGGCACCACCGGCCTGCTGGCCGGGCACGCCGGTTGCGAGGTGGTCATGATGCTGGCCAACCCCGGCCTGCGCGTGGCCCTGGTCACCACCCACCTGCCCTTGCGCGAGGTCGCCGACGCGGTGACCGCCGATGCCGTGGAACGCACCCTGCGGCTGTTGCACGCAGCGCTGCGCAGGGATTTTGCGATCGACCGGCCGCGCATCGCGGTGCTGGGGCTGAACCCGCACGCGGGCGAACAGGGCCACCTCGGCCACGAGGAAATCGAGGTGATCATCCCGGTGCTGGAAGCACTGCGCGCCCAGGGCATGGACCTGCAGGGGCCGCTTCCGGCCGATACCGCCTTCCTGCCCGCCCTGCTGCCCGGCTTCGACGCAGTGCTGGCCATGTACCACGACCAGGGCCTGCCGGTGCTCAAGCACAGCGGCTTCGAGCAGGCGGTGAACCTGACCCTCGGGCTGCCCTACCCCCGCGTCGCGGTCGACCACGGCACCGCGCTGGACCTGGCCGGGCGCGGCCTTGCCGACCCCTCGAGCCTGTTCGCCGCAGTCGATGCCTGCGCGGCAATGGCACGCGCCCGTCGCGAACGCGGAGCACGCGCATGAATCCCGGTGGCTTCAGCGAGCCGGCCAAGAAGCATCTCGGCCAGCACTTCCTGCACGACGGGCGGGTGATCGGGAAGATCGTCGACGCGGTCAACCCCAGGCCCGGCGAGGCCCTGGTGGAGATCGGGCCCGGACAGGGCGCGATCACCTTCCCCCTGCTGCGCCGCCATGGCGAGCTGACCGTGGTCGAGTTCGACCGCGACCTGATTGCCCCGCTCACCGCCGCAGCGGAAGGCGTGGGAACACTGCGGATCCTCCACCGCGACGTGCTGTCGGTGGACTTCACCGCACTGGCGCAGGGGCTGGCCGTCGACGGCCCCGGATGCATCCGGCTGGTGGGCAACCTGCCCTACAACCTGTCTTCCCCGATCCTGTTCCACGCACTGGACCACGCCGCGGCGATCACCGATATGGTCTTCATGCTGCAGAAGGAAGTGGTCGACCGCATGGCCGCGGGACCGGGCAGCAAGGTCTACGGGCGGCTGGGGGTGATGCTGCAGGCATTCTGCACGGTGACGCCGCTGTTCACCGTCCCCCCGGGCGCGTTCCGGCCACCCCCGAAGGTCGACTCCGCCGTGGTGCGGCTGGTCCCACTGCCGCCGGAACAGATCGCGGTGGAGGACCGCGCCCTGTTTGCCCAGGTGGTCCGCGAAGCCTTCGGCCAGCGCCGCAAGACGCTGCGCAATGCCCTTTCCGCCACCTGCGGGGCGGACGCCATCGAGGCTGCCGGGCTCTCCCCGCAGGCGCGTGCCGAGCAGGTACCGGTGGAGGGATTCATCGGCCTTGCCAATCTCCTGGCGCGCCAGCGCGGGGCGAAGGAACAGGACTGAGGGTTCCGGAGCACGAAGCATGCCGCCGCATGCGCCGCGCCGCTCCCGGTTCATTACACTGGCCACCATGCACGCCTGCTCCCTCCATCCAACACGCCCTGCCCACTGCCGCGGAGTACTTGGCTGATGGCCGTCTGGGCCATCGGTGACCTGCAGGGCTGTTACGACACCACCCAGCGGTTGCTCGAGAAGATCCGCTTCGACCCCGCGGCAGACCGGCTGTGGTTCTGCGGCGACCTGGTCAACCGCGGCGGGCAGTCACTGGAGACCCTGCGCCTGGTGCACTCGCTGCGCGGGCATTCCACGGTGGTGCTCGGCAACCACGACCTGTCGCTGCTTGCCATCGGCGAGCGGCGCGAGGAAGAAAAACGCAAGGTCAATCCGGACCTGCAGCGGGTGGTGCTGGCGGACGATGCCGGTGAGCTGCTGGGCTGGCTGCGCGGGCAGGAACTCATCCACGTCGACCGCGAGCTGGGCTGGCTGATGGTGCACGCGGGCCTGGCCCCCAAGTGGACGACGCAGCTCGCCCGCAAGCATGCAGCGGAAGTGGAGGCGGTCCTGCGCGGACCCGAATACGCCAGGCTGCTGCGCAACATGTACGGCGACGGTCCGGCGTGGAATCCGCGCCTGCAGGGCAACGACCGCTACCGTTCGATCATCAACGTCTGCACCCGCATGCGCTACTGCTCGCCGCGGGGGCGGGTCTCGTTCGAGGACAAGGGTGCGCCGGGCACCCAGCCGCCGGGGCTGTACCCGTGGTTCTCGGTCCCGGGCCGGGTCGAGCGCGAGCTGAAGGTGGTCTGCGGCCACTGGTCGACACTGGGGCTGCACATCAGCGGCGGCGTGCATGCCATCGACACCGGTGCGGTCTGGGGCGGCAAGCTCACCGCACTGCGCCTGGACGGCGAGGACCTGCAGGTGGTGCAGGTCGCCGGGCGCGACGTACCCGCCACGCCCCCGCGTCCGCGCCCGCCGCGCCAGGACGGCCCACGCCAGGACGGCCAGCGCCAGGGCAACCGCCGCCGGCGCGGCCAGGGCAACCGGGGCCAGGCCGGCAAGGGCGCCGGCCAGACACCGTCTCCGTCACCGGCGAGCTAGCGCCGGCGGTAGTCGACGAACTCGAACGCGTGCGCGTGCCGCGCGTCGGCGGGATGCGGCTCGCGACCGCCCACCTGCCACTGCGCCGGATCGAACCGGGGGAAGAAGACGTCCGCGTCCGCGACCGCGGCATCGACGTGGGTCAGGTGCATGCGCGTGGCGCGCGGCAGGCACAGCGCATAGACCTCGCCGCCACCGATCACCCACAGTTCCTTCGCACCCTCGGCGCTTGCCGCCTGCAGCGCCTGCTCCACCGAGGCCACCGGCTCCATCCCCGCGAAGGGCACCTGCCCGCTGCGGGTCAGCACCAGGTTGCGCCGCCCCGGCAGCGCGCGCCCCAGCGACTGCGCGGTACGCCGTCCCATCAGCAACGGCTTGCCCATGGTGAGCGCCTTGAATCGGGCCAGGTCGTCCGGCAGTCGCCATGGCAGGTCGTTGTCGCGACCGATCGCATGGTTGCGGTCCAGCGCCGCCAGCAGCACCAGTTCCGGCGCGGCGCTCACACCGCCACCGGGGCCCGGATCGCCGGGGCCGGGTCGTAGCCTTCGATGGCGATGTCCTCGAAGCGGAAGCCCAGGATGTCGCGCACCTGCGGGTTGAGCACCAGGCGCGGCAACGCGCGCGGGGTACGCGAGAGTTGCTCGCGCGCCTGCTCCACGTGGTTGGAGTACAGGTGCGCATCGCCCAGGGTATGGATGAACTCGCCCGGCTGCAGGCCGCACACGTGCGCCACCATGTGGGTCAGCAGCGCGTAGCTGGCGATGTTGAACGGCACGCCCAGGAAGATGTCGCCGCTGCGCTGGTACAGCTGGCAGCTCAGCCTTCCGTCGGCGACGTAGAACTGGAACATCACGTGGCAGGGCATCAGCGCCATGTCCGGCAGGTCGGCCACGTTCCAGGCCGAGACCACCAGCCGGCGCGAATCCGGGTTGCTGCGGATCTGCCCGATCACCTGGTGGATCTGGTCGATCTCGCTGCCGTCCGGACGCTGCCAGCGTCGCCACTGCTTGCCGTACACCGGCCCCAGCTCGCCGTCGGCGCTTGCCCATTCGTCCCAGATCGAGACGCCGTTGTCCTTCAGGTAGCCGATGTTGGTATCGCCCTGCAGGAACCACAGCAGCT
This sequence comes from Pseudomonadota bacterium, assembly GCA_023388955.1. Lineage (GTDB taxonomy): Bacteria > Pseudomonadota > Gammaproteobacteria > Xanthomonadales > Xanthomonadaceae > Novilysobacter. Next base: position 15,693 of record JAEWFH010000025.1, read on the forward strand.
CGTGGATGATCGAGCGCAGGTGCAGTTTCTTGGTGGTGACCAGCGGAAAGCCCTCCGCCAGGTCGAAGCGCATCTGCCAGCCGAACACGCTGCGCGTGCCGGTCCCGGTCCGGTCCTGCTTGACCGTGCCGTGCTCGAGCACGTGCCCGAGCAGCTCAAGGTACTGCTGCATCCGTCATTCCCCCCGTGGCGCCGGCGCGAGCACCGGCTGGCGCCGGGACCACCAGCCCATCCAGGCCAGTCCCAATACGATCAGCGGCAGGCTGAGCACCTGCCCCATGGTCAGCCAGCCGAAGGCCAGGTAGCCAAGTTGGGCGTCCGGTACCCGCACGAACTCGACCAGGAACCGGAAGCACCCGTACAGCAGCGCGAACAGGCCCGCCACCGCGTAACGGGGTCGCGGCTTGCGCGAGTACCACCACAACACGCAGAACATCACCAGTCCCTCCAGCGCGGCCTGGTACAGCTGCGAAGGGTGGCGGGCGAACGGGTCCAGCGCGCCGGACGCGTGCAGCTGGCGCAGCTGCTCCATCGGCAGGCCGGTATAGGGCCCCAGGTCGGAGGCGGGAAACACCACGCCCCAGTTGCTTCCGGTGAACCGTCCCCACAACTCGCCGCCGATGTAGTTGCCCAGCCGCCCCAGCCCCAGGCCCGGTGGCACCAGCGGGGCGACGAAATCGACCGTGTCCATCAGGTGCAGTCCGTGCTTGCGCGACCACCACCATGCGGCCGCCACCACCCCCAGCAGGCCACCGTGGAAGCTCATGCCGCCTTCCCACACCTTGAACAGGCTCAGCGGACTGGCCAGGAAACCATCGAAGGCATAGAACAGCACGTAGCCGATCCGCCCCCCCAGGATCACGCCCAGGATCCCGTAGAACAGCAGGTCGCCGAAGGCTTCCTCGTTGACGCCCGGCAGCCGCCCGGCGCGGATCCGCCGCCGCCCCAGCCACCAGGCGATACCAAAGCCCAGCAGGTACATGACCCCGTACCAGTGCACGCGCACCGGTCCAAGTCCCAGTGCGATCGGGTCGATATCATGGAGGTGGATCATGCGCTCACAGGAAGTGGGGGCGATTGGGCAGCTCGTCTGCGTCGTGCTCGCCTTCGCGCTGCGGGAAATGGCGCTGCATCTGCGCGGAGATGAGCTCCACGGCACGCAGGACGCCGGCTTTGGGCTGGCCCTCGCGCAACCCGGCGGCAATGGTGTCACATGCCTCGCGCCACTGGGCGTCCGTCACCAGTCCCCGGTAGCCGCGGTCGGCGACGATCTCGATGTGGTGGTCCGCCAGCAGCAGGTAGACCAGCACGCCGGAGTTGAGCTCGGTGTCCCATACGCCCAGCTCGCCGAAGGCCTGCCGGGCGCGGGTTGCCGAATCCACCCCGGACAGCACGGCGCGCGCCGGCAGCGAGGCCTCCACGGCGAAGCAGATCTCGCCGCGATGGCTGCGCTCGGCGGCGGCGATCGCCGCGGTGATTTCCTTCAGGCACGCCTCCGGGAACAGCGTGCGCGCGGACGGGGCGAACAGGTGCTTGAGCAGGCGCATCAGGTCCTCACCAGCTGCCGGAGGCGCCACCGCCCCCGCTGAATCCACCGCCGCCACCCCAGCCACCACCACCGCCGAAGCCGCCGCCCCCGAAACCGCCACCACCGCCCCAGCCCCCGCCGCCGAACGGCGGGCCACCCCAGCCGCGGTCGTTGGCGTAGCGGCCCGGCCGGGCCAGGCTCGCCAGGCCGAACAGCAGGCCGATGACCGCACCGATCCCGGCCACCACCAGCAGCCCGGAAAGCAGCAGCGCGGCACCGCCTGCGGCACCGGCGCCGATCACCCCGCGCAGCGGCCGCGGCGCGCGCGAGAACACCCCGCGTACCACCTGGGCGACGATGAAGGCCGCGAACAGCCCCACCAGCCAGCCGCCGCCGCCCTGCCCTTCCTGCGGATGGGCGGTCATCGGCTCGGGCAGCGGTTCGCCATCGACCAGCGCGACCAGCACCCCGGTCGCCTCGACGATGCCGCCGGCAAAGTCGCCGGCACGGAAGCGCGGCACCAGGTACTCCTGGATCACCCGCGAGGCCGTGGCATCGGGGATCGCCCCCTCCAGCCCATAGCCGACCTCGATGCGGACCCGGCGATCGTCAACGGCAACCACCAGCAGCAGTCCGTCGTCCACGTCCTCGCGCCCGAGCCGCCACTGGTCGTACACCCGCACCGCGTACTGGGCGATGTCCTCGGGGAGCGTGGTGGGCACCACCAGCACCTGCAGCTGGCTGCCCTTGCGCTGCTGCAGCGCCAGCGCCTGCTGCTGCAGCTGCCGGACGGTGGCGGCATCCAGGGTGCCGGTGGTGTCGACCACCGGGGAGTCGAGCGCCGGTACCGGCGCAAGCTCCTGCCCGGCTGCCAGCAGCGGTGCCAGCAGGGCGAACGCCAGGAGCACGAACGGCGCGAGCAGCCGTGCAGCATGCGGCTGCCACGACCGACGCCGCGCCATGGCAACCGCCCGCGGGCGCGGATCAGCCATCCGTCGGCGTGGCGCCGGACGGGCGGGCGAAGTCCACCTGCGGGGCCTGCTGGATCTGCTGCAGGTTGTCGACGGTGAAGTTCGGCCTGGTTTCGTGCCCGAACAGCTTCGCCGTCAGGTTCTGCGGGAACTGGCGGATGTAGGTGTTGTAGTCCTGCACCGCGGCGATGTAGCGCTGGCGCTCCACTGTGATGCGGTTCTCGGTGCCTTCCAGCTGCGCCTGCAGCTGCAGGAAGTTCTGGTCGGCCTTGAGCTGGGGATAGTTCTCCGCCACCAGCAGCAGCCGGCCGATCGCGCTCTGCAGCTGGCCCTGGGCCTGCTGGAACTGCTCCAGCGAGGCCTGGTCCCCGGCGTCGACATTGATGCTGCCCACCCGCGAGCGCGCCTCGGTGACCTCGGTGAACACCTGGCGCTCGTGCTCGGCGTAGCCACGCACCGTGGCCACCAGGTTGGGCACCAGGTCGGCGCGGCGCTGGTAGACGTTGATGACCTGCGACCAGGCCGCGTCCACCGCTTCGTCCTTCTGCTGGATGGTGTTGTAGCCACAGCCGCTCAGAAGCAGCACCAGTACCAACACGATCAGGCGGCTCATGCGATCACTCCCTCCGGGTTCCGGTGGCATTGCACCACCGGGACCGCGAAGGCGCAATTCACGCCTCGCCGCCGGGGAACTGGCGCGGCACGCCGGAGCGCTTCTTCGCCCACAGGTTCAGGAACTCGACCAGCGCCGAGAAGCCCATCGCACCGTAGATGTAGCCCTTCGGCACGTGCATCTCGAAGCCCTCGGTGACCAGGTACACGCCGATCAGCACGATGAAGGCCAGGGCCAGCATCTTCACCGTCGGGTTGCGGTCGATGAACTGGCCCAGCGGACGCGCCGCCAGCAGCATCATGGACACGGCCAGCAGGATCGCGGTGACCATGATCCAGGTCTGCTCCGCCATGCCGACGGCGGCGATGACCGAGTCCAGCGAGAACACGATGTCGATCACCGCGATCTGCGCCATCACCATGCCGAACGAGGCGGCCGGCCGGGTGTTGATGTCGGCCGACTCGGGCTCGCCCACGATGCTGTCGCGGATTTCCATCATGCCCTTCACCAGCAGGAAGGCACCGCCCAGGATCAGCACCAGGTCGCGGATCGAGATCCCCTGGCCCAGCAGCGTGAACAGGTCATGGGTCAGCCCGGCCAGCCAGGCCAGGGTCAGCAGCAGCAGGATGCGCGAGATGCAGGCGACTGCGATGCCGATCTTGCGCGCCCGCTCGCGCACGGCCACCGGCAGGCGGCTGACGGCGATCGAGATGAAGACCAGGTTGTCGATTCCCAGCACGATCTCGATCGCGCTCAGGGTGAGCAGGGTGATCCAGACTTCCGGATCCATCAGCATTTCGTACACGGGCGTTTCCGATTCGGGTGTAGGGGGTGTTGGCCGGTGGCGGTCAGCCGCCTGCGGCGGACAGGCGCGGCCACAGCACCACGCCCCAGGTGAACAGCACCAGGAGCATGGAAAGGAAGACGGCGGCCGAGCCCATGTCCTTGGCGCGGCCGGCCAGTTCGTGGTGCTCGGCGCCGTAGCGCTCGATCACCGCCTCGATGGCGGAGTTCAGCAGCTCGACCACCAGCACCAGCACCATCGGGGCGACCAGCAGCACGCGCTCCACGGCGTTCCCGCCCAGCCACCAGGCCAGCGGCGCCAGGATGACGAACAGGTAGGCCTCCAGCCGGAACGAGGACTCGTGGTACCAGGCCGCGGCGAGGCCCTGCAGCGACCAGACGGCCGCCTTGAACACGCGCGCGGGCCGCCGGGGCAGGTGGCCGGTCTCGTCCGCCATCGGCTCAGCGCGGCCGCACGCAGGCGGAGCTGGAACGGTGATGCTTGGCAATGCGGGACATGCTGGTGGGACCGGATGCTGCACGCAAGCGGACAATTCTGCCACAGCCGGCACCCCGGCGCCGGCTGTTCACTTCACCAGCCCTGCCGGCATGCAAGCATGGCCCGGGCTACCCCCAGGGACGCCGCCATGCCACGCATTGCTATCCTCGGGCTCCTTGCCAGCCTGACCGCCGGAGCCGCCATGTCCGCCACCTTCCCCCAAGCCGCGCCCACGGCCCTGCACGCCGGCGACGAGGGCTACCCGGAGCTGCTCGATGCAGCCACCGCCCCGCTGCGCCAGGTACTGGGCGACCGGGTCGTGGTCGAGGTGGAACGGCTGGACTGCCTGGGACGATGGGCCTTCCTGATGGGGAACATGCGCACGCCCGGCGGCGAACGCCCGGATTTCCGCGGCACCGCCTACGCGGCGCATGCGGCCGCGGGCAGCATGTCGGATGTGTATGTCGCGCTGTTGCGTCGTGATCCGCCCGGCGGAGCGGCTGCGGCACAGGACGAAAGCGAAACCAAGGGCGACGGCGAGGCGCACCCCCCCGGAGAAGTGGAAGCGGCCGACTGCCTTGCCCTTCCCGGCCAATGGGTACTGCTCGACCACGCCATCGGACCCGGCGACGTGGCCTGGCTGGACTGGCCGGGCGAACACGCCGCGCCGCGTGCGGTATTCGGCTTCTGAGCCATCCCGCCGCCTGCTGCTTCGACACGAAAAAGGCCGGGGGAACCCGGCCTTCTTCATGTCCCGCCCCGCGCTCAGCGTGGCGGGGTGATGATCTCGTAGTTGCCCGACGCGCCACCCCAGCTGATCCGCTGGCTCCCATCGGCATTGACGTTGTTGGAGCCGATGAACTTCGGCTGGCCGTTCTCGAAGCCGTGGAACAGGACCACGTGCGACTGGCCGTTCTTCTGCATCAGCACCACGTCGCCGGGCCTGGCGTCTGCCAGCGATACCGTCTGCCAGCCCGCGCCCTTGAGGTTGGCGGCGAGGTTGTCGACCGAGGCACTGGCCTGGCCGGGGTCGATCATGCCGGCCTTCTGCAGCACCGCGGAGACGAAGTTCGCGCAGTTGACGTTGTTGGGGACCCAGCTCTCCATCGGGATGTCGTTGGCATGCTTGAGCTCGCCGGCATTGCGGCCGATCAGGCTTTCCGCAATCCGGGCCGCGTCCTCGCCGCTGCCCGAGCCCGGCGCGATCGGCCCGGACCCGGTGACCGCCGATGCCTGGCCGGGGCCGCCTCCGCCACCCACGCCACCCGCGCTCCCGCCACCGCCCGGGATGGACAGTGTCCCGCCGGCGAAGATCAGGTCCGGGTTGCTGATGTGCGAGTTGGCATCCATCAGGGCGCCGACGCTGGTGCCGTACCGCTGGGCGATGTCGGACAGCGTGTCGCCCCAGTTGATGCTGTGGTTGCCGATGGCGGTCATCTTCGTCTCCAACGGGGCTCGCCCCGGGTGCTGGAACCTGTCCCGCAACGGGACATCCGATGGCTGCAGTCTTCCCGGGCTGCCCCGAGGCGACAACCGGGGCAGACCCTAGATGGGGCCTGCCCCGGCCGCGGTCATTCGTCGTCGTAGATCGCCACGCCGCGGGTCCCGTCGGCGTTGATCCAGCCGCGGTACATGCCGGCGGTGTTGAAGGGCATGGCAATGTTGCCCTCCGCGTCGATGGCGATCACCCCGCCATCGCCACCATCCCGCGGAACCACCTCGTGGATCACCGTCCCGGCGGCGTCAGCCAGGCTGTCGCCGCGATAGGCCACCCGCGCACAGATGTCATGGGCCACGGCGTTGCGGATGAAGAACTCGCCCCAGCCGGTCCCGGACACGCCGCAGCGGTCGTCGGCCCAGGTCCCGGCGCCGATCACCGGCGAGTCGCCCACCCGCCCCCAGCGCTTGTTGGTCATGCCGCCGGTGCTGGTGGCCGCGGCGATGTGTCCGTGGGAATCCAGCGCCACCGCGCCGACGGTCCCGTAATAGGTGGACGGCGGGGTTTCGCCGGCCACGGCCTGTCGCTGCGCCCGCTCCAGCTGGCGGCGCCGGTGATCGGTGTCGAACCAGTCGTTGGCCACCCGCTCGAGCTCGGGGCGGGTGTCGGCGAAGGCTTCGGCGCCCTGGGCGGCCAGCATCACGTGGGGGGAATGCTCCATCACCGCGCGCGCCAGCCGGATCGGGTTGCGTACCGTGGTGGCGCCCGCCACGGCGCCGGCGCGGCGGGTATGGCCCTCCATGATCGAGGCGTCCAGTTCGTGGCCCCCGGCGGCATTGAACACCGCACCGCGGCCGGCGTTGAAGTGCGGCGACTCCTCCAGTACCAGCACCGCGGCCTCGACCGCGTCCATCGCCGTGCCGCCGCCGGCGAGCACGTTGCCGCCCGCCTCCAGCGCCTGCTGCAGGGCGGCGCGGATCCCCTGCTCGGCCTCCGGTTCCAGCGAACCGCGTTCGATCACCCCGGCGCCACCGTGGATGACCAGGGCGGTACGCCCCGCCTCCGCGGAGGACGGGTCGCCGGCATGAGCGGAAGCGGTGGCAAGCATCAGCAGCGGCGTGGCGAACAGGAGGGGAAGTCGCATGATTGGGCCCGATGGGAGGTTTCCCCGAGCATGGCGCGCACCGGCGGCCGTGTCACCGGCCGTCGGTCATGGCCCTCGGTGCTACTGCTGGCGCAGGGCTTCGATCGGATCCAGCAGCGAAGCCTTGCGCGCCGGGTAGTAACCGAAGAACAACCCGGTGGCGATCGAAAAGCCCGCGGCCAGCCCCACCACCTGCAGGTCCACCACCACCGGCAGGGCACCAAAGCGCCCGACCAGCAACGCCCCCACCACGCCGATGGCGATCCCCAGTGCGCCGCCGATCAGCGAGATCAGCATCGCCTCGGCCAGGAACTGCCGGCGGATGTCCGAGGGTCCCGCCCCGACCGCCATGCGCAGGCCGATCTCGCGGATCCGCTCGGTCACCGAGACCAGCATGATGTTCATGATCCCGATGCCGCCGACCACCAGAGAGATCGTCGCCACCGCCGCCAGCAGCAGTGACATCAGGCGCGTGGTCTGGGTCCGGGTGGCGACGATCTCGGCGATGTTGCGGACCCGGAAGTCGTCTTCGGCGCCGGGCTGGATGTCGTGGCGCTGGCGCAGCAGGGCCTCGATCTGTTCCTGCACGTAGCCCAGGTCCTCCGCCCGCGTCACCCCCACCGCGATCTGCTGCACCGCGCCGGGAGGAAGGCCCATCGCCCCCATCAACCGGCGCCGCGCGGTTTCCAGCGGGACCAGGATCACGTCGTCCTGGTCCTGCCCCCAGCCGCCCTGCCCCTTGGACTCCAGCACCCCGACCACGGTGAACGGCACCCGCCCCAGCCGGATCGACTGGCCGGTAGGGTCCTGGTCGCCGAACAGCTCGCGGCGCACGGTCTCGCCCAGGATCACCGGCTTGGTGGAGCCGCCGTAATCGCGCGGCCCGAAGCCCTCGCCCATCGACAGCCCCCAGCTTTCCAGCTCGAACCAGTCCGGCTGCACGCCATACCAGCTCGCCGACCAGTTGTTCTCGGCGAACACCACCTGGGTATTGCCACGCAGGACGCCACCGACGTACTGCACCTCCGGGATCTCCTCGCGGATCGCCTCGGCATCGCGCACGTCCAGGGTGTAGAAGCTGCTCGCGCTCATGCGCACCCCGCCGGCCGCGCGGCGGGTGTTGGGGCTGATGTCGAGCCGGTTCGAGCCCAGCCCGGACACCAGCTTGTCGATCTCCGACTGGGTGCCCTGCCCGACCGAGACCATCACGATCACCGCGGCGATGCCGATGATCACCCCCAGCGAGGTCAGCGCGCTGCGCAGCCAGTTGCCGCGCAGGGCGAAGGCCGCCGTTCGCAGCACCTCCATGAAATTCATGCCGGCTCCTCCTGCAGGTGCAGTTCGCCGTCGTGCATGACGTAGGTGCGGTCGGCGTGGGCGGCGACCTCCGCATCGTGGGTGATCAGCACCACCGTGTGGCCGTCGTCGCGCAGCTGCTTGAACAGGGCCAGGATCTCCTCGCCGGTGCGGCTGTCGAGCGCACCGGTGGGTTCGTCGGCCAGCAACACCGGCGGACGGTTGATCAGCGCCCGGGCGATCGCCACGCGCTGCTGCTGGCCACCGGACAGTTCACTGGGACGGTGCGATTCGCGGTTGGCCAGGCCGACCGCGGCCAGCGCTTCGTGGGCGCGCGCGGACCGCTCCGCCGCCGGCACCCCGGCGTAGGCCATCGGCATGGCGACGTTCTCCAGCGCGGTCATCCGCGGCAGCAGGTTGAAGCCCTGGAACACGAAGCCGATCTTGTCCCGCCGCAACACGGCCAGTTCCTCGGCATCGAGCGTGGACACGTCCACTCCATCGCAGTGGTAGCGGCCGCCGGTCGGGGTGTCGAGGCAGCCGAGCATGTTCATCAGCGTCGACTTGCCCGAACCCGACGGCCCCATGATGGCGACGAACTCGCCATGCCCGATCTCGAGCTCGACCCCGCGCAGGGCGATGACCTCGGCCTCGGTGCCCGGAGCGTAGACGCGGGTCAGCCCTTCGGTATGGATGACCGGCGGACGCGCCGCCGGTGCCGCTGCCGGCTCGACCGTCATGGGGCCGGGCGCTCCATGCCGACCACCACCTGGTCGCCGTCCTCCAGCGCACCGGACACCTCGGTCCAGCTGCCGTCGCTGGCCCCCACGCGCACCATCACCGCACGCACCGCGCCGCCGTCCAGCAGGTAGAGCGGGGCGCGGGGCGCGCCCACGAGGGCGGCCAGGCCGCGATCCCAGCGCTGCTGCCGGTCCGGATCCAGCGTCTCGCGGAAGCCGGCGAACTGCACCGCCATGCGCTCACCCGCGCGCTGGCGCATCGCCGCCACCATTTTCGGACCGGGACCACCGCCACCGTTCGCCGGCCGCGGCGCACCACCGGTCGCCGGCCGGTTGGCAGCGCGCTGGGCCGCCTGGGCGCGCATGTCGGCCAGTGCCTCGTCCAGCGCCGCCTGCTGGGTGGCGTCCAGGTCCAGCCCCTCGCCCAGCGCCGCGATGTCCGCATCCAGCCCTGCGCCACCACCGCGCGCCGGAGGCGCGATGCCGGCATCGTCGGAGGGCTTGTAGCGCAGCGCGGCGTTGGGCACGCGCAGCACCCCGTCGCGGCGGCTGACCTCGATCTCGGCGTTGGCGGTCATCCCCGGCAGCAGCACCTGGTCGGAGTTGTCCACCGCCACCACCACCGGGTAGGTGATCACGTTGTTGGTGTTGGTCGCCGACAGCCGGACCTGCTGCACCTCGCCGCGGAAGCGCCGGTCGGGAAACGCGTCGACGGTGAAGGAAACGCCCTGCCCGGGTTCGACCTGGCCGATGTCGGCCTCGTCGATCGCCAGTTCGATCTCCATCTTCGACAGGTCCTCGGCGATCTGGAACAGCACCGGTGCCTGCAGGCTGGCGGCGACGGTCTGGCCCGGCTCGACCGTCCGGGTCAGCACCACGCCGTCGACGGGCGAGCGGATCTCGGTGCGCTCCAGGTTCAGGCGCGAGGTCTGGGTGGAGGCCTGCTGCTGGCGGATCTGCGCGCGCGCCGACTCGACCTGGGCCCGCGCCTGGTCCAGCGCGGCCCGCGCCAGGTCCAGGTCGCTGGCGGCGATCAGCTGCGTTTCCGCCAGTCCGGCCTTGCGCCGGTGGTCCGCCTCGGCGTTGCGCAGGCTCGCCTCCGCGTTGGCCAGGCTGGCCCGGGCGGCGTTGGCCGAAGCATTGCCCTGCTCGATCTGCGCCAGATAGGTGCTCGGGTCGATGCGGGCGATCACCTGCCCCTCTCGCACCTGGTCATTGAAGTCGGCCAGTACCTCGGTGACCAGGCCGGAGATCTGGCTGCCGACGTCGACGGTGGAGATCGCCCGGAGCGCACCGGTGGCCGAGATCGCGACGCGGATGTCCCCGCGCTCCACGGTGGCGGTGCGGTAGCCGCTGCCCGCTTCGGCACCGCGCCCCCCCTGCCACCACCAGGCGGCGGCAAGCAACGCCAGCAGCGCCGCGACGGGGAAGAGGACCCGGGGACGGTTCCAGCGGGTACGACGCGCGCCCTTGCCGGCGTGCGGACGGGGAGGAGTTGCCATGCAGGTCTCGGAAGGAGGACTGCCTGCATGAACGCGCGGTGGCGCGGTTGGTTGACTCCGCCCCCCGCCCTTCAGCCGGTGAAGCGGATCGTCGCCACCGTGCCATCGCCGGGCAGGCTCTCCAGGGTCACCGGCCAGCCCAGCCGCTCGCCCAGCCGGCGTGCGATCGACAGGCCCATGCCGGCACTCTGCTCGCGGTTCATGTCGGCACGCCAGAACGGCTTGAACGCGTTGTCCAGCGCCTCCGGATCCATGCCGATGCCGGTGTCGCGCACCTCGACCCGGTCCCCGAACAGGTGCACCTCCACCCTGCCCCGCTCGGTGAACTTGACCGCGTTGCTGACCAGGTTGCCGAGCATGACCGCCAGCACGTGGGCAGGGCCGAACAGCGTGGTCGCGCCATGGTCCACCAGCGCGATCTCCACCGGCCTGCCCGCCACCTGCGGGCGGGCGCGCTCCACCTGCTCGGCGGCCACCTCGATGACGTCGAACTCCGTGCTCTGCGGGGCGTTCCCCGCTTCCCGGGCAAGGATCAGGAACGCGTCGATCACCGCCTCCATGTCGCGCCCGGCGCGCTGGATCCTCGCCAGCGAGCGCTGGGTGCGGGCGGGTGTTTCCGGGTCGGCGATCATCATGTCGGTCGCGACCCGGATCACGGTCAGCGGGGTGCGCAGCTCATGGCTGGCGTCGCGGGTGAAGTCACGCTCGCGCTCTACGAAGTCGCCGACCCGTTCGGCCAGGCCGACCAGCGCCCGCGACAGCTGGTGCACCTCCGCACCGGCGTCGCCGGGAAGGTTGTTGGAGCGGATCGCATCGGTATCGGGGTGGCGCGGGTCCCAGCGCGAGACCACCCGCGACAGCCAGCTCACCGGCAGCACCATCCGCTTGGAGGTGCGGTAGGTCAGCCAGGTCATCAGGTACGTGGCGGCGAGCGAGAGTAGCAGCGAGGCCAGGCCGGTCCACAGGATCGCCCGGTCGATGTGGCCGGCCTCGAAGGCCAGGTACAGCGTGCCGGCCGCCCGCCGGTCGACCAGCACGTCCTGGGTCACCCCGGGCCGGCCGTCGATCCGGACCCGGTGCCGCCCCGGCGCCAGCGAGCGCAGCGGCTCCGGCAGCCCGACCTGTGCGCCGGCGGGCACGAAGTAACCGGAAAAGGTGCTGGTATGGGGCAGCTCGGAGGCGGCAGCGCCTGCCTGCGCCGCCCACCACAGGTCCGCCTCGCGGTGCAGGCGCTCGTCGAGGACGAACCCGCGCACCGCGATGCCGGCCAGCAGGATGCCGATGGTGATCAGCACGCTGGCCACCGCGGCCTGCGCCACGAACGCCAGCTTGATCCGGCGCGGGAGACCCGGTGACATCGACTACCGCCCCCGGGTCACTCGGGCGGCTGGCTGATGTCTGCGATCCGGTAGCCGGCCGACTGCACGGTGTGCAGCAACTGCTTGTCGAAAGGCTTGTCGATGGTCTTGCGCAGGTTGTAGAGGTGGCTGCGCAGGGTGTCGGAGTCGGGCAGCCCGTTGCCCCAGATCTCGCGTTCGATCTCCTGCCGGCTCACCACCCGCGGCGATTCGCGCATCAGGATGGTCAGCAGGCGCAGGCCGATCGGCGAGAGCTGCAGCTCGGCGCCGCCACGGGTGACCCGCAGGCTGGCCGGGTCGAGCACCAGGTCGGCGACCTTCAGCACCTCGCCACCCACCTGACGGCGCTCGCGTCGGATCAGCGCACGCAGCCGGGCCTCCAGCTCCTGCACCGCGAACGGCTTGGTGAGGTAGTCGTCGGCACCGGCGGACAGGCCGGTGAGCTTCTCGTCGAGCGTATCGCGCGCGGTCAGCATCAGCACCGGCGTGGACTTGCGTGCCTCCTCGCGCAGGCGCTTGCAGACCTCCACCCCGTCCAGGCGCGGGAGCATGAGGTCGAGCACGATCACGTCGTAGCTGTTTTCCGCGGCCAGGCGGTACCCGTCCAGGCCGTCGGCGGCGTAGTCGATCTCGAAGCCACGGCTTTCGAGGTACTCGCCCATCATCTCGGAAATGTTGCGGTTGTCCTCGATCAGGAGGACCAGGCCACCGTCCCGGTTCGACTGCATTGAAGTGCTCTCCACCTTCAGTTTTGTGAAGGCTGCAGGGATGCGAGTCTAGGGCGCGTGAAGGATTTCACGCCGTGCATCCGCACCGCTTACATGCGGCGGGCTATTCCTTTTCGTTTCGCTTGACCCGCTGCCACAGGGCTTCCTGCTCCGGGAGCGTCCGTGCGTCCAGCGGCACGCCCTCGGCGGCGGCGCAGGCTTCCATCGCCCGGAAGCGGCGCTCGAACTTCAGGTTCGCCCGCCGCAGTGCGTTCCCGGGGTCGACGCCGGCGTGGCGGGCCAGGTTGCAGGCCACGAACAACAGGTCGCCCAGTTCCTCCTCAAGCCGGGCGCGGGCGGCGGGGCTGCCGGCGTCGGGCGCGTCGAATTCCGCCCGTACCTCGGCCACTTCCTCGTCCAGCTTGTCGAACACCGGCGCCGGGCCGGGCCAGTCGAAGCCCGTCCGCGCGGCGCGCTTCTGCAGCTTCAATGCCCGCTGCCACTCCGGAAGTCCACGGGCGATGCCGGCCAGCGCGGAGGTATCGCGGTCGCCGGCGGCCTCGCGCTCGCGGCGCTTGATCTCGTCCCATTGGCCCGGGCTGCCGTCTCCGGGTGCGCCGGCGAACACATGGGGATGGCGGCGGACCATCTTGTCGGCGATCGCGGCGGCCACGTCGCCGAAGTCGAACAGTCCCTGCTCCTGCGCCATGCGCGAATGGAACGCCACCTGCAACAGCAGGTCGCCGAGCTCCTCCTTCAACCCGGCCAGGTCGCCACGGTCGATCGCATCGGCGACCTCGTAGGCCTCCTCGATCGTGTAGGGGGCGATGCTGGCGAAGTCCTGTTCCAGGTCCCACGGGCAGCCGCCGTCGGGATCCCGAAGCGCGGCCATGACCGCCAGCAGGCGCTCCAGGCCGGAACCTTCGGGAGGGGTCTTGCCGCCCATGCGCACTCAGCCTTCGCCAGCCAGGCCGGCCCAGCGGCGCCAGGGCAGCGAAGGGTCACCCAGCGCGATGAACCCGCCGTTGAGCAGCGTGTCGCGGCAGTTGTAGCGGAACGGCCGGCCCTGCCAGTCGCTCACCTGCCCGCCCGCACCCTCGACCACCGCCTGCGCGGCCGCGGTGTCCCACTCGCTGGTGGGGCCGAAGCGCGGGTAGCAATCCAGCCCGCCCTCGGCGAGCAGGCAGAATTTGAGCGAGGAACCCAGCCCGATCGCCTCGGTCTCGCCCATGCGCGCGATGAAGTCGACGGCCTCCCGGGTCCGGTGCGAGCGGCTGGCGGCGACCCGCAGCGGGGCACTGGCCGGCTCCCGGATCCGCACCGGACGCTCGCCCCCGGCATCCCGGCGCCACGCCCCCAGGCCGGGCCCGCCATGCCAGGTGGCCCCGGTCACCGGCGCCTGCACCACGCCGTAGCGGACCACGCAGTCCTGGATATAGGCGATGTTGACGGTGAACTCGCCGTTGCGCTTGACGAACTCGCGGGTGCCATCGAGCGGATCGACCAGCCACAGGCGGTCCCAGTCCCGGCGCCGGGCGATGTGGGCCTCGGACGATTCCTCCGACAGCACCGGGATGTCCGGGGTCAGGCGTGCCAGCCCGTCGACGATGCAGCGGTGCGCGGCAAGGTCGGCCGCGGTAACCGGCGAGTCGTCGGCCTTCTGCGACACGTCGAAGTCGCGCCCGTATACCTCCAGGATCGCGGCCGCCGCGGCATTGGCGACGGCGATCACTCCCTCGCGCAGGTCCTGGTCCAGTTCCATCTCAGCCGCCGTGGTGGCGCAGCCATTCGCGCGCCATGAACAGCGCCGCGATGCTGCGGCCCTCGGAGAAATCCTCCCGCAGGACCAGCTCGTGCAGGGCATCGAGCTTCCAGGGCACCAGCTCCAGCGGTTCGGGTTCGTCGCCCGGCAGGCGCTCGGGATACAGGTCGCGGGCAATCACCATGTGCGCGCTGTGGCTCATGTAGGTCGGTGCAAGCGTCAGCTGCCGGACGTCGACCAGCTCGCGGGCACCGTAGCCGGCCTCCTCCTTGAGCTCGCGGTTGGCCGCCTCCAGCGCGCCCTCGCCGGCATCGATCCGGCCCTTGACGAGGCCCAGCTCGTAACGGTGCATGCCGGCCGCGTACTCGCGCACCAGCAGCACCGTCTCCGGGTCCAGCACCGGCACCACGATGACCGCACCGTGCCCGCGGCTGTGCAGGCGCTGGAAACGGCGCCGCTCGCCATTGGAGAACTCCAGGTCGAGGTGCTCGAGCCGGTACGGACCGGCGTCCTCGACCGTGGTGCCGTGGATGGTGGGCAGCCGGCGACTCACCGTGACGGCTCCTTTCCGCTGCGCGGACTGGAGGCGACGGGGCCAGCTGGGGGGATAATGGCGGGATGGATACGACCGGTCACGATGCATCGATGCTAGCAGAGCAGGACGATCACCAAGCGGTAGCCGACGCCTGGCGCGCACGCGACCTGGCGGTGCTGTGGCATCCGTGCACGCAGATGCGCGAGCATCCCGACACCCTGCCGCTGCTGCCGGTCGCCGGTGGTGCGGGCGCGTGGCTGCACGGCCGCGACGGGCGGCGCTACCTGGACGCGGTATCGAGCTGGTGGGTGAACCTGTTCGGCCACGCCGAACCGCGCCTGGCCGGGGCCATCGCCCGCCAGGCCCGCGAGCTGCAACACGTGATCCTGGCCGGCTGCTCGCACGCCCCGGCGGTGGAGCTGGCCGAGCGGCTGCTGGCCCTCGCGCCGCGCCAGGCCGACCGCGAACCACTGGCAAAGGTGTTCTTTGCCGACAACGGCTCGGCAGGCGTGGAGGTCGCGCTGAAGATGGCCTTCCACTGGTTCCGCAACCGCGGCGAGGACCGGCGCGACCGTTTCATCACCCTGCGCGACAGCTACCACGGCGAGACGCTGGGCGCGCTGTCGGTCGGCGACATCCCGCTGTACCGGCGGGTATATGCGCCGCTGCTGGTCGAGCCGCTGTTCGCGCCCTCCCCCGCACCGCCACCGGGCGAAGGCGATCGTGCCCAGGCGCATGCGGAAGCCGCCGCGGCCGCGCTCGAGGCACTGCTGGAGCGGCACGCCGGCGAGGTATGCGCGCTGATCCTGGAACCACGCGTGCAGTGCGCGGCGGGCATGCGGATGCACCACCCGCTGTACCTGCGCCGGGCCCGCGAGCTGTGCGACCGCCACGGGGTGTTCCTGATCGCCGACGAGATCGCGGTGGGCTTCGGCCGCACCGGCACGATGTTCGCCTGCGAACAGGCGCCGGCGGCCCCCGGCGGGGGCGCACCCGGGATCATGCCGGACCTGCTGTGCCTGTCGAAGGGCCTGACCGGCGGCACCCTGCCACTGGCTGCGGTGCTCGCCACCCGCACCCTGTACGACGGCTTCCTGGACAACTCGCGCGAGCGTGCCTTCCTGCATTCGCACAGCTACACCGGCAACCCGCTCGCCTGCGCGGCGGCGCTGGCGACGCTCGACATCTTCGAGGCCGACGACGTACTGGCACGCAACCGCGTTACCGCTGCCCGCATGGCGGCGCTGGCCCGGCCCATCGCGGTGCACCCCCACGTGGCGGAGGCACGCCAGGCGGGGATGATCGTCGCCTTCGAGCTGGCTCGCGACGGCAACCCGGCGACCCCGTTCCATGCCCGCGAGCGCATCGGCCTGCGCGCGTACCGGCACGCGTTGCGGCGCGGGGTCCTGCTGCGGCCGCTGGGCGACGTGCTCTACTGGATGCCACCGTACTGCATCGACGAGGAAGGCTTGGAACTGCTCGCCGCGACGACGCTGGCGGTCATCGACGAGGCCGTGGAGGAAGCCGCATGCGCGTGACCCGCGTCCACGTGGACCTGCCCCTGGCGACGGGGGACCGACTGGAACTGCCAGCCGACGCCGCCAGGCACCTGGTGCAGGTGCTGCGCCTGCGGCCGGGCGATGGCTTCGTGCTGTTCAACGGCGATGGCCGGGACTTCGCCGCGACCGTGCTCGAGGCCGACCGGCGCGGGGCGCGGGTCGAGGTCGGGGAGGCGGTAGTGGTGGAGCGCGAATCGCCCCTGCGCGTGCTCCTGCTGCAGGGCATCGCCCGTGGCGAGAAGATGGACCTGATCCTGCAGAAGGCGACCGAGCTTGGCGTGGACGGGATCCGGCCGCTGTTCTCCGAACGCAGCGAAGTGAAGCTCGAGGGCGCACGCGCCGACAAGCGGCTGGCGCACTGGCGCAGCGTGGTGGCCTCGGCCTGCGGCCAGAGCGGGCGCGCGCGGGTACCGGCGGTGGCGGCACCGGCCGGGCTGGCCACGGTACTGGAATCGCTTCCCGCCGGCGGCCTGCGCCTGTTGCTGGATCCCGAGGGCGCCCTGGCCTTGCCCTCCTTGCAGCCCGGCCCCGGCCAGCCGGTATACCTCGCGATCGGCCCCGAAGGCGGCTGGGCGCCGCGGGACCGCGAGCAGCTGCATGCCGCGGGTTTCAGGGGCCTGCGCCTCGGCCCTCGGATCCTGCGTACCGAGACCGCCGGCCTGGCGGCCATCGCCGCGCTACAGGCCCTGCACGGCGACCTGCGCTGAGCCTCCGCGCCCGGCTAGCCGGCGGCGGTGCCCGACCCGGTCTCGTGTCCGGCGGCGTCCGCGAGCGTCTCGGTGATGCGTGCCTGCATGCCTTCCAGGTCCGGCACCATCGCGACGTCGTCGTTCAGCGCGACCCGCGCCAGCACCAGCTGTGGCAGCGCCACGCCCACCGACTCGGCGCGCATCGCCTCGCGGGAGACGGTGACCAGCCTGGGAAACCCGTTGCTGAGGATGGCGAAGTACGGCAACCGCGGGTCGCCTCCCAGTGCCTTCAGCACCAGCACCTTCGTGCCCAGGGTGACCACGTCGATACGGGCCCCGGCCATGCGCGCGGCCGCAACCAGCGGCACCGGCCAGCCCCGCCAGCGGATCCGGCCAAGGAGCCAGTCCGGGCTGCACGGCACGGGCTCGGGGTCGGAATAGGAAAGGACCTCGGCAATGGAGGCGTTGGGCAACAGCAGCCTCGCGCCCGCGACGTGGACCAGCACGCCGCGGATGTCGCGCGGCGCTTCCTGGTCGGCGCTGTGCAGGATCGTCATGCGGTATCTCCTTCCGGCGGCCAATGCGCGGCAATCCGCGCCGCCAGCTTGACCGGGGTGTCGGTCTCTCCGCCGCGGCTCACGAGCGCCTGCGCGGCGGCCGGATCGTAGCAACCCTCGGCGACCTGCCCGAGCACCAGCGCGCCCGCCAGCCGCTCCTTCATGAGTTCCTCGACCAGCCCGGGGTCACTGCCGCTCAGCAGGACCACGGCGCTGTCGGCGGCCGGCAGCACGCCCAGCAACCCGGCCCCGGCCTTGAAACGGTGACCGTCCGGCGCGGGCTCCAGGCCCAACTCCGGCGGCACGATGTGGACCAGACCCGCGGCGAGCTCCGCACCATCCACCGCCAGCACCACGGGCAGCGTGCTCACCCGCTGCATCTGCGCGACCAGCTTGTCGTAGCGCGCGCCGTCAAGCTGCTGGCGGACCAGCACCGGACGCGGCAGTCCCTGTGGCAGGGCGCCCAGCAGCTGGCGAACCGCATCCGGGCCGCCGATCCCGGCCAGCACCACCACCGCACCGGCCAGACCTGGCACAGGCGCGACGTCGTGAACCAGCTCCAGGCCGGCGATGCGCGACTCCAGCAGCTCCAGGTCACGCTCAAAGCGGCCCCTGGCCTTCGCTTCCTCCAGGTCGGCGTTGCCGGCAGCAGGGACGGAACCGTCCTCCTCCAGCACCGGGCCCTGCTCCATGCCGGGCTCCGGATCGCCGCGACCACCCCCGATCGCACCCGGCGCCTGCGGCGCCACGGCAACGTCCTGCGGCCCCGGATCCACGGACCATTCGAGAACCGGCAGGCCGGCCGGCTCCGCCGGGAACCGGAAATCCACGTCCTCCTCGGCCAGCACGGGGTCGAAGGGACTGGCCGCCGGCAAGCCGTCCTCGGGTTCGTGCCCGGGCGGCAGGACGTTGCCATGGCGCTGCAGCTTCGCCACCAGGTGGCGCTGCCAGCGGGCGACCTCCCAACCCTCGCGGCCCGCCGCCAGCTCGGCTTCCTCGTAGACGACGTCCACGCCGGGCGCGAACAGCACCTCGTCGAAGCGCTCCAGCACGTCCTCTACCGGCGAGTCCAATGCCACCAGCACCAGCGCCGGCGCGGCGGCGACCAGGTCCGCCGGGGACAGCGCGGTCGGATCGGCATCGAGCACGCAGTCCGCGCCCGATTCCGCGATGACCGCACGCAGGCGGTCCTGTGCTGTACCCGGGCGTGCCAGCAGCGCGACGCCCGACGGTTCAGTGGACATGACGGTCGATCCCGAGCAGTTCGTAGACGTTGCGCATCAGTTCGGGCTCCTGGTAGGGCTTGCCCATGTAGCGTTCGACGCCCAGGTCCATGGCGCGCTGGCGGTGCTTCTCGCCGGTACGCGAGGTGATCATCACGATCGGCACCTGCTGCAGGCGCGGGTCGGCCTTCATCTGGGTGGCGAGTTCGTAGCCGTCCATGCGCGGCATCTCGATGTCCAGCAGCATCAGGTCCGGAACGCGCTCGGCCAGACGGTCGAGTGCGTCGATGCCGTCCTTCGCGGTGACCACCTCCATGTTGTGGCGCTCCAGCACGCGTCCTGTGACTTTGCGCATGGTGACCGAGTCGTCCACCACCATCACCAGCGGCACCGCGCGCTCCGCCTCCCCGGCTTCCGGTGCCGGCGCCTGCGGCAAGGCGGCGTGGCGGCGCACCAGCGGTGCCACGTCCAGGATCACCACCACCCGGCCGTCACCCATGATGGTGGCGCCGAAGATGCCCGGGATCGAGGCCACCTGCGGGCCAACCGGCTTGACCACGATCTCGCGGTTGCCGACCACTTGGTCGATGGCCACCGCGGCGTGCAGCTCGCCGGAGCGGATCAGCAGCAGCGGCATCTGCAGCTGGCCTTCCGCGCGTACCGGCGCGCCGCCGGCCAGCAGGCCCAGGTCGTGCACGATGTATTCGTCGCCGCCGTACCCGTAGGTCGCCGGCTTGCCGCTGCGCTCGGCTTCCAGCAGCTCCTCGCGCGGGATGCGGCCCACGCCGCGCACCGAGGCGATCGGCACCGCGAAGGTTGTCTCGCCCACGCGCACGAACACCGCCTGAGTGACCGCGAGGGTCTGCGGCAGGCGCAGGGTGAAGGTCGTGCCTTCGTCCGGTCGCGAACGGATGTCCAGCGCGCCACCGAGCTGGCGGACCTCGCTGGCGACCACGTCCATGCCGACGCCACGGCCGGCGAGGCGGTTGACCTCGGTGGCCGTCGAGAAGCCCGGCTCCAGGATCAGGGTGTCGAGCTCGGCGTCCGCCAGTACCGCGTCGGGCCGCAACAGGCCGCGGTCCTCGCCACGGCGACGGATCGCGGCACGGTCCAGGCCGGCGCCGTCATCGGCGACCTCGATCACCACTTCCGAACCTTCACGGCGTACCGAGACGGCGATCGAGCCTTCCTCCGGCTTGCCGGACTGCTGGCGCCGGCCCGGCGACTCGATGCCATGGGCGACGGCATTGCGCAGCATGTGCTCCAGCGGCGCGGTCATGCGCTCGAGCACGTTGCGATCAAGCTCGCCCTGGGTGCCGTCGAGTTTGAGCGCGACCTGCTTGCCCAGCTCGCCGGAGGCCTGCCGCACCACGCGGCGCAGGCGCGGCAGCAGGTTGTCGAACGGCACCATGCGCGTGCGCATGAGGCCTTCCTGCAACTCGGAGCTGACCCGCGACTGCTGCAGCAGAAGGGTTTCGTACTGGCGGGTCAGGTCGTCCAGGGTCTGCTGCAGGCTGTCCTGGTCGGCGGCCGACTCGGACAGTGCGCGGGACAGCTGCTGCAGGTCGGAGAACCGGTCCAGCTCCAGCGGGTCGAAGGACTGCTCGTCCTGCTCGCCCTCGCGCTGGTAGCGGGCCACGATCTGCGCCTCGGTCTCGATCTCCAGCCGGCGCAGCTGGTCGCGGATGCGGGTGTTGGTCGCGGCCATCTCCGCGATCGCGCCGCGGAAGGCGCCCAGCTGCTGTTCCAGCCGGGCGCGGTAGATGGCCACCTCGCCGGCGTAGTTGACCAGCCGGTCGAGCAGGTCGGCGCGGATGCGGACCTGTTCCTGCGGGGCACGCACTGCGATGTCGTCTTCGTCGGCCGGGATCGCCAGCGGCTCCACCGGTGGCGACAGCGGCGGCAATACCTGGGTGTCCCCGGCTGCGATGGCGTGCGCCAGTTCGCTGATGTCCGCGCCCTCCGTTTCGGCGAGGGCCGGGGTCGCGATGGGGACGACGGGAGCATCAGGTCCGGGCCGGGATCCGCTTGCCGCCTCGTCCGTGGCGACCGGCTCGGTGGCCGGAGCCGCCTCGGGTGCGGGTACGGAGCTGCCGGCGGCTTCCAGCGCCGCGCTGGCATGCCCGCCGCGGGCACGCGCGTCGAATTCGTCGATGAGCGGCTGCGGCAATGCGATCGCCTGCCGCTCGCCCACCCGACTGACCATCACGTGCAGGCGGTCGAATGCGGCCTCCAGCAGCGGGACTCCGTCGGCACCCAACTCCTGGCGCTGGTCGACGACGGCCTCCAGCAGCGACTCCATGGCGTGGCCGAGCTCGCCGACTTCCATGATGCCCGCCATCCGGGCACCGCCCTTCAGGGTATGCAAGTCACGCTGCAACCCGACCAGCACTTCGCGGTCGTCGGGGGCGGCACGCAGTTCCGCCAACAGCCCGTCGGAGTGGTCGAGCAGGTCCTTGCCTTCCTCGACGAAGATGTCGACCAGTTCCGGGTCGAGTCCTGCCAGCTCCAGCGGCGTGGCCGGGTCCTGGAGCCGCACCAGGCCCGCCAAGGCCGCGGATGCCGCCACTGCGCCTTCGACCGGCCCCTCCTGCGTCGCGGGCAGCTCGTCGCCCGCCCCCGGATCCACCGCAGCCGACGCTTGAACCGGTGTTGCCGTTTCCGCCGCGCGTGCCGCCTCATCCGCACGCTCGCGGGCGAGGCGGTCGGCTTCCGCGTACTCGGCTTCCAGCCTTGCGTATTCGGCCTCTTCGCCGGCCACGCGCTCGGTTTCCAGATGCTCGGCTTCCAGCCGTTCGGCCTCGATGCGCTCCGCCTCGAGGACCCGGGCGTCGAGCTCTTCCGCCGCCAGACGCGCGTGTTCCGCCTCTTCCGCGGCCAGGCGCTCCGCCTCCGAACGCTCTGCTTCGAGACGCTCAGCTTCAAGGCACTCGGCTTCGGCTCGTTCGGCTTCGGCGCGTTCGGCTTCGGCGCTTTCCGCCTCCAGGCGCGCGGCCTGCGCGTACTCTTCCTCCAGACGCGCGTATTCCGCTTCTTCTGCCTCGAGTCGCTCTGCTTCGAGTCGTTCTGCTTCGAGTCGTTCTGCTTCGAGTCGTTCTGCTTCGAGTCGCTCTGCCTCGAGTCGCTCTGCCTCGAGTCGTTCTGCCTCGAGTCGTTCTGCCTCGAGCCGTTCTGCTTCGAGTCGCTCTGCTTCGAGCCGCTCTGCTTCGAGTCGTTCTGCTTCGAGTCGTTCTGCCTCGAGCCGTTCTGCCTCGAGCCGTTCTGCTTCGAGCCGTTCTGCTTCGAGCCGTTCTGCTTCGAGCCGTTCTGCTTCGAGCCGTTCTGCCTCGAGCCGTTCTGCCTCGAGCCGTTCTGCCTCGAGCCGTTCCGCCTCGAGCCGTTCTGCCTCGAGCCGTTCTGCCTCGAGCCGTTCTGCTTCGAGCCGTTCGGCTTCGAGACGTTCGGCTTCGGCAAGCTCGTCTTCCGGGCGCACCTGGTCCCCGACCTCGTCCGTGGTGGCGCCCGCCACCAGGCCCGCCATGTCGATGTCGACGATCTCCGGGGCCTCGATTACAGGCTCCGCAGGCAGTTCCTCCGACTCTTCGCCGACGTCGAAGGCCGCCGACCGTACCGGCGGC
Source organism: Pseudomonadota bacterium (assembly GCA_023388955.1). Classification (GTDB taxonomy): domain Bacteria; phylum Pseudomonadota; class Gammaproteobacteria; order Xanthomonadales; family Xanthomonadaceae; genus Novilysobacter. The sequence goes on from JAEWFH010000025.1 coordinate 38,214, forward strand.
AGCGAATCGCGCAGCGACTCCATGCGCGCCGCCAGGCCATCGAACAGCGGCACGTGCGGCGAATCGGCCTCCAGGGTCGAGAGCGTGCGGGCCACTGCCGCCGCCACCACGCCCAGTGCCTCCACGCCCTCCGCGCTCGCCGGCTCACCGCTGGCAAGCAGGCGCCGGACATAGGCCTCGGCCGGGGAGGTGACATCGGTGATCACCGGCACCTCGGTCATGGCCAGGGCGCCGTTGAGGGTGTGGATGGCGCGCTGCAGGGCGTCATCCGCCCGCTGCGGCGCGGCCTCGCAACCGTCCAGCCAGGCGCGGATGGTCGCCAGGTGGCCGGCCGCCTCTGCGGTCAGGATCTCCAGCAACACCGGATCGACCGAAGCCGGGACGGTCCGCTCCTGCTCCGCCGGCGCGACGGACTCCGGCACGATGCTTGGCGGCAGAGCCGCAGTCCCCGGCGACGCAGCCTCGACGGCCTCGACGACAGCCACTGGTTCGTAGCGCACTTCCTCGCCCGCGGCGATGCGCTCGGCGACGGCTTCGATGGCAGCCAGGTCCGCGGTCACGGCGCGGGTCCCCGCCAGCGCGGCACGGAACTGCGGCAAGACCTCGTGTGCCTGCCCGACCAGCGCCACGACCGCCGGACTGGCGTCGCGGCTGCCGTCGAGCACGCGGTTGAGCATGTTCTCGATCTTCCAGCTGAACTCGCCCAGCGCGCGCGCACCGACCAGGCGCCCGCTGCCCTTGAGGGTGTGGAAGATGCGGCGGATCGAACGCACCTGCTCGCCGTCATTGGGCGCCTCGCGCCAACCGTGCAGCAGGCCGCCGAGGTTCGCCACCTCCTCGTCGAGTTCCTCGAGGAAGACCTCGCGGATGTCATCGTCGATGTCGGCGCTGTGTTCGAAGCCACCGGCCAGGGGACGGTCGCCGGTCGGCGCGGCGGACACTGCCGCAACCACCGGCTCCGGCTCTGCTCCGGACGCGGCCATCGGTGCCGGCGCCTGTTCGACGGGCTGCGACTCCGGCACCTGCGGCAGCGCGACCACCGGAGCGGGCTCGTCCGCCAGGTCCATCCCCAGCGCGGCCGCGGCGGCGTCGCGCTCGGCAAGGCTGACCGGTGACCCGGCACCGTCCTCGGACGCCGGCATCGGCACCGGCCAATAGCCCAGCGCTTCCAGGCTCTGGCGGGCGATGTCGAGGATCCGGTTGCGGTTCGGACGCTGCTCGCGGAGCGCCTCCAGGTAGTACTCGATGCTGGCCAGGGCATCGGCCATGGTGTCGAGCTGGCGGGCGTTGGGCACGCGCTTGCGCTCCAGCAGCTCCAGTTCGATGTAGCGGCGGATGCCCAGCAGGTACTCCGACGGCAGTTCCAGGTCGAGGATGCGCAGCGCGCCCCCGACCTCGTCCAGCAGTCGCGGGATCTCCGCCAGCTCGGCATGGTCCCAGCCGGTCTCGACGAAGGCCACGAAGGCCTGGCGGGCATCACCGAAGTTGGCGATCGCCTCGCGTACCACCACCTCCAGCACGCGGCGCGACTCGGCGGCCATCAGGTCGGCGTCGGCGCGGTCGTCGGGCAGGCCCAGGCGGGCGACCTGCTCGTCCAGCGAAGCGTCCACGTAGAGCAGCGCGCCGGCGATATCCAGCAGCGACGCCTCGTCGGCCGGACTGTTGCCGGCCACGATCGCGTGCATTGCATCGCGCTGCTGCAACACCACGCCGCGGGCCACTCCCAGGCCCATCATCCCCAGGGTGTCGCTGACCCGGCCCAGCGTTTCCACTTGCGGACGCAGGTCCTCGACGCCGGTCTGACCGGTGCGAAGGTGCAGGTCGAGCACGTCCTTGACCCGCAGCAGGTCTTCCTTGATCGCCGCCGAGACGGTGTCCAGCAGCGCGCGGTTGCGTCCGCTCAGGCTGCCGCGGGCGTGTTCGATCTCCGACTCGCTGGGCAGCTGGGCATCAAGCTCGAAGGTATGCCGCAGCCGGTCCAGTGCCGGGTGGCCGCCGTCGCTGTGGGCGACGTGGTAGAGCAGTTGGCGGGTCGGCTCGGCGTTCGCCTCCTGGCCGCTGAAACCACTGCCGCCCAGCGCACGGCGGGCCTCGCGCTCCACGCCGCTGAACGCCGCACGCAGGGCGCGCGTCGGCTGCAGGGCGCCGTCGCGCAACGCCCCGGCCACCGAGGAGGCGACCCAGAGCATCCGTCGCAACGGTTCCACTGAAACCTGCGAAAGCACCTCGTCCACCGCGCTGGCCAGGCCATCGGCATCCGCGGGCTCTCCATCCTCAGGCCATTGCGCGAGGGCGTCGCGCAGGGCCGCCACCGCCGGACTGTGGGCCCGCGACGCGGCACCAAGCACGGGCGCCGCAGCCCCGGGTGCCGGGAGGTCCTGCGGCAACGGCCGGTCCAGGTCGGGGGCAAAGAGAATGCTTTCGTTCAGCCCCGGCTCGCCACGGGTCGCACGCAGCTCGTTGAGCAGCGGCAACAGCACGATCGGGATGTCGCGATGGCCCCCCTGCAGGCGCTCCAGGTAATCGGGCAACTGCACGGCACCGCGCATCAGCATCGCGCAGGCGTCCTCGCGGTCCTCGATCCCGCCGTGCAGCAGCGCCAGCGCCAGCCGCTCCATCTCCTCGGCCACCATCGCCGGGGCGTACAGCTCGATCATCCGCAGCGTGCCGTGGACCTGGTGCAGCAGGCCCGCGCAGGCGCGCATGTGCTCCACCTCCCCGGGTGCCTGGGAGAACGCCTCGATCTCCTGGCGGGCCAGCCGCAGGGTCTCGTCGAGCTCGGGCTTGATCCAGCCCAGGGTGGTCGTGTCGATCGCGTCGCGCATCACTGTCATCGTTCATCCCCGCCGGCCGCGGGGCCGGGTGCCGGTCCTGCTGCCCGGCGGGTACTGGCGGTCATTCCCAGGTCCGGCCCGCCTCAGGCTGGCAGCTTGAAGTCGGCCACCGAGCGACGCAGGTCGGCCGCCAGCTGCGCGAGGTTTCCAATCGACTGCGCGGTCTGGTTGGCACCCTGGGTGGTCTGCGAGGTGATCTGCTGGATGGTGCTCATGGTGTGGGTAATGTTGGCGGCGGCGCCGGACTGCTGCTGCGCCGCCTGCGAGATGCCCTGGATGAGGCCCGACAGGTCGGACGACACCTTTTCGATCTCGCCCAGCGCGGTACCGGCGTCCTCGGCCAGGCGCGCACCGGCGACCACCTCGGAGGTGGTCTGCTCCATCGAGCTGACCGCCTCGTTGGTGTCGGCCTGGATGGCCTGGACCAGCGACTCGATGCGCTTGGTGGCGTTGGAGGAGCGTTCGGCGAGGCGCTGCACTTCGTCGGCGACCACCGCGAAGCCGCGGCCGGCCTCACCGGCCGAAGCCGCCTGGATCGACGCGTTCAGCGCCAGGATGTTGGTCTGCTCGGAGATGTCGTTGATCAGTTCAACGATCGAGCCGATCTCCTGCGAGCTCTCGCCCAGGCGCTTGATGCGCTTGGAGGTCTCCTGGATCTGGTCACGGATGTTGTCCATGCCCTGGATCGTCTGCCGCACCACGCCGGCACCGGTGGTGGCGATCCGCACCGAGCGCTGCGCCACGTCCGCGGATTCGGCGGAGTTCTTCGACACCTGGTCGATGCTGGCCGCAATCTCGCTGATGCGGCTGGAGGCGGAGGTGATCTCCTGGGCCTGGTGCTCGGCGGCCTCCGCCAGGTGCATGGCGGTGGCCTGGGTCTCCTGGGCGCTGGCGGCGACCTGCACCGAGGTGTCGGTGATGGTCTGCACCAGGCTGCGCAGCTGCTCGATGGCGAAGTTGATCGAGTCCGCGATCGCTCCGGTCACGTCCTCGGTGACGGTGGCCTTGACGGTCAGGTCGCCTTCCGCGAGCGAGCCCATCTCGTCCAGCAGGCGCATGATCGCCTCCTGGTTGCGGTCGTTGAGCTCCTTGGTGGTCTCGTAGCGCACCTGCTGCTGGCGGTTGAGCGAGAACAGCAGGCCGCCGATGGCCAGCAGTGCCAGGGCACCGGAGACGATCGAGACCCAGATGTTGCCCACCAGGCTGGTGTCGCGCATCGAGCCGAAGGCGGTGAAGGCATCGAACAGCGAGCGCGCCTCCTCGAGCAGGGTCTCGGAGCCTGCGGTGATCGCATCGGCCGCGCCCTGGGCGGCGACCAGGTTGCCGGAGGAGGCCAGGATGGCGTCCAGGTCGGTCTTCATCTCCTCCCACAGCGCCTCGGCATGGCCGAGGGTTTCCAGCGCCCCGGCATTGGAAAGCGCGGCCACGCCCGAACCCTCGTCGCCGTTGCGCAGGCCGGCCAGGACGGTGCCGAACAGGGTCGCGTCACGGGACAGGCCTTCGCTGGCGGCGGTCGCCGCCGCGCCGCCGGCGCGGATCTCGGTCACGCGCCGGGCCATGGTGCCCGACAGGACCACCTGCCGCAGCGCGTAGTACACCTGCGAGGACGGCGAGCCGCTGGAAGACATCGCGCGCACCAGTTCGTCCAGCCGGGCCTGCAGATCCGGCACCCGTGCGGTGAAGCTGTCGGCGCGCCCCGCCAGGCCCATCACGGCTTCCTGGCTGTCGGCCAGCTGCGCGGCACTCTGTTCCAGCGGCGCCCAGGTGGCGTTGGCCTGGTCGATCGGGCCGGAGACGCCCGGGGTAGCCCCGAACTGCCCGGTCAGCTGCTCCAGCGTGCCGTCGATCTGGCCGCGGGTCTCGTTGAACGCGGCGAAGGCCGCGGCATCGCCGCCGACCGCCTCGCGCGCCTGCACCGCCAGCTGCTGCGAGTACACGCGCAGGTCGGATGCCGAGGTGCTGGCGCCACCCAGCTGCGCCCCCTTCCAGGTGGCGTAGCCGGTGTTGAGGCCGAACACCAGCACCGCCAGGGCCAGCAGCACCAACCAGGTGTTGACGCCGGCATTGCGGACCTTGCCGGCCATGGAATTCGAATCAGTGCTCATGGTCTTCCTCGGGTGTGTCGCTGGCGCTGGTATGCGTACGGGCCCCATCGGAGGCGGCCTGCCTGAACTCGGGGGTGCGGGTCAGCCTTTCCAGGCTGAAGATGCCCCAGTCGTGGTCGTCCAGGCGGAAGGCCTGGTCGATGAAGTGCGAATAACGGCCGGCGGTGATGCCGGAAGCAGCCAGGACTCCCGCGTCCAGCCGCCCCGCGGGCACAAAGCTGCGCTGGCCGAACAGCTCGTCGATCAGCACCGCCACGTTGCCCCCCTCCTGCCGGATCACCAGCATCCGCTGGCTCTCGTGCAAAACGGTGCGGACGCCTTCCAGGAACAGCTTCAGGTCGGCGACCGGCAGCAGGTTGCCGCGGACGTTGGCCAGCCCCAGCATCCACGGCTGCGAGCCGGGAACCGGGGTGACCTGGGGCAGCGGCAGGATCTCGACCACCTCGTCGAAGTCCGACGCCAGCCGGCGGCGGCCGATGCGGTAGCCCACCCCGCGCCACAGGCCCGGGGTGTCGAGCTGCTCCGGAAGGCCCGCAACATGGGCCATGCTGCGGCGCTCGTAGTCGAGCAGGATGTCGAAGGCATCCAGCGCCATGGCAGCCAGGCCGGTCACTGCTCCAGCAACGCGTTGATGCGCGCGACCAGATCGTCCTCGCGCGGCGGCTTGACGATGTAGTCGCGTGCACCCTGGCGCAGCCCCCAGGCCTTGTCGGTTTCCATGCCCTTGGTACTGACGATCAACACCGGGATCGAGCGGGTGTCGTCATCCCGGGACAGCGCCCGGGTGGCCTGGAACCCGTTCATGCCGGGCAGGATGATGTCCATCAGCACCAGGTCCGGCCGCTCGCGGCGGCAGATCTCGATGCCGTCCTCGGCATTGTCCGAGGCAAGTACGTGGTGCCCGTTGCGTTCCAGCAACTGGGTCAGGACGGCCGTATCGGTCGGCGAATCCTCGATCAGCAGGATGCGTGCCATGAATCCCCCACCCCCCTGGGGCGAATCAGTTGTTGACGTGGGTACGGATCGCGTCGAGGAGCTCCTCACGCGTGAACGGCTTGGTGAGGTACTGCTCGGAACCGACGATCCGGCCGCGCGCCTTGTCGAACAGCCCGTCCCTGGACGAGAGCATGATGACCGGCGTGGCCTTGAAAACCTGGTTGTTCTTGATCAGCGCACAGGTCTGGTAGCCGTCCAGCCGCGGCATCATGATGTCGACGAAGATGATCTGCGGCTGCTGGTCGGCGATCTTGGCGAGCGCCTCGAACCCGTCGGTGGCGGTGACCACCTCGCACCCTTCGCGCTTGAGCAGGGTCTCGGCGGTCCTGCGGATGGTCTTCGAATCGTCGATGACCATGACCCGCAAGCCTTCGAGGCTCCTGCGACCTTCTTCCTGCATGTGACTGACACCCCTGTGACGATGCACCCGACGCGGATCCCCATCGCGTCGCGAGACGCCCTTTATTTCAAGCAAGCGCCCGGGTGTCAAGCCGTGACGGCACCAGACGGCCCCGTCGCGACGCCCGTCACGCCCCGTGCCGGCACGGCCCGGCCGGCACCGCGTCGCTGGTAGGATCGGCACAGGACACCGTCGGCCCCGCCATGCCACTCGAAATCGTCGTCGTGATGGACCCGATCGGGTCGATCAACATCGCCAAGGACTCCACCTTCGCCATGCTGCTGGAAGCCCAGCGGCGCGGACACCGGCTGCACTACGTGCGTCCCGGCGGCCTGGCCGTGGACCACGGCACCGCGGTGGCCACGATGGCGCCGCTGCAGGTACGCGAGGACCCGTCTGGCTGGTACCAGCTCGGGGACTGGGCGACGGTGCCGCTGGGCCGTGGCCACGTGGTGCTGGTGCGCACCGACCCGCCGGTCGACGCCGAGTACATCCACGACACCCAGGTGCTGGGCCTGGCACAGGGTGCCGGGGCCATGGTCGTCAACGACCCGCAGGGCCTGCGCGACTACAACGAGAAGCTGGCCGCGCTGCTGTTCCCGCAGTGCTGCCCGCCGACCCTGGTCAGCCGCGATGCGGCGGCCCTGAAAGCCTTCCTGGCCACGCACCGCCGCGCGGTGCTCAAGCCGCTGGACGGCATGGGCGGGCGCTCGATCTTCCTGCTCGACCACGGCGAGCCCAACACCAACGTGGTGCTGGAGACCCTGACCCAGGGGGGCCGCAGCCTGGCGATGGCGCAGCAGTACCTGCCGGAGATCTCCGAGGGCGACAAGCGCATCCTCCTGGTCGACGGCGAACCGGTGGACTACTGCCTGGCGCGGATCCCGCAGGGCGACGAGTTCCGCGGCAACCTGGCCACGGGCGGCCGCGGCGAGGGCCGGCCGCTCAGCGACCGCGACCGCTGGATCGCCGCCCAGGTGGGCCCGGAGATGAAGCGCCGCGGCATGGTCTTCGTCGGCCTGGACGTCATCGGCGACTGGCTCACCGAGGTCAACGTCACCAGTCCGACCTGCATCCGCGAGCTGGACGCGCAGTTCGGCCTGAACATCGCCGGACAGCTGTTCGACGCCATCGAGGCACGCGCCGGGACCACGCCGGCGGTCCCGCCCGCGGACTGAATCCGATGGCAACGGCGGCACACGGGTTCCCTGGCTCCAGCCAGCGCCTGGGCGCGACCATGGCGCTGTCGCTGGCGCTGCACGCGATCCTTTTGCTGGGCGTGGGCTTCACGCTGCACCAGGCGGCCCCGGTGGTGCCGACCCTGGACGTCATCCTGACCCGCACCACCACGGCACTCACCCCGGAACAGGCCGACTTCCTGGCCCAGGCCAACAACCAGGGCGGCGGCGAGCACGAGCGCAGCACGCGGCCGCGGGAGAACCAGTCCGGCCCGCTTCCCCAGCCGGCCACCGGGCTGGCCGCGCAACAGCTGCGTGCCCAGGCGCCCGAACCGCAGCCAGCACCCGAGTCCCGGGTGGTGGACAGTGCCCGCGGCGACGCCTCCACCGCGGTCGCACGCGAGGCACCCGACCCGGAAACCCGCCCGCTGCCGCGGGGCCCCGAGCGCATCGCCCACGACATGGAGATGGCGCGGCTGGCCGCGGAGATCCACCTGCGCTCGGAGGCCTATGCCAAACGCCCCACGCGCAAGTTCGTCTCCGCCAGCACCACCGAGTACGCGTGGGCCGGCTACCTGCGCGAGTGGGTCGACCGGGTCGAGCGCGTGGGCAACCTCAACTATCCCGACGAGGCGCGCCGCCGCCAGCTGGCCGGCGAGGTGGTGATCAGCGTCGCGGTGCGGCGCGACGGCAGCGTCGAACAGTCGCGGATCCTGCGCAGCAGCGGCATCCCGCTGCTGGACGACTCGGCACTGCGCATCGCCACGCTGGCCGAGCCCTACCCTCCGCTGCCGCGCACCGAGGAGGATCCCGACATCCTGCACGTGACGCGGACCTGGGCCTTCCTGGCGGGCGGGGAACTGGTGGACCGCTGAGCCGCCGGTTGCCGCCCCCGAAGCCCGGGCCGGCAACGGGCATCTGGCAGTTGGCGCCGGGGGTTTGCGTTGTCTGGAGGGCCCGGGGAGACCGGGTGCGGCCGGGCCGCCGTACGGCCCGTCACTCCGGAGTCCCGCCATGCCCCGCATCAAGCCCCGCCTCGTACCCGTGATCGCCGCGGGTGCCGTGCTCGCATCCTCGCCCGCCCTCGCACAGCCGCCGCAGGCCGAGCTCCATATCGACGTCGCCACCCACAGTGCCCCGGGGATGCCCGGCATGGGCGCGGCCGGACGCCTGGCCGGCCTGATGGGCGGCGGCAGCCAGGCCAGTTACGGCATGGCCCGCCACCCCGCGATGCCGGGCAAATACCTGGACATCGCCCTGTACAACCGCAACGCCCCGGGGACCCCCGCCCGCCAGGCGATCCCCGAAGGCGCGCGGATGGGCCCGCACCTGGAACTGCTGCCCCCGCCGCGCCCGGTCGCCGCCGCCCGTGACGGGAGTTCCGTCGCCGACGGGCTCGGCCGTGGGGACGGCGGGCGCGGCCGGATCCTCCACTACTGGGGCTGCGGCGAGCAGGTCGGCCCCGGCCAGCCGCGCGAGTTCAGCTTCGAGGTCCGCGACGGGACCGTCCACACCACCGGCGATGCCCCGGCCCCCCGTGCCATCGCCGATGCGGGGATCAGCGCAGGCCCCGAGTTCGGCCTGTGGCCCAACGAAACCCACGGCCGCGCGGTGCCGGCCGACTCGTCACTGCGCGGCGGCCACCAGGTGAGCGGCGAAGCACTGCCCCCCTCCCTGCAGTTCGAGTTGCAGCGGGCGCACGACTTCATGCCGGCGCTGCAGGCCGAGCGCAACGGCTCGGCGGCGGACGGCCTGGTCCTGCAGTGGCAGCCGGTGGATGGCGCCCGCGCGTACTTCCTGCATGCGATGGGCAACCGCGGCGCGGATACCGTGGTGATGTGGAGCAGCTCGGAGGTCGGCAATGCCGGGCCGGAGCTGATGAACTACCTGACCAGCGCCCAGGCCGACCAGTGGGTACGCGAGAAGGTATTGCTGGACGGCGACGTGCGCTCGTGCCGCATCCCCCGCGAGGTCTTCGCCGCCGCCGACGGTGCCACCGCTGAACCGATGGTGCAGATGATCGCCTATGGCGGCGACAGCCTGATCGCCCAGCCCCGGCCGGCGGACGCGGGCCCGGACTGGACTCCGGAATGGAACGTGCACGTGCGCAACAAGTCCACGGCGATGCTGATGCCGGGCATGGACGCGGTGTCGATGCCGGCCGCCAAGGACGTGGCCGAGGAAACCGGCAAGGACCAGGTCAAGCGCGCCGCTCGCGGCCTGCTGCGCGGGATCCTGGGGCGCTGAGCACCGCTGGTCGCGCCACCGCCACCGCGGCCGGGGAACCCGGCGGCCGGCTCAGCCGCCGCGGCTGGCGCGCAGGGCCTGTTGCTCGGCGATCGTCAGCGCGACCTGGTTGCGCAGGTAGGCCGGTTCCACGTCCTGGGGGGCCACCGCCCCACCCTGCGCCCACGCACGGGCGGCCAGCCGGGCCAGCTGGCCCGCCCGCGGCAGGGCCGTTGCATCGGCCGCCTGCAGCCGGCCCGCCAGCCGCCCGGACAGGGCCCCGTCCTGCGCGTCCAGGCCGGTCCCCACGCCCAGCCAGCCCCCCTGCCCCTCCCCGGCCAGGGCGACGGCATCGGGCGGACCGACGGTCTCGGTGCCGAGCGCCACCAGGTTCCCTCCATCGAGCTGGAAACTGCCGGCGTAGACCTCCTGCATGCGCGCATCCAGGGTGGCCAGGACCCGGGCGGTGCCGGTACCGGGCGGGGCGAGGCGGTTGGCTTCCATCGCCAGCACCGCGAGCGTCGAGACCGGCAGCAACGGCCGGTCCAGCCCCAGGGCCAGGCCCTGCGCGACCGCGATGCCCAGGCGCACCCCGGTGAAAGCGCCCGGCCCGCGGCTGACCGCGACTGCATCCAGCTGCGAGCGCGCCACGCCGGCCTCGTCCAGCACCTGGCCACACCAGGGCAGGACCAGCTCGGCATGGCGACGCGGTGCCAGCTCGAAGCGCTCCACCACCTCGTCGCCGTGCAGCACGGCGACCGAGCAGGCCTCGGTGGAAGTTTCGATGGCAAGCAGGATCATTGCGGCGGTGTCCGCGGGCGGGCCGGACAGGGTACCGCCCGCCGGCGGCGCCGGGGAACGCTCAGCGCACCAGGTCGGCGCGGGGCGTGATCGGGCCGAAGTCGACCGCCCCGGACGGGTCGCGCATGCACGGGGTGTTGAAGAACCCGACCACGTAGGTGTCCGGGCCGGCTTCGAAGCCGGAGTCGAGCACCCAGTCGTTGCCATCCGGATCGCGTGCACCCAGGTTGATGCCACCGTTCTCGAGCCGGCGCCAGCGGGTGATCTCCCAGCCATCGTCGCGCCAGCGGTCGTGCACGCCATCAAGGATGCGGGCGGCGTCGTTGCCCGGCGCCACTGCCCGGGTCCCCACCCAGACCGTGTAGATGTCGTCGCGCTGCTCGCCTTCACTGCCGGCGCAGCGGTTGGCGCGGACCTCGAACTTCTCGCGCCGCAACGGCAGGCTGTCGAGGAAGGCTTCCACCTGGGGAGCGAACGCCTGCGCGGCGTCCCGGCTGGGCTTGGTCTGCATGGCTTCCTTCTCTACACCGTCGGCCGGTGCGCGGCAACCGGCAACCAGCAAGAATGTGAACGCGCACATGGCAAGGGCCACGCCGGCGGGTGCGCGGCGTGGCCCTGGATGGCGTGCGTCCTGCGGGCGGCTCAACCCAGGCGCCTGCGCTCGGTGGTCACCTGCCCATACTCGCCGGTGATGATGTACGCCTGGTTGCGCAGCGACTCGCTGCCGTTGTCCCAGTAGGACGAATGCCCGGACAGGTCACCGGTGGCAATGCGCTGCCCCCCGAAGCTCCAGTCCACCGGGCTGTTGCCGTGGGCCTGGGTATAGGTGACCACGTCGTTGCTGTTGGCGCCGGCCCAGAAATGGTCGGCGTCGATGTTCATCTCGTCGACGTCGCCGAGGGTGATGTCGTCGAACAGGCCGACGTTGGAAGGCTGCTCGTAGCCCATGCCCGGGCTGCCCATGGCGATGATGTCGTTGGCGCCCAGCCCGCCGTCGAGCGCATCGGCGGTGCCGACCACGGTCGAGCCGTAGGAATGGCCGACCACGGTGATGCGGGCATCGCCGTTGGCCTCGGCCAGGCCCTGGGTGAAGGACTGCAGGGCCGGTGCACCGTCGGTGGCATAGCCCGGCAGCACGGCGGCGGGGATGTGGTCCGGCGCGTCATAGCCGAGCCAGGCGATGGTCACGGTGTCGCCGGAGCCGGGGACCATTTCCGACTGGGCGCGCAGGTCGTCGGCGCGGTCGAGCGAGCCGCCGAAGTTGCCCAGGTCGCTGCCGGTGCCCGGGACGTAGACGGCGAGGTTGTCCGCGTTGTCCGGGTTGCCGATGGAGGCGACCACCTTCGCGTCTTCGCCGCCGCGGCCGGGGGGCTGGTAGTCGAGCAGGTGGATGCGCTCGCCCTCCGGCCCGTTCCAGGACTGCTCGATGCGGTCCAGCAGCGCCCGCGCCTCGGTCGGCTGGCTGCCGTTGGCGGCGTCCTCGCGCAATACCTGCAGGTTCGCTTCGTGGCGCACCTCGGCCGGCAACCCGTCCATGCTGCCCAGCGCGGCGGGCTGGTACGCCGAATACGCTTGCTGTTCCATGGCGGAAAGCCCGCCCCACCATTGCGCGGCGGACGCGGCGTCCATGTCGGCCGGCGGTGGCACCGGGCACCAGGTGGGACCCTGTTGCAGGGACTGGGTGTCGAAGGAAACCGGACCGGTCATGGCGTGGCTCCACATCCATGGAGTAGGAATGGGCCGATACAAACACACCCCGGGCACGCGGATCAGCTGGGGCAAACCCCTGCCCCGGCATACTCCGCCTCCTCCTGCCGGGCCAGGAACGCCTCGACCCGGGCCGGGTCGCGGGTGCGCGGAAGCGGGGGCAGCGAGTCCAGGAACACCCGCCCGTAGCTGCGGCCGGTCAGCCGCGGGTCGCACAGCACCAGCACGCCGCGGTCGCCTTCGGTGCGGATCAGCCGGCCCGCGCCCTGCTTGAGCGCGATCACCGCCTGCGGCAGCTGTTCGTCGCGGAACGGGTTGCCGCCGTCACGGCGGATCGCGTCCAGCCGGGCCTCGAACACCGGGTCGTCCGGCGCGGCGAAGGGCAGCTTGTCGATCACCACCACGCCCAGCGCATCCCCGGGCACGTCCACGCCCTCGCGGAAGCTGGCGGTGCCCAGCAAGACACCGTTGCCACTGGCCCGGAACCGCTCCAGCAGTACCGGTCGCGGCGCCTCGCCCTGCACGAACAGCGGCCACGGCGCACCGCGCAGCAGGCCGGCGGCCTCGCGCAACGCCCGGTGCGAGGCGAACAACAGGAAGGCGCGCCCGCCGGAGGCTTCCAGCACCGGCCAGACCGCGCGCACGACCGCCTCGGTATAGCCGGGCGAGGAAGGCTCGGGCATGCGTGGCGGGAGGTAGCACAGTGCCTGCCGCGGCCAGTCGAACGGACTGGGCGCAAGCAGGGTGCGCGGCTTCGACAGACCCAGCTTGATCGCGAAATGCTCGAAGCGACCCCCGATCGCCAGCGTCGCCGAGGTGAACACCCACGCGGCCTGCGAGCGCGCGCGGTGCCTCGCCAGCGGCCCGGCCACGTCCAGCGGGGTACGGCTGAGGCGGAAGCCACGCGCGGTGAGTTCGTACCAGGTGACGGAGAGGTCCTCCTCCTCCACCAGGGGCCCACGGTCGTCCGGGGGGTCCGTGTCCGCCGCGTCGTCCACGGCCTCTACGGCCTCCGCGCTCGCATCCTCGCCCGGTTCGACATCACCGCTCCCGCCATCGCGATCGCCGTCCTCCTCCCCGCGCCAGCGCTGGAGCCGGGTGGCGAAGTCACGTGCCCGCGCGGTGCAACCGTCCAGCCCCGGCGCCGTCTCGCGCACCGGCAGCAGCGCGGCGTGCAGCGTTTCCAGCGCGGCCGCCAGCCGGTCCAGCGCCTCCTCGATCTCCGAGAGTCCGGCGATCCGCACCCGGGTACCGCGCAGCGGCAGCGGATCCATCGCCGCGCGCAGGCCGCGGGTGGCCTGCTCGAGCTCGCGCGCGGGGTCCTGCAGCACGGCCAGGACACCCGGCGACTCCTTGGCCTCGGCAACCGCGTCGCGCGCCAGTTCCACCAGCGGACGGGCACTGAGCGCCTCCCCGAAGAACTGCGCCGCCAGCTCCGGCAGCTGGTGGGCCTCGTCGATCACGAAGGCCTCCGCGCCGGGCAGGATCTCGGCGAACCCCTCCTGGCGCAGCGCCAGGTCGGCCAACAGCAGGTGGTGGTTGACCACCACCAGGTCGGCGGCCTGGGCACGCTGCCGCGCCTGCACCACGAAACATTCGGAGAAGAACGGGCAGTCGCTGCCCAGGCAGTTGTCGATGGTGGAAGTCACCATCGGCAGCAGCGGCGAATCGTCGGGCAGGCCCTCCAGCTCGGCCATGTCGCCCATGCGGGTGCGCCCGGCCCAGGCCACCACGCGCTGGAACTGCGCCGCCACCTCGCGGCTGGCGAAGCGGCCGCCGGCCTTGGCCTGGTCCAGCCGGTAGTGGCACAGGTAGTTGGCACGCCCCTTGAGCAGGGCGGTCTTCAGCCCCCGCCCGAGCGCGTCGCGCACCCGCGGCAGGTCGCGGTGGTAGAGCTGGTCCTGCAGCGCGCGGGTACCGGTGGAGACGATGGTCTTGCGTCCCGACAGGATCGCCGGCACCAGGTAGGCGAAGGTCTTGCCGGTGCCCGTACCGGCCTCGGCCATCAGCACGCCGCGGCCCGCAATCGTCTCGGCGACGGCCGCCGACAGGTCCTGCTGGGAGGGCCGGGGGGCGAAGGCGGCGATGTTGCGCGCCAGTTCGCCGCCTTCCTCCAGGGCGGCGCGGCTGGCAACGGCCAGTGGATGCGGGTCGGCGCCTTCCACGCTCAGTAACGCGGCACCGGGCCGACCGTGCAGGCGTCGCGGCTGTCGCGTGCGCGCGCGGCGACCGGCTCCCACTGCGGGTCGCGGGCGGCATACACCAGCGCGACCTGGTGCAGGGTTTCCCAATGGCGGCGGCAGTGCGGGCCGACGCCGGTGCCGGCCTCGATCGCGGCACGGGCAAGGCCACGCGCGCCTTCCAGGTCGCGCAGCAGCAGCGCCAGCTCGGCCCGCTGCTGCAACAGCGACGGGTCGCGCGGCGTCAGTTCCAGTGCCTGGTCGAGGGTGGCGGCGGCCGCTCCGACCTCGCCCGCCTCCAGCTGCCGCGATGCCTGTGCGCGCAGGTCGGCGACCTGGTTCGCGCCCAGCGGGGTGACGACCAGCTCCTGGGCGTTGCCATCGTGCCCGGCGGTGCGGATCGCCGCGACCGCGGCGACGGGGTCGAAGGAATCGGCCAGCGGCGCCTGCACCGGTGTGCTCGCGCACCCGGCCAGCAGCGCCGCGGCGGCCACGGCGACCACGGCCAGAAGCGGGATCCGGTTGTTGCTCACTGCCTGTCCTCCGGTTGTTCTTCCCGCCGCCCCTCATCGGAACGGTCCTCGCCGCGGCCGATTCCCAGCCATTCCAGCAGGCCGCGCCGCTCGCGCTCGACCGGCTCGGGCTCCGGCGGCTGGCACGGCACCCAGGCCGGGGCGAAGTTGGCCACGAAGGCGAACCGCCGTGCACCCGGGCACCCTGCGTCGGTGACGTTGGAGCCGACCACCCAGCGCCAGTCCACGCCTTCCTCGCCCGCCTCCAGCGTGCTGGTGGGCAGCTTGGCGAACAGCTGCGACCACACCCGCATCGCACCGGTGGAGCCGTACAGGCCGGTCGGTTCGTTGTCGTCGTTGCCGACCCAGGCCACCGCCAGGTGGTCGCCGGTGTAGCCGGCGAACCAGCTGTCGCGGCTGTCGTTGCTGGTGCCGGTCTTGCCGGCTGCCTCCAGCCCGCCCAATCCGTCGGCGACCAGGCGCCGGCCGGTACCCGAGCGCACCGCTTCCTGCAGGGCGATGGTGGTCAGGCGCGCGGCGATCGCATCGCTCTCGTTGGCCGGGGCCGGTGGCTGGTCGTAGCGGTTGAGCGCCCGGCCCTCGCCATCGAGCACCCCGCGGACCGCGCGCAGCGGCTGGATCTCGCCGCCGGAAGCGACGAACTGGTACAGCTGCGCCATCGCGTACGGGCTCTGGTCGGTCGAACCGAGGATCAGCGACGGGTTGGCCGTCACCTTCAGCCCGGCCAGGTCCTGCAGCAGGCCGGCGATCACCGCCGGACCCACCTCCATGCCGACCCGCACCGTCGCCTGGTTGTAGGAGTGCGCCAGCGCGTCGATCAGCCGCACGCTGCCGTGGCTCCTGCCGTCCGAGTTGCCCGGGCTCCAGACCTGGCCGTTGTCCAGGGTGATGCTGACCGGGCTGTCGTCGACCCAGCTGGCCAACGACCACTCGCGCGGGTTGGCCAGCGCCATCAGGTAGACGAAGGGCTTGATCAGCGAGCCGACCGGCCGCTGCGCCTCGATCGCGCGGTTGAAGCCATGGGCGGCGGGGGTGCCGCTGCCGACCACCGCCAGGATCTCGCCCTGGTGCACGTCGGTCAGCACCAGCGCGGCCTCCAGGTCGGGACGGCTGTCGCTGGCCAGCGACTTCAGGGTGCCGGCCACCGCGCCTTCGGCATAGGCCTGGGCGGACGGCGACATGGCGGTCATCACCGCCAGCCCGGCGCCGGCCAGGGCGTCGGTGGTGTAGTCGTTGGCCAGGTGCCTGCGGACCACGTCGACATAGGCCGGGAAGCGGTTGGCGCTGGTGGTTCCCGGGCGCGGGGTGACGCCCAGCGGGGCCTCCAGCGCACGCTGGTATTCCGCATCCGATATCAGGCCGGTCTCGTGCATCTCGCCGAGCACGAAGTCACGCCGTGCCTGCGCCCGCTCCGGATGCCGCCGCGGGTCGTAGTAGGACGGGCCGCGCACCACGCCGATCAGCATCGCGATGTGTTCGGTGGACAGCTCGTCCAGGTCGCGGCCGAACCAGAACTCCGCCGCCGCCGACACGCCGTGGATCGCCTGCGAGCCGCGCTGGCCCCAGTACACCTGGTTGAAATAGGCCTCCAGGATGGCCTGCTTGTCGTAGCGGGCCTCGATCAGCACCGCATAGATCATCTCGTTGATCTTGCGGGTCCACGTCTGCTCGCGGCCGATCCCGAGCAGGCCGCTGCGGGCCAGCTGCTGGGTCAGCGTGCTGGCGCCCTGGCGCTTCTCGCCGGCCTTCAGGTTGACCCACAGCGCGCGCATGATGCCGCTGAGGTCCAGGCCGTGGTGGTGGGCGAAATCGCGGTCTTCCACCGCCTGCAGGCCGGTGACCAGCAGCTCGGGGACCTCGTGCAGCTGCACCAGCCGGCGCTCTTCCTGCTGCTGCCCGTACAGGGTGGCGATGCGGGCCGGGTCCAGCCGGGTGGAGGCGAGGGCCTCGCCGCCGGCCTCGCGCAGCCTGGAGACCTGGCCCCCGCCCACCGCCAGCTCGACCTGGCGCGGCGCCACCGCACCGGCGACGTCGTTGAAGCCACGGCTGGAAATCTTCCACTGCGCGCCTTCGCGCAGGTAGGTGCCGGGGCGCACGCCATCGGCTTCCTGGTAGCCGGCGGCATCCAGCTCGGTCTTGAGCGTGGCCGAGTCCATCGGCATGCCGGAGGCCAGTTCCAGCGGGCGTGCGTAGACGCGCGTGGGCAGCTGCCAGCGCAACTGGTCGAAACGCTCGCTTACCTCGTGGTTGAGGTAGAGCGTGTACGGCACCAGGAAGCCCGCCACCAGGCCGGCCGCCGCCAGCACCCAGGTGAGGATGCGCCGCGGCCACGGTGACGGGTGGTCGGGGTCCTTCGGAACGGGATCGCGCTCGGGGTTCGTTCGGGTTCGCGCCACGGCCAAGCCAGGAATGTCAGGGCCGTGCCCCAGGTGGTCCCGGAGTCTATCGCAGCGGCGGTGAGGCACCCCATGCCTATCGCGGCATGGCCGGCACCGGTTCATGCGCGCGGGCGCCTATCATTGCCGGTCCACCCGACGCCGGACCGCTGCCTGGATGCCGATTTCCACGGCCGACCTGAGATTCCTGATCGACCGTGCGACCGGCCTGGCCTGGCGCGGCCTGTCCAGCCTGCGCAGCCGCGGACTGCGCCCGACCCTGGAGCGGGTGGCGCGGCAGCTGCGCCCGGTCCCGGTTGCGCGCCGGGGTCGCATCTGGATGCCTGGCGAGCAGGCCTTCGCCCCCTTCGCGATGCCCTGCAGCGACGCGCCCCGTGCCAGCGTGGTGATCCCGGTGTTCAACCAGTCCGCGCACACGGTGCGCTGCCTGCGCGCCCTGGCCGCGCACCCGCCAACCGCCCCGGTGGAGGTGATCGTCGTCGATGACGGCTCCAGCGACGACACCCTGGCACTGCTGCGCCAGGTCGAGGGCCTGCGCCTGCACCCGCGCCCGGCCAACGGCGGCTTCATCGCCGCCTGCAACGACGGCCTGGCGCTGGCGCGGGGGGAGTACGTGGTCTTCCTCAACAACGACACCGTGCCGCAGCCGGGCTGGCTGGACACGCTGCTGGATACCTTCGCGGCCGAACCGGGCACCGGGATCGCCGGCGCCCGGCTGCTGTACCCGGACGGGCGGCTGCAGGAGGCCGGCGGTGCGATCTACCGCGACGGTTCCGCCGACAAGCTCGGCCGGCTGCGCGAACCGGCCCATCCGGCCTTCTCGTACCTGCGCCGGGTCGACTACTGCTCCGGTGCGGCGATCGCCCTGCCACGCGCATTGATGCGGGAGCTGGGCGGCTTCGACACCCACTACGCACCGGCGTTCTACGAAGACACCGACCTGGCGATGAAGATCCGCGCGCGCGGGCTGCAGGTGCTGTGCAACCCGTTTTCCGAAGTGGTGCACGTGGAAGGCGCGACCGCCGGCACCGACACCCGGCACGGGGTGAAGGCGCACCAGGTCGTCAACCAGCAGCGCTTTGCCGGACGCTGGACCGATGCGCTGGCCGGGCACCCCGCCCCGGGCGCCCCGGAAACCACGCTCACCGACCGCCTGTACGGTCGCACTGTGCTGGTGGTGGACGCGCTGACCCCGCGCCCGGACCGCGACTCGGGCTCGATGCGGCTGGTCAACCTGATGCGGCTGCTGCGCGAGGAAGGTGCGCACGTGGTCTTCGCTGCCGCCGACCGCGCCCACGACGGCGAGTACACCCAAGCCCTGCAGCGGCTGGGCATCGAGGCCTGGCACGCACCGCAGATGGCGCGCTGGCCGGCCTGGCTGCGCGAGCATGGTCCGCGCTTCGACCTCGCCCTGGTCAGCCGCCACTACGTCATGCGCGAGATGCTGCCGCTGCTGCGCCGCCATGCACCCCGGGCGAAGCTGGTGTTCGACAGCGTCGACCTGCACTACCTGCGCGAGCGCCGTGGCGCGGAGGTATCCGGCGGTGCCGCCGCCCTGCGGGCGGCCAACCGCACCCGCGCGCTGGAGCTGGACGTCATCGGGCGCAGCGACGCGACCCTGGTGGTCAGCGGGGTGGAGCGCGCGCTGCTGGCCGAAGACGCGCCCGATGCCCGGGTCGAGGTGCTGTCCAACCTGCACGAACCCGGCGGCGAAGGCCGGCCGCTGGAGCAGCGCCGGGACGTGATGTTCGTCGGCGGCTTCCGCCATCCGCCCAACGTGGACGCGGTGCTGTGGTTCGCCACGGAAATCTGGCCGCGGGTGCTGGAGCGGCGCCCCGACGCCATCTTCCACTGCATTGGCGGCGACGTGCCAGCCCCCATCGCCGCTCTGGCCGGGCAACCCGGCGTGCGCATCCACGGCCACGTGCCCGACCTGGCGCCGTGGCTGGAGGGCTGCCGGGTCGCGGTCGCGCCGCTGCGCTATGGCGCCGGGGTCAAGGGCAAGGTCAACCAGCCGATGGCCCACGGCCTGCCGGTGGTGGCGACCCACTGCGCGGTGGAGGGCATGCACCTGCTGCCTGGCGAGGACGTGATGCTGGCCGGCGAGGCGGACAGCTTCGCCGCGGCCGTCCTGCAACTGTTCGACGACGACGCCCTGTGGCGGCGCCTGTCGGCGAACGGACGCGAGAACGTGCGCCGGCACTTCTCCCCCGATGCCGCGCGCGCCGTGGTCCGCCAGCTGCTGGCCTGAGCCGGCGCCCGCTCAGGCGCGCCGCGCCTCCTCCACGCCCGCCAGCCCGGAGAAACGCCCCAGCAACGTCGACAACTGGCCGAAGTCGGACACCTTCAGCCGCATCCGGATCCGCACCCGGGCTCCGTTGCGCTCGGAATCGGTGTTGACCGAAAGCAGATGCACGTTGGCCTGCGCGATCAGGTTGGTGATTTCCTTGAGCAGCCACTTGCGGTCGACCGCGACCACCTCGACGTCGACCTGGTAGCCGCCGCGTGCGCTGCCCCACTCCACCTCCAGCACCCGCTCCGGATGCCCGTCCTCCAGCCGCCGCAGGGTGGCGCAGGAGGCACGGTGTACGGTCACCCCCCGGCCCCGGGTCAGGTAGCCGGCGATGGCATCGCCCGGTACCGGCTGGCAGCAGCGCGCCATCTGCACCAGCAGGTTGTCGACGCCCTGGACAGTGAACGCATCGGAGTGGGCCCGCGCCGGCCCGCTGGACTTCGACACCGGCACTGCGGGTGCGACCGGCTCGGGCGCGTTGCGCGCGCGTTCGTGCTCGGCCAACAGGCGCCCGATCTGGTGCGGACCCAGGTCGCCCAGGGCGACCAGCACGTACAGCTCGCCTTCGCCGTCGAGGTGGAAGCGCTCGCAGGCCGGCCCCAGGTCGGCGCCGAGCAGGCCCAGCCGCCGCAGTTCCTTGTCCAGCAGTTCCTTGCCCTCGGCCTCGTTGCGGGCCCGGTCGAGCTTGTGGAACCAGGCGCGCACCTTCTCCCGCGAGCGGCTGCTGGCCAGGAAGCCGTTGGATTCCAGCAGCCAGTCGCGGCGCGGCTCACCGGTCTTCGCGGTCATGATCTCGACCCGGTCACCGCTCTGCAGGCGGTGGTTGAGTGGCACGATGCGGCCGTCGACCTTGGCCCCGCGGCAGCGGTGGCCGACCTCGGTATGCACCCGGTAGGCGAAGTCCAGCGGCGTGGCGCCGGCCGGCAGGTCGATCACCTCCCCGCGCGGGGTGAGCACGTAGATGCGCTCCTCGACCAGCTCGGTGTCCAGCTCGCCGGCCAGGATCGCGTCGTCGGTGCCGCCGCCGGATTCCAGCAGCCGGCGCATCCAGGCCACCTTGCGCTCCAGCGCCGCATCGGCACCGCCACCTTCCTTGTACTTCCAGTGCGCGGCCACGCCCATCTCGGCCTGGCGGTGCATGTCGAAGGTGCGGATCTGCACCTCCAGGGTCTTGCCCTCCGGCCCGACCACCGCGGTGTGCAGCGAGCGGTAGTCGTTGGGCTTGGGCCGGGCGATGTAGTCGTCGAACTCGCTGGGGATCGGCATCCAGGTCGCGTGCACCACCCCCAGGGCGGCGTAACAGGCGGCGACGTCGTCGACCAGGATCCGCACCGCGCGCAGGTCGTAGAGCTCGCCGATGGGCGCCTGCTTGCGCTGCATCTTCCGCCAGATGCTGTAGATGTGTTTGGGCCGTCCGGCCACCTCGGCGCGGATGCCATGGCCGGCCATGGCGGCATCAAGGGTGCCGATGACCTCGCGGATGTAGCGCTCGCGGTCGGCGCGCTTTTCGTCCAGCAGCCGCGCGATCTGCTTGTAGGTGTCGCCGTGCAGGTGGCGGAAGGCCAGGTCCTCCAGCTGCCACTTCAGCTGCCAGATGCCGAGGCGGTTGGCCAGCGGGGCATGGATGTCGCGGGCCAGCCGGGCCAGTGCCAGCCGCCTCTCCTCCGGCAGCGCCATCGCGTGTTGCATCCGCGCCAGCTGCCGGGCCAGCAGGATCGGCACCACCCGCAGGTCGCGCACCATGGCCAGCAGCAACCGGCGCAGGCCCTCGCTGCCGGCGCCGTGGTGGTGCTCCTCGCGCTCGGCGTGCAACGCCCACACCGGGGACGCGGCGCGCTGCCCCTCCAGCAAGCCGGCGATGCGCGGATACTCGCGTTCCAGCGCCTCCCCGCCCAGGGCCTCCAGCATCCGCGGCCAGGTGTGCAGCAGGGCCGCGGCGAGGGTGTCGCCATCGGCATCCAGCAGCGCCAGCGCCTCCAGCATCGCCGCGACCACCTCCGGCGGATCATGCGCGTCCGCCGTGGCATCCGCGGCGGTGGCCGCCACGCGCATGCGCTCCAGCAGTGCGGGCGGGATCCGGTTGGCGGGAGGGCGTTCCAGCAGGGCGGAAAGGTCGGGGGCGGGAGCGCTCATTGCGAGCCGGGGCGTGTACCGGGCGGTGGGAATGTATGCCTACACTAGCCGCCCACCGTCTGCAGGAACAGTTCGATGCGTGACTACCGCCTACTTCCGCCCCGCCTTCGCCTGCCACTGCTTGCGGTGGCGCTGGCTGCCGCGTTGCCCGCGGCCGCCCAACAACCCGGGGTCCCGATCGAGCGGCAGATGACCGCCGAGGAATTCATGGCCGCAGGGCTGCACAAACTGGAGCCGACCGAGCTGGCACGGCTGAACGAATGGTTGGGGCACGCCGTCAAGGAGGAGTCCCGCCGGGTGGCCGAGCGCACCGAGGAGCGGGTCGTGCAGGAGCGCCGTGGCTTCCTTTCCGCACGGAGCGGGGAGCAGGTGGAGGCCCGGCTGGATGGCCGTTTCGATGGTTTCGGCAAGGGTCGCCGTTTCCGCCTGGAGAACGGGCAGGTGTGGGTGCAGACGGATGCGGCGACGCTGCCCGGGGTAAGCCTCGACAGTCCGGCCGTCACCATCGCCCCCGGGATGCTTGGCGTCTGGTACATGCGCGTGGACGGGTACAACACGCGGGCCAAGGTGGAGCGGGTGGAGTAGGACGGGACGCCGAGGGCCCTCACCCCGGCCCCTCTCCCACCTGCGGGAGAGGGGTTCTCACCGCAGGCGCGACAGGCGGGCGGCGAGCTTCTTGGGGGAGACGCCACCGCGGGCCCCGAGTTCCTGGGCGAACAGCGACACCCGCAGCTCTTCCAGGTCCCAGCGCAGGGCCTGCCACTCCGGATCGTCGGCCTCGTCGCGCTCGCGGGCTTCGGCCAGGGCGTCGGCGAAGGGCTTGAGCTCCAGCATCCGCGTCTGGTCGCGCAGCGGGTCGCGCAGCGCGCGTTCGCCGCGCAGGGCGAGCGCCTTCAGGTAGCGTGGGTACTCGGCCAGCGCCGCGCCCGGCACGTCGCGCAGGAAGCCGGCGGGCACCAGCTCGGCCAGGTGCGCGCGCATGTCGTCGAGATTGCCGCTGGCCCAGCCCATCAGCGGTGATTCCAGGTTCGCACGCGCCTCTGCCACCGCCTCGAGGATGCGCTCGGCCTTGCCGAGGCGTTCGACCGCCTCCGGGAACAGCCGCTGGGCGAGCGAGTCGCGCAGCGTGGCGAAGGCTTCCGGGTCGCGGATCGCGGCCAGCTCATCCGCCGCCTGCTGCAACAGGGCATCGAAGGCGCCCTCGACCAGGTCGACGCGCAACTGGTCGCCCTCGCGGCGCGTGCCGGCGGGTGCGGTGGACTCGATCGCCGCATACAGCAGCCCGGTCTTGGGCTTGACCGGCAGCTGCCGGCGCGCCTGGCGCAGGCGGTCGGCCAGCGCCAGCTGCAGCAGCCGGCGCACCCCGCGCGGATGGTTGCGTTCGGCGACGGCGCGGTCGGCATGCACCTGCAGCGACACGCTGTCGCCGTCGTCGTGCAGGGCCGGCCAGGCCGGCACGCCGGCGGCGCCAGGCACGCGTTCGGGAATCGGCTCGTCCGGGAAGGCGACCAGGCCACGCTGGCCCAGGCCTTCCGCTGCGCGGGCAGCGAAGGCCCGCGCCGCCCGTTCGCCGAAGCGCGCACGCAGCCCGTCCAGGTCGCGCGACTCGGCCAGCACGCTGCGCCCGTCGCGGTCGAGCAGGCGCAGGTTGGTCCGCAGGTGCGGCTCCAGGGCCCCCTCGTCGAAGTCGGTCGGCGCCACCTCCGCGCCGGTCAGCCGGCGCAGGAAGCGCGCGAGCGTGCCGGCGAAGGCATCGGGCTCGTCGAGGCCCGGATGGGCCTCGGTGAAGGCGTTGGCGAAGTCCGGCGCCGGCACGAAATTGCGCCGCTGCGCCTTGGGCAGGGTCTTGATCAGCGCCGCCGCCTTGTCGGCGACGAAGCCCGGCGCCAGCCAGCCCAGCCGCACCGGGTCCAGCGCGTTGAGCAGGTGCAGCGGGACGATCACGGTCATGCCGTCGTCGGGCGCGCCGGGATCGAAGCGGTACTTCACCGCCAGCCGCGCCTGGCCCAGCGCAATGACCGGCGGGAAGCGGTTGGCATCGGTCTCGTCGCCGATGAGCAGGTCGTCGAGCGACCACTCCAGCGTGGCCTTGTCCTTCGCCGGGAGCTTCGCGTACCAGGCATCCAGTGCCTGCGCGTTGTGCACCTGCGCTGGCAGCCGGTCCAGGTACCAGCGCGCCATCCAGTCCTCGTCCACGACGATACCGGCACGGCGCTGCTTGGCCTCCTCCTCGCGCGCCCTTTCCAGCACCTTGAGGTTGCGGGCCAGGAAAGGACTGCGGGTGTTGATCTCGCCGGTGACCAGCGCGTCGCGGGCCAAGATCGCCCGGCTCTCCTCGGGGAAGAGGCCGCCGTAGTGCACCGGGCGCCTGGGCGCCAGCACCAGTCCGAACAGGCTGACCTGCTCGCTGCCCAGCACCCGCCCCTGCGAGCGCGACCAGCGCGGGTCGAACTGCCTGCGCGACAGCAGGTGGCCGAGCTCGTCGATCGCCCATTGCGGCTCGATCGAGGCGTTGGTCATCGCCCAGACCTTCTCGGTGTCCAGCAGCGTCGCCGAGAGCACCCACGGCGGCGGCTTGCGGATCAGCCAAGAGCCCGGAAACAGGCCGAAGCGGCGGCCCCGCGGACCCTCGTACTCCGCGGGTGGGCGGCGCTCGCCGGGCTTGCGTCCCCCGGCCGGCTTGCCGGAGGGCGGAATGCGGTGGCCGAGCTGCGTGGGCAGGCCGGTGAGGATGGCGCGGTGGAGGTTGGCGTATTCGGCGGCGGAGAGGCGGACACCGGCTGGTTCATCTGCCGGGTCACGGGCCGCAGGAGCGGCTTCAGCTGCGACCTGGCCGTCGCGGCCCCTGCGGTCCATGGATCCCCGCGTGCGCGGGGATGACGGCGTGCGGAGGGACGACGCGCCGGTTTCGATGCCCCACCCCAGCTCCTGCACCAGCAACTTGAGTTGTCGATGCAGCTCGCGCCACTCGCGCATCCGCAGGAAGCCGAGGAAGTTCTTCTCGCACCACTTGCGCAGCTGCGACTGGGTCAGTTCCCCGTGGGCATCCTGGTAGGCCTTCCACAGCTTGAGGATGCCGACGAACTCGGAGTTGTAGTCGACGAACTGCGCATGGGCGTTGTCGGCGGCGGCGCGCTGCTCGGGCGGGCGCTCGCGCGGGTCCTGGATGCCCAGGAAGGACGCGATCGCCAGCATCTCGCGCAGGCAGGCCCTGTCGTTGGCGGCGACCAGCATCCGGCCCAGCTTCACGTCCACCGGCAGGCGCGCCATCAGCCTGCCGGTGGGCGTCATGCGGCGCCTGTCGTCGATCGCGCCCAGCTCGCCCAGCTCCTGCCAGCCATCGGCGATCGCGCGGCTGTCGGGCGGCTCCAGGAACGGGAAGCGGTCGATCTCGCCCAGGCCCAGCGCCAGCATCCGCAGGATCACCCCGGCCAGCGCGGCGCGGCGGATCTCCGGGTCGGTGAACTCCGGCCGCGACTCGAAGTCCGGCTCGCTGTAGAGCCGGTAGCAGGTGCCCGGGGCGATGCGCCCGCAGCGTCCGGCGCGCTGGTTGGCGCTGGCCTGGCTGACCGGCTCGATATGCAGGCGGTCGAGCTTGCCGCGCGGGCTGTAGCGCTTGACCCGCGCCAGCCCCGGATCGACCACGTACAGGATCCGCGGAACCGTCAGCGAGGTCTCGGCGACGTTGGTCGCCAGCACGATGCGCCGCTGCGGGCCGGGGTTGAATACCCGGTCCTGCTCGCGCACCGACAGCCGCGCGTACAGCGGCAGCACCTCGGTGTGGCGGTACTTGCGGCGCTCCAGGGCCTGGTGGGCGTCGCGGATCTCGCGCTCGCCCGGCAGGAAGACCAACACATCACCGCGCGGATCCTCGCGGGTGATCTCGTCGCAGGCGGCGACGATGCCATCGGTGACCGTGCGCTCGCCCTCGCGCTCGCCCTCGCCTTCCAGCGGGCGGTAGCGCATCTCGACCGGGAACCCGCGCCCCTCCACCTGCACCACCGGCGCGTCGCCGAAGTGGGCGGCGAAGCGCTCGGTGTCGATGGTCGCCGAGGTGACGATGACCTTCAGGTCGCGGCGTTTCGCCAGCAGCTGCTTGAGGTAGCCGAGCAGGAAATCGATGTTGAGGCTGCGTTCGTGGGCCTCGTCGATCAGGATCGTGTCGTAGCGCGAGAGCCAGCGGTCGGAGGCGATCTCCGCCAGCAGGATGCCGTCGGTCATGAACTTGATCGCGGTGTCCTCGCCGACGTTGTCGGTGAAGCGCACCTGGTAGCCGACCGCGCCGCCCATCGGGACCTGCAGCTCCTCGGCCACGCGGTGGGCAACCGCACGCGCGGCGATCCGTCGTGGCTGCGTGCAGCCGATCATCCCCGCCGCCCCGCGCCCGGCGGCCAGGCATAGCTTGGGAATCTGGGTGGTCTTGCCCGAACCGGTCTCGCCGGCGATCACCACCACCTGGTGCTTGCGGATCAGCTCGACGATCCGGTCGGCCTCGGCGGCAATCGGCAGGCCGGTGTCGACCGGGGCCTGCGGCAGCCTGGCGGCACGGGCCTCGCGCCGGGCCGCGGAGTCGGCCACGGCCTGCTCGAAGCGCTCGCGCCGCTCTGCGTCCTCCGGCGCCTCGCGCCAGCGTGACCACAGACCCATCAGTCGGCCGCGGTCCCGGCTCAGGGCTGCGTCGATCGACTCGCGCGCGCGGGCCAGCAACGGCGGCACCGGGCCGCCGGCGCGGCCGCGGCGTCGTGACGAAGGCTTGTCATGGCGATGGGTAGATTTCATTGCTGGCAATTGTCGCCGCTGACGACTCAGGAGTACTCACGACATGGCAACCGCGAAGAAGACCCGCAGCACCACCAAGACCACGAAGACCAGGAAGGGCACCCGCGGATCGTCCGGCACCCGGACCCCTCCGGCCGCCTCGCCTGGCAACGACTCGCGCGCCCCACAACTGGATATCGGGATCGCGGACGGCGACCGCAAGGAGATCTCCACCGGGCTGTCCGCCTTCCTTGCGGATGCGTACACGCTCTACCTGAAGACCCATAACTTCCACTGGAACGTCACCGGGCCCATGTTCAACGCCCTGCACGTGATGTTCGAGGGACAGTACACCGAGCAGTGGCAGGCCCTGGACGACATCGCCGAACGCATCCGCGCCCTGGGCTACAACGCGCCGGGCTCCTACCAGGAGTTCACCGCGCTGACCTCGATCGAGGAGGAGACCGGGCTGGACCGGGCGCCGGAATGGAAGGAAATGGTCACCCAGCTGGTGCTGGGCAACGAGGCGGTGTGCCGGACCGCGCGGCGCGTGCTGCGCACCGCGGATGATGCCGGCGACGACCCGACCGTGGACCTGCTGACCCAGCGCCTGCAGACGCACGAGAAGTACGCCTGGATGCTGCGGTCGTTGTTGCAGTAACAGGGTTTTCCGCCCCTCCGCCGCGGAGATTTCCGGCCGGCCCGCCCGCGGGCCGGCTGGTACCCTAGGCGCCATGCAAGACGCCGCGCTCGACCTGCTCCGCACCACCTTCGGCCACGAGGGTTTCCGTGGCGAGCAGGCGGACATCGTCGACTGCGTGGCCCGGGGCGACGACGCGCTGGTGCTGATGCCCACCGGCGGCGGCAAGTCGCTGTGCTACCAGCTCCCGGCCCTGCTGCGCCAGGGTTGCGCGATCGTGGTCTCGCCGCTGATCGCGCTGATGCAGGACCAGGTCGAGGGCCTGCGCCAGCTCGGCGTGAGGGCGGCCTTCCTGAACTCCACCCTCGACGCCGCCGGGGCCGCGTCGGTCGAGCGCGACTTCCTCGACGGCACGCTGGACCTGCTCTATGTCGCGCCCGAGCGGCTGCTGACCCCGCGCTTCCTGTCGCTGCTGGACCGCGCCCACGACGGCCCGGGCATCGCCCTGTTCGCGATCGACGAGGCGCACTGCGTCTCCCAGTGGGGCCACGACTTCCGCCCCGAGTACCGCCAGCTCACCGTGCTGCACGAGCGCTGGCCGGGCGTGCCGCGCATCGCCCTGACCGCCACCGCCGACGCACCCACCCGGGAGGAGATCGCCGAGCGCCTGGGGCTGCAGGACGCGCGGCGCTTCACCAGCTCCTTCGACCGCCCCAACATCCGCTACACCGTGGTGCAGAAGGACGGCGCCGGCACCCGCTCGCTGCTGGACTTCCTGGCCCGACACCGCGGCCAGAGCGGCATCGTCTACGCCTTCTCCCGGCGCCGGGTGGAATCGGTCGCCGAACAGCTGCAGCAGGCCGGCATCGACGCGCTGCCCTACCACGCCGGCATGGAGGCGCAGGTACGCGCCGAGCACCAGCGCCGCTTCCTGCAGGGCGACGGCGTGGTGGTGGTCGCGACGATCGCCTTCGGCATGGGTATCGACAAGCCGGACGTGCGCTTCGTTGCCCATGTCGACCTGCCCAAGTCGATCGAGGGCTACTACCAGGAGACCGGCCGCGCCGGCCGCGACGGCATGCCCGCCGAGGCCTGGCTCAGCTACGGCCTGGGCGACGTGGTCAACCTGCGCATGCTGATCAACCAGGGCGAGGCCGGCGAGGAACGCAAGCGGCTGGAGCTGCGCAAGCTCGACGCCCTGCTGGGTTTCTGCGAATCCACCACCTGCCGCCGGCAGGCCTTGCTTGGGTGGTTCGGCGAGGCGCACGCCGGCGCCTGCGGCAACTGCGACAACTGCCTGCACCCGCCCGAATGCTGGGACGGCACCGAGGCCGCGCGCATGGCCCTGAGCTGCGTCTACCGCACCGGCCAGCGCTTCGGTGCCGGCCACGTGATCGACGTGCTGCGCGGCACCCCCACCGACAAGGCCAGCCAGCACGGCCACCAGGCGCTCAGCACCTGGGGCATCGGCGCCGAGCTGCAGGTACGCCAGTGGAGCAGCGTGTTCCGCCAACTGGTCGCACTCGGGTTGCTGGAGGCCGACCACGAGCGCCACGGCGCCTTGCGCCTGACCAGGGCGGCCGGCCCGGTACTGCGCGGCGAGCGCGAGCTGACCTTCCGCAAGGACGCCGCGCGCCCGTCGCGCGCCACCCGCCAGCGCGCGGCGGTGGACGCGGCCCTGGAAGACCTGTCACTGGAGGAGCGCCAGCGCTTCGAGGCCCTGCGCCGCTGGCGCGCCGAGACCGCCCGCGAGCAGAACGTCCCGGCCTACGTGATCTTCCACGACGCCACCCTGCGCTCGATCGCCGAGGCGGCACCCGACGACCTGGACGCACTGGCGCAGGTACCGGGGATCGGGGCGGTGAAACTGGAGCGCTACGGCGAGGACGTGCTGCAGCAGTTGCTGGACTGCGAGGCGGCGTAGCGGGCGTTCTGGGAAAAAGCTGGTGGGCCGTGATGGATTCGAACCATCGACCAGCGGATTAAAAGTCCGATGCTCTACCGACTGAGCTAACGGCCCACGCGAGCCCGTAATTGTGCCACGGCGGGCGCCGGGGGGCGCCCTTTCACCGGGCTTTTTCCCGAGCCGTGGCTGAATGGCCGGCGTCCCCCTCCCGTGGAGCCTGGCTTGTCAGGACCGGTCCGCAGGTCGCGCCCGCGGTCGTACGCGACCGTTTCCACCTGCCTCGTGCTCGCCGCCGTAGTGGCCGGCAGCGGCTGCAGCGGCGTGCAATCCATGCTCGACCCGGCCGGCCCGGCCGCCGCCGAGGTCGCCCGCACCTGGTGGATCATGGCCGGCGGGGCGCTGTTCATCCTGTTGCTGGTGATGGTGCTGCTGTGGCGGGCAATGGTGCGCGATCCTGAAGCACCGCCGTTCCGCAGCGGCATCACGATGATTGCCCTGGGCGGGCTGGCCTTCCCCGTGGCCGTGCTGGCCGCGCTGCTGGTGCACGGCACCGCGATGGGCTGGCGTGCGATGGCGATGGACCGGCCGCCGGACCATGTCATCGAGGTCCATGCGCAGCAGTGGAACTGGACCTTCCGCTACCTGGCCGAAGACGGGGCGGTGCAGGCCACCAGCCAGGACGCGGTGCTGATGCCGCTGGGCCGGGACGTCGAGTTCCGCATCAGCGCCGGGGACGTGATCCACAGCTTCTGGATCCCCCGCCTGGGCGGGAAGATGGACGCCATCCCGGGCCGCACCAACCTGCTGCGGCTGCGCGCGGACCGGGCCGGCCCGATCCGCGGCCAGTGCGCGGAGTTCTGCGGCCGTGACCATGCGCTGATGGCGTTCGAGGTGATCGTGGTGGCACCCGATCGCTATGAATCCTGGATCGGCGGCGGAGGCGGCGAGTTGCCCGTCCCGGCGCACCCGACGGAGGCCGCCACGCCATGACCGGGACGCCGCTGCAACCCGCCGACGAGGTCCGCCTGGCCCGGTTGCACAAGGTCTGGGCCAACCCCCCCGGCATCCGCGGGACGTTTACCGGCGTGTTCCACAGCGCGGTCGGCATGCGCTACGTGTACACCGGACTGGCCTTCATGCTGGTCGGCGGGCTGCTGTCGATGTTCATCCGGCTGCAGCTGGCCTGGCCGGGCAACCAGGTGCTGGACCCGGACCGCTACAACCAGTTCGTGACCATGCACGGCACCACGATGATGTTCCTGTTCGCGGTGCCGATCATGGAAGGCTTCGCGATCTACCTGCTGCCGAAGATGCTCGGCACGCGCGACCTGCCGTTCCCGCGCATGGGCGCCTTCGGCTACTGGTGCTACCTGTTCGGCGGGCTGTTCCTGTACTCCAGCTTCCTGTTCGGCGAGGT